>JAIUPO010000006.1 GCA_020160805.1 Actinomycetota bacterium | reverse complement strand
CCGAGGTGCCGGTCGGCGGTGGCGGGGGAGCAGCGGCGGGCGAGCGCGATCTGTGGCGCGATGGAGGATCGGGCTTTCGGCAGCGAGGCCCGGTTCGCGAGCGCCTCCCGCACCGTCGCCCGCCCGAAATGAGCGGTCGCACGAGCCTGCGCGGCCGCGATCGCACCCATGACCTGCTCCAGCCCGGCGATGAGGTCGATCAATTCCGCCAGTCCCAACTCGGAACCGGGGTTGTCCTCCGGTGCAAGGGTGGCGAGCCAGTCGACGAGGTCTCGCACCGCCGTGACCGGTGAGGCATGACTGGCTGGCTGGTCGCATCACCGCGGCTCCTTCGCGGCGAGTGCCCACGAGTCCCGCTCGTCGGCCTCGTCCACGTCATCCCAGCCGAGCTCGTCCTGCCACGCCTCAAAATCGGCGACCAACTCCTCGACATCCAGCGGCGGCCACCACGCGTCATCAAGTGGAGTTAACCCCTGACACCCGCCCGCCATGCGCAGTCCGGCAGCGGGCCCGAGGGGCCCGCCTGTGGGGTGCTGCGCCATCGCCGTCATCTTCAAATGGTACACCAGTTCGATTCGAGATGCGAGATCAGAGGGGCCGAAAATTATTGATGGACAACGGAATCCACGGATAACTGGAGCACGTCCGTGGCCATGGATCGTGGCCAGCCCGCCGTGCGCAACGTGCAAGCACGGCCACGTTCGTGACCCGACTTGACACGCGGCATACGCCCTCGGCAGACGGCGGGCGCGTGATCACGGGGGCAGTAGCGACTCGGGGGTATGCAGGCGGTTCAGGGTCCGGTTGGTATGCGGGGGGCGCCGGGAGGGGGTGAGTCGGGAGACGATCACCATGGTCGCGAAGGCCAGCGGGGCGGTCCAGGCGGCGGGGCGGGCGACGAGCGCGGCCAGCCACCCGTCGCCCGGGTCGACGCGCAGGAAGGCACCGGCCAGGCTGATCAGGGCGCAGAGCGTGCCGACGCCCAGCCCCGCAGCGGCGCCGACGGTGGTGAGCCGAGGCCACCAGACGCCGAGGACGAGCAGCGGGGCGAAGGTCGACGCGGCGACCGCAAAGGCCAGCGTGACTGTTGTGGCGAGGCCGAGCGGTTCGAGCAGCCGCGACAACACAAAAGGCAGAAGCACCGCAATGGCGGTCGCCAGACGATAGGTCGCCGCGCCCCGGGCATCCTCGCCGGACCGGCGGGCAATCAGTGGTCGAAGCACATCCTGATCGATGACGCCGGCCACCGAGACGATCAGGCCGGAGGTGGTGCTGAGTAAAGCCGCGAACGCCCCGCCGGCAAGCATCGCCGTGAGCACCGTCTCAAGCAGTCCGTCGGTCATCGCGCCGGGGAGTTGGAGGGCCATGGTGTCGAGGCGGGAGCCCGGCGCGAGGCGCGGCAATTCCAGGCGACCCAGGGCGCCATAGATCGGCGGGAAGAGATAGAAGACCGCGAGCAGGCCGATGACACCGACGGTGGTCCGGCGTGCGTCGCGGCCGTCGGGATTGGTGTAGAAGCGGACGAGCACGTGCGGCAGCCCCATCGTCCCCAAGCAGAGCGCGAGCATGGTGCTGTATGTCGTGTAGAGACCGACCGGGTCGGTGCTCGGGATCGCCCAGTCGCCGAAGTCGACGGACCCGACATCGCCGCGGCTCCAGATCGCGAGCAGGACGAAAGCGGGGATGGCGATCGCGGTCAGCTTGATCCAGTACTGCATCGCCTGGACCAGCGTGATCGAGCGCATCCCGCCGGCGGCCACGGCGAGGAAGACGACCACGGCGACGACCGCCGATCCGACCCAGGTCGGCCAGCCGGTGGCCTGCCGCAGCGCCAGGCCAGCGCCTTGGACTTGGGGCAAGACATAGAGGATGCCGATGCCGATGATCAGCAGCGAGGCGAAGGCGCGCAGGGCTCGCGATTCCAGCCGCAATTCGGTGAAATCGGAGAGCGTGTAGGCGCCTGACCTCCGCAGAGGTGCCGCGATGAGGACGAGCAGGACGAGATAGCCGACCGTATAGCCGATCGGGAACCACAAGATGTCGATGCCGCTTTGCCAGATCAGACCCGCAACGCCGAGAAAGGATGCGGCGGAAAGGTATTCACCCGCGATGGCGCTGGCGTTGCGCCGCGGGGTGATGGCGCGGCCGGCGACATAAAAGTCTGAGGTGGCGCGCGACATACGCAGCCCCAGGGATCCGACGCTAACGGTCGCCAGGCAGACCGCAGCGATCGCGAGCAGGCTCGCGAGCTGCATCAGCCGCGCCCGATCACATCGACGAAATCCGCCTCCAGTCGCTCGCTGGCCCGCACATAGAAGCGGGCCAGCAGCACGATCGCCGGATAGACCAACACCCCCAACGTGACCCACGGCAGCGGCAGCGGACCAACCTGCATCGACCGGGTCTGCGGCACGATGGCGAAGAGAATCGGCAAGCTCCCCAACAGCAGGACGGTCAACATCAACAGGCTTGCGGCGAGCCGCAATTGGGCTCGCATCAGCCCGCGGACGTAGATATCACCAAGGGCGGTCTGGTCGCTGAGTTCGTCTGCGACGGCGCGGGCGATATGCCGTGGTGCACTGCGGCGAGATGCCGTCACCCGCACCCGCTCCGAGGCGGGGCGCTGCGCCGGACTCATGACCCGGTGGGGCGGGTGAGGAGTTGCTGGCGCAGCTCGCGCATATGCCGGCGGCTGACCGGCAGATCGGTGTCGCCGACGCGCACCGAGGCTTTCCCGTGGTCCATGCGCACCTGGGTGACGTGCTTCAGCGAGATCAGTGTGCTGCGGTGTATGCGGACGAAACCCGCTGCTGCCCAACGCTCTTCGAGCGTGTTCAGGGGTATGCGGACCAGGTGCGATCCGGTGTCGGTATGCAGCCGGACATAGTCCCCATGTGCCTGGACGTAGCGAATGTCGCGGCGCGAGACGAATCGGGTGATGCCCCCGAGCTCGACCGGGATCGTCTCGTCCTCGTCGCGGCTTTCGGGGGCCGGGGCGACGGCGCGGACCACGCGGCGTACGGCCTCCGCGAGGCGCTCCGGTCGCACCGGCTTCATCACATAGTCGACCGCCGAGATCGCGAAGGCGTCCACGGCGTGCTGGTCGTGAGCGGTGACGAAGACCACCGCCGGTCGGTGGGCGAAGCGCGCGAGCACCCGGGCGAGCTCCATGCCGTCGAGCCCCGGCATGGAGATATCCGAGAAGACGACATCGACCGGCTCGTTCTCCAGGACGCGAAGGGCATCGGTGCCCGACGCCGCAACGCGCACGCCGGCGATGCGCTTGTCCTGCTCGAGGAGGTAGCGCAACTCGGAACGCGCCGGCGCCTCGTCGTCGACGACGAGGGCGATCAGGCCGTGGGGATCGGAGGTCATGACGCTGCCAGCCTATGGTCGGCGGATGCGTGGGCGGCGGGAAGGAACTTCGGAACCCGGAAACTGACCCGCATACCCGCGCCCGGAGCCGTCTCGACGACCAGCCCGCGCTCGTCGCCATAGATCGTGCGCAGGCGCGCGTCGACATTGCCCAGGCCGTGGGAACTGGTCTCCAGAGTGCCATCGAGGATGCCCCGAATTCGTTCGGGATCGGCGCCGGCGCCATCGTCCTCGACCACGATCTCGGCCTCCGAGCCAAGGTCGCCGGCGGTGATCGAAATCGTATGTGTCCCTGCGAGATTCGACATGCCATGCTGGACGGCGTTCTCCACGAGCGGCTGGATCACCAGATACGGGACGGTCACGGGTAGCACTTCCGGGGTGATGAGGAGCGAGAGCTGCAGGCGATCACCGAAGCGCGCCTGCTCCAACATCAGATAGCGCTCGACATTGCGCAACTCCTCGGCCAGGGTCGTGAAGGTGCCGCTGTGCCGTAGGGCATAACGCGTGAAATCGGCGAACTCCAGCAGCAGATCGCGGGCCAGGTCCGGGTCGGTGCGCACGAAGGAGGCGATGGCGCCAAGCGAGTTGTAGATGAAGTGCGGGGAAATCTGGGCCCGGAGCGCCGCGAGCTCGGCCTCGGAGGCGCGGGCGCGTTCCTTGCCGAGTTCGGCCAACTCGACCTGGGCAGAGAGCCAGCCGGCAACTTCGGAGGTGGCCCGGGCGAGGCCGGCGCCGACATATGGCGCATAGGCCGCGAGCGCTCCGACGACCCGGCCCTCGGAGGCGATCGGAGCGATTACGGCTACTCGGATCGGGCAATCGGCCTGGTCGCAGCCGACCTCGTCGGCGTCGAGAACGATGGTCTCGCCGTCCCGCAGGGCGGGGGCGGCGAGGCGGGCCGTGGCCTCGGCGTGGTGGCTGGACGGTCCGTCCCAGGTGACCGAGCCGCCGGGCCCGACGATGGCGATCGCCGGAGCGTCGAGGAGCGCGCGCACGTGGCGGGCGGCCTTGCCGCTGCCATGGGGGGTCAGGCCGCTGCCGAGATGGCGGGCCGCGAGCGCGGCCGTATGCAGTGTCTCGTAGGTCGCGCGGTTGGCGTCGCTGAGGAAGCCACGAGAGCGGCCACGGACCCTCGCGGCGAGGCGGATTGCGGCCCATACGACGGCGACAACCAGCAGCGTGACCAAGGCGGTCGGCACGTCGAAAGCCGTCATGGGTGCTCAACTTAAACCCCCGCAACGGCTTGGGGCATAAGGTGCGGGCCCGGCCGGGGGGGATCGGCCGGGCCCGCGGCGTTGAGATGCCCTCGGGGGGTAGGCACCCAACGCAGGTTGCTCAACCCGAAGGGAGCGACCTAATCAACTATGGTCCTGCACAGCCGCCTTGACCGCAACTGCACGCACTCTGGAGTGAGCGAAATGTCCGATCCGGTTGGTGCTCTGCGCAGCCTGGCTGAGCACGAGCGGATCGCGGCCGCATCGGCGGCCGCGCGCGAGGCCTGCACCCAGTTGCGCTGGCATCAGGCCTTGCGGCGCCGCATCCCGGAGGCGGCCGCGGAATCGCGGGTTCGGGGGGCCTGGGCGTCGGCCGAATTGGACGGTTCGCGCAGCAGCATCGCGTTGGTTCGCGACCTGATGCGGGGGGCCCGACCGTGGTCGCCAGACCCGGATCCGGGGGAGGAGGTCCTGCGGGCTGCGGTGAGTGCCACGGCGGCGACGGAGCGATATGCCGCCCTCGCGCCCTTCTCGACGCGGCAGGTTCTCGCGGGCGTGCATCTCGCGGCGGCCGGGCGCTTGTTGGGGGCGCAGGAGGTGGGGCGACCGCGCACCGGGGATTGCGGCGAGTTTGCGCTTTTGGGCCCGGCCCCCGCGCCGGCCGAGGCGGCCGCTCGGTTGGCGGCACTGGATGCCGTGGTGGCGGCGCGGGACCTGCCGGCCGTGCTCGTGCTGGCCATAGTGCACGCCGAACTCGCCCACGCGCGGCCCTTCGCGCGGGGCAACGGACTCGTGGCGCGGGCGATGGACCGGGTGCTGGCCCGCGTCCTCGGACTCGACCCCACCGGGGTCGCGGTCCTCGAAGCCGGCCATGGGGCCAGTGGCGGCGCGGCCTATCAAGGGGCGCTTCAGGCATACGGCCTGGGCACGGTGGACGGCCTGGTGCTGTGGGTGGAGCACTGCGGCGAGGCGATCGTCGCGGGAGCCCAAGAGGGACACGCCATCGCCGACTCCGTGCTCGCGGGGCGCCTGAGCGACTAGTTATCCACAGGCTGGCTCGGGAGCCCTCGCCGGATCGGCACTTCGTGGGCACCCTTGGGGTATGACGATTCTGGGGGTGATCGGCCCGTCCGGCGGTGTGGGGTGCTCCACCGTGGTGGCGGCGCTGGGGATGCGCGCGGCGCAGGCTGGGGTGCGGGTTGCGGTCGTCGACGGCGACCCCTTGCGCGGCGGCCTGCAGGTGACGATGGCGGCCGAGCACCTGCCCGGTCATCGGTGGTCGCACCTCGTGGAAGTGGACGGGGAGGTGGGTGGCGAGCGGCTGCTGAACCGGCTGCCGACGGTGGAGGGGTGCGCAGTGCTCTCCGGTGGCCGGGCCAGCTCTGATTTGGAAGCCGTTGTGCCCGAACAGGTTCCGGACGAAGCCTTCGAGGCTGTGCTGGCCGCGCTGGACCGCGCGTGTGACCTGGTGGTCATCGATTGGGGTCGGGTGGCGCGCCTCGGGTGGGGTGCCTCGGTGCTGATCCTTCCGGTTACGGCGCGCGGCCTGGCGGACGCGCAGGCGTGGCTGGGCGGGAACGGGCACGAGGGTCTGGCGGGGGTGGTGACCCGCGGGTCCGGGCGTGAGCAGCGCATCGCGGACGATCTGGCGCGGGGCTTGGGTCTGCCGCTGCTCGGGCATCTTCGCGACGACCGGTCGGTCCGGGCGGCGGAGCGGCAAGGGGTGCCCCCGGGCCTGCGGAAACGCGGCGGGGTGGCCCGGCTCTCCGACAGCTTGGTGGCGTCCGTGCTGGCTGTGGCCGATGCCCAGGCGGGGGATCCCGTGGGGTCACGAGTATGAAGTTCGACGAGGGCATCGAAGAGGCCGTCCGGTCCGGGCGCGCGCCGGATCGCCGGGCCATCCGCGAGGTCGTCGACACCGCGGCCGAGCGGCTGGGGGAGCGTGGCATCGCGCGGACGACGAACCGCTTAGAGGCCGATCTGGCGGGCCTCGGGCCCCTCGCGGGTCTGGCGCGGCAGGCGGGCGTCACGGACATTCTCGTCAATGGCTCGGGGGAGTCGTGGGCCGACCGGGGTGGGGGTTTGGAGCGGGTCCCGGATCACGACTTCGAGTCCGGGGAGCACGTGCGCCGGTTCGCCGTGCGCCTGGCGGGCGTGGCGGGGCGGCGTTTGGACGACGCGCAGCCGTGGGTGGACGGCTTGCTGCCGGGGGCGGTGCGTTTGCACGCGATCCTGCCGCCGCTCGCGGCGGGTGGCACGTGCATCAGCTTGCGCATGCTGCGCCGCGATGCCGTGCGCCTGGACGATCTGGAGCGGGTCGAGATGTGCACGCCCGAGCAGGCGGCGCGACTGCGGCAGATGGTGATCGATCGGGATGCCTTCGTCGTGACAGGTGGCACCGGGGCGGGCAAGACGACGCTTCTGGCGGCCTTGCTCGGCGAGGTCGATCCGGCGGACCGGATCCTCGTGGTCGAGGACGTGCTGGAGATTCCCTTGAACACCGGCCACGTCGTGCGTCTGCAGGCGCGGCCCCCGAATGTCGAGGGGCACGGCTCGGTCACGCTGGTCGACCTCGTCCGCCAGGCCCTGCGGATGCGGCCGGACCGGGTTGTCGTCGGCGAGGTGCGCGGCGCCGAGGTGCGAGAGTTGTTGCAGGCGTTGAACACTGGGCACGAGGGCGGCTGCGCGACGCTGCACGCGAACCGGCCTGCCGATGTGCCGGCGCGCCTCGAGGCGCTCGGGGCCCTGGCCGGGATGTCGCCTGCTGCGGTGCGAGCGCAGGTCGCCACAGCGCTGAAAACCGTTGTGCACGTTGCGCGTACGCCGGCGGGTCGGCGGATTGCTGCCATCGAGGATCTCTAGGCGATGGGCGCCGCGGTGGCGGTCGCCTTGCTCTTGGCGGCTGCGTATGCCGCCTGGCCCCGCCCGGCAGCGCCGCGGTCGAGGCAGGCTCTGGGGCGCGCGCCGGATCGGGTGGAATCGGTGGCTGGTGCGCTGGAATCGATCGCCCTGTGTTTGCAGGCCGGCTTGACTCCCGTGCAGGCGGTTTCGATTGCGCTGGAACAGCTTCCGGGCGATTCCCTGGGCTCGTTCGAGGACTCCACCGGGATTGCTGACGGCAACGATTCGCCGGCGAGTGCGGACGTCGCGGTCGATGACCGCGGTCTGATCCGCGATGTCCTCCTCGAAGTGCGGCGCGCGCTCGCCCGTGGTGCGCCGGGAGGGCCCGCCTGGACCCGGCATACGGCCCAGGTCCCGGAACTGCGGCTGGTGGCGGGTGCCTGGACGTTGACCGAGGCAAGCGGCTCTGCCCTCCACCCGGCCGTCATGTGGGCCGTCGGGCAGTTGCGGGAGAAGCGCGCGGCGCGAGAGCGGCTGGCTGCGGTGACGGCGGGCGCGACCTCCTCGATGGGGATGATGTTGATCCTGCCGCTGTCGGGTATGCCGATCGGTCTGCTGGTCGGGGTCACGCCGCGGGAGCTCTATGGCTCGTGGACGACCTTCCTGTGTTGTGTCGTTGGGCTTGGGCTGGCTGCGCTCGGGGTGGTGTTGTCCCGGAGGGCGTTGCGAAAAGCATTGGCGCCCAAGAAGATCGCCTCGGTGCCAGGTGAGGCGGATGCGACGATGGATGACTTGGCCGATGCCGCGCTGATGCTGCAACTGGCGCTGTCGTCCGGTGCGGGAATCATCGAAAGCTTGGAGCAGGTAGCCGAGGTCTCGCCCCCGCGGGTGCGAGCCGAGCTGCGGCGGGTGGTGGCGGCATACCGCTGGGGCCTGGGGCATGAGCGTGCCTGGACGTATGCCGATCCCGCCTGGGAGCCGGTCTCCGCGGCGCTCGCGCTCGCCCTGCAGCATGGCGCTGCGCCCGCGGCGAGTGTCAAGGCCGCTGGGGAGCGGCTGGCGAGCACGGAGAAGTCGCGGTTGGCCGCTGCGGCGGGGAAGGCAGAGACCTTCCTGATGATCCCGTTGGTCGTCTTCTTCCTGCCGGCCTTTGCGCTGACCACGGTGCTGCCGTTGGTGGTCGCTTTGGTGCCGCGCAGCCTCTTCTAGCCGGCCGGTTATCCACAGTCTCGAAGGTCCAAAAGCCTTGATCCACAGGTTTTTTCGGGTATCTGGCGGAGGTCGCGTTGGGCGGGAAGAGTGGTCTCACCGACCGGCGCGGGGCCGGCGGATCCGAAAGGGGAAGTTCATGTCTCACAAGCTCGCAGCCCGCTACACCACGGCTCGTGCCCGGCTCATCGATGCCGCCACCCGGCGCGAGGACCAGGCCGGCCTGACCACCATCGAGTGGGCGCTGGTCACGCTCATGGTATGCGCCTTCGCCGTCACGGCCCTTGGGGTTCTGGGGGGACTGGGCGAGGAAGGCATCTCGGGCTTGATCAAGAAGGCGTTTGCCAAGGGCGACGGCAAGTGATGGCTCGCCCGTCGCTCGCCCGGTGCACCAGGCCGGGCGCGGCCGCACCGGGCCGCGGCGGGCGCCAGTCGTCGGCGCGCGAGGCCGGGACTGTGACCATCGAACTGGCGCTGGGGATGGTGACTTTCGCGCTCCTTTTGCTGCTGACGCTGACGGCCATCGCGATCGGCGTCGACCACCTTCGGTGCGCGGAGGCCAGCCGGGTCGGTGCCCGGCTGGCCGCCCGCGGCGAACCGGTGAGCCAGATCGTCGCCGGTGCCCAGCAGTCGGCGCCCGAGGGCTCGCGGGTCACCGTTGATGCGCAAGGGTCCACCGTGATCGTCACGGTGCGCGCCCCCGAGCGGGGCATCTTCGCGGGCCTCGGGATCGACGTCACCGCCGTGGGCCGATCCGTCGCGCCGAAGGAGTTGCGGTGAGGACCAGTTTGGTGCGGGACAGGTCCGAGAGCGGGTCGGGGACCGTGCTCACCGTGGTCCTTGTCGGCGCGATGGTGATCCTGTTGCCGGCCGTGCTCGCGCTCTACTCGGCATATGCCAGCACCCAGCGGGCCCGCGCGGCGGCCGACCTGGGGGCGATCGCCGCCGTGTCCGCCTTTTTTGATGGCCAGGACGCCGCTACTGCGTGCCGGCGAGCCGCGGCCATCATGGCCGACAACCGGGCAAGCCCCGCCGGCTGCTTCATCACGCCCGAAGGGCAGGCCCTGGTCTCCACCCGGGTGAGCGTGCGCTTGCCGATCGTCGGTGAGCGCACCGCTCGCGGCACCGCCCGCGCCGGCCCCGTCCTGACCCGCCGCTGACGACCTCGCGTCCTGGCTGATCCCGGGTGCTCGCCGGTCCCGTGGGCTGGCCGGTCCTGCGTTCCGAAGCCCCGCAGGCCGGGTGTCTTGCGAGCGACTGGACACTCCGCAGCTTGTTGTCGTGGCTGCCGGGCTACCGTTGTCTGGTCGCCTCGACGGACGGGGCGACGAGCGGCAGCAGCCGTGCGCCCGAGCGTCGGGTGGTCGAGCGAGAAGAGGAGCGTCGCGGTCCATGATCGTGCTCGGACTGTTGTTCATCCTGCTGGTTGCCCTGGCGGGCACGTGGTTCTATTTGGCGCTGGCTGATCTCGCCGGCGGGGGACCGGCTAACGATCTGACGGCATTCGGCATCACCATCGGCCTCTCGCCGGCCGCCCTGCTGCTGACCGGCTTCGGCCTAGCCATTGCGTTGGCGATCGGCCTCTACCTCATCAAAGCCGGTCTGTCCGCTGGCGCCCGACGTCGCCGGGAGCGCAAAGAACTCGAGCGCACGGCCGTGGAGAACCGCAAGGCCGCGGAGGCGGCGGCGGCCGAACGCCTGCGCACCGAGCGGGCTCAGCCGCGCAGCGTTGACGCCGATTCTTCCGAGTCCCGCGGGCGTGGCAGCATCACCGAACCGGTCCGCGACACCCCCATTGGCTGGACCCCCGGCGACGGCCGCCGCGACGCCTAACACCGCCCAGCGAGCGCTGCGCCAGACCTACCGTGCGTCCTACCGTGCAGTGCGCGGGCTCATCACGACGGGTACTGCACGGTAACCGTACGGTAGCGGCTACTTGCTGCTATCGGCCCGGGTCAGAGGTGAGCACGACGTCGAGGAGGGCCACCGCGCCGGCCTTGTCGAGGGGCTCGTTGCCATTGCCGCACTTGGGCGAGACGACGCAGCGGGGGCAGCCGGCCTCGCACGGGCACGCCGCGATCAGGTCGCGCGTGGCGGTCAGCCACGCGTCGAAGACTTCGAAGCCGCGCGCGGCATAGCCGGCGCCGCCGGGGTAGCCGTCATACACCAGGATCGTCGGCTCTCCGGTGGCGGGATGGCAGGCCGTGGACACCCCGCCGATATCCCACCGGTCGCAGGTGGCGAAGAGCGGCAGCATGCCGATCGCCGCGTGCTCCGCCGCATGCGCGGCCCCCGGAATGTGCGCCTCCGTCAGCCCAACGCTTAAGAGCAGGGAATCCGGCAGGTGCCACCACACGCCCTCGGTGGTGAACTCGCGTTCCGGCATATCCAGCCCGTGATAGCCCAGCACCGCACCCGTCGGCAGCCGCCGAGCAAAGGACACGACCTGGCTGCGCACGGTGACCGGCCCACGGCATACGGTTAAGCCCCCGCGCAGGCGGACCTCGTCCGGTGTCGCCAGGTCAAAGCTGCTCTGCGACTGGGCCACCGTCGACCACCCAGGATCGCCCGCCACCACCGTGGCCGTCGCATTCGCGCGGTCGAGTTCGGTCACGACATAGGTACTGCCCTGGTGCAGGTGCACCGCCCCCGGATGCACCTGATGATCGGCCGACGCCTCGTCGATCGTCCCGATCACCCGGCCACTCGCGCCTTCCACGATCGCTACGACCTCCCCAGCGGTGCGCAGCGAGCCGACGGCATCGGGCCGGCGATCCTCGGGCCAGAACCAGCCTCGTGGGCGCCGCCGCAGCTGGCCGGCGGCGACGAGCGCGTCGAGAGCGGGCGTCATATCCGGCCCGAAGTAGCTCTCGTCGGCCTCGGTCAGGGGCACTTCGTAGGCCGCGGCCACCAGATGGCGGGGCAGCAGCCGCGGGTTCGCCGGATTGATGACGGTCTTCTCGACGCAGCCATCGAAGATCAGCTCCGGGTGGTCCATCAGGTAGGCATCGAGCGGATCGTCCGCCGCGACGAGGATGGCCAGGGATGAACCCCCCGCCCGCCCCGCGCGCCCGGCCTGCTGCCACAGCGAGGACAGCCGCCCCGGCCAGCCCGCCATGACCACCGCATCGAGCCCGTGCACGTCGATCCCCAACTCGAGGGCATTCGTCGCGGCCAGCCCGCGCAAGGCCCCGGTGCGCAGCGCGTGCTCCAAGGCCCGCCGCTCCTCCGGCAGATAGCCCCCGCGGTATGCCGACACGCGCGCCGGGTGCCCCCGCGCCTCGAGTAGCCGGTTGGCCGCCGCGGACACCCCCTCCACGCCTGCCCGGGAGCGGGCGAACGCGATCGTCTGGACATCCGCCGCGACCAGCCCGGCGAGCAGCCGGGCCGCCTCGGTGGACGCAGACGGCCGCCGCTCCTGCCCATCCGCGCCGACCGCGACCATCGGTTCCCACAGCGCAAAGGTCACCGCCCCCCGCGGCGAGCCGTCCCCGGTGATCTCGGTGACCGGCAGCCCGATCAGTTCCGCGCCGTGCGCGCCGGGATCGCCCGCCGTCGCCGACGCCAGGACGAAGACCGGCTCGCGGCGATACCTGGCCAGGACCCGCCGCAGGCGGCGGATCACCAGCGCGACGCTGGAGCCGAAGATGCCCCGATAGGCGTGGGCCTCATCAATGACGACCATCGTCAGCGCGCGCAGAAAGGACGCCCAGTGGGCATGCCCCGGCAGCATCGAGTGATGAATCAGGTCCGGATTGGTCAGCACGACATTCGCATGCTCGCGAATCCAGCGCCGCTCATCCGGCGGGGTGTCGCCGTCATAGGTCGCCACGCGCACCCCCGGCAAGCCGAGGCCCTCGATGTGCGCGGCTTGGTCGGCCGCCAGCGCCTTCGTGGGGGCCAGATAGAGCATTGTCGCGCCCCGGGCGTTCGGCGCCCGCGTTCCCTCCAGGACCGCGGTCAGCCCCGGCAGGAGGTAGCACAAGGACTTGCCCGAGGCCGTCCCTGTCGCAATGGCGACATTCCGACATTGGCGGGTTTCCTCCACCGCGGCCGCCTGGTGACTCCACAGCCGATGCACACCCCGATAGGCGAGAGCCCCGCGTAATTCCGGATCAACCCAGCTTGGGAGGTCAGTCTGCACAGCGGGACGGGGTGGGAACTCGCGCAGTGAGCGCAACGGTCCAGTCGGCGCCACACCCCCCAGGGTGAGCAGAATCTGTCGGTCCGCAGCCGAACGCGGCAACGCAACCCGCTGGCCTGCAAGGTCGTCTGGTGTGGGGCTCATTGGTGGTCTACGGTAAGCGCGCCACGTCAGAACGTTGACCTTTCACCCGTTCGAAGGAGTTGGGTTTCCGCAATGTTGTCCGTTTCTACCGACGATCACGATCCCGTGATGGTCATCCATGTCGCCGGCGACGTGGATGCGACGACGGCCGGACTCTTGCGGGACGCTCTGACATCGGCCATGGCCGATGGGCGCCTGGCACTGGTCGCCGACCTCAGCGCCGTCGACTTCATGGACTCCACGGGCCTCGGTGTCCTCGTCGGCCGCCTCAAGGCGGTCCGCCAGCTCGGCGGCGTCCTGCACTGTGTGGTCACCACCGACCGGATTCGGCGCATTTTCTTGGCCACCGGCCTGGAACGGGTGCTGCCCTTGCACGAGTCCGTGGACGAAGCTGTCGCTGCCGTCACCGAGCTGCCGTCCTGAGCCCCACGGCGTGACCGCCTGACGTGATGCGGCCCACATCGATTTCGGGGCCGTCGACTTCCACATATAGCCTGACCGCGCAGTCCTGGCCGCAATGACCTGCGCCCAGGACCTTTTCGCGAAAAAACCATCGAGGAGGATGGCTGATGACGGGTCTGGTACCCATGGTGCCCGCAGCGGCGTCAAACCTGGAGCTGACCGGGAACAACCTCTACCTGACCTACGCCGTCGCGGGTATCGCCGCGATTTCGCTGGTCATGGGCTGGGTCTTCCGCTCGCAGGTGCTGGCCCACAGTCCGGGCACCGAGAACATGCAGACGATCGGCGCGGCCGTCGAGGAAGGCGCGCAGGCCTACCTGCGTCGCCAGTTCAAGACGCTCGGCATCTTCGTGGTCCTCGTCTTCTTCCTGCTGCTCTTCCTCCCCGCGGACAGCTCATCGGTGATGTGGGGCCGCTCGGCCTTCTTCATCGTCGGTGCGGCCTTCTCCGCCGCCATCGGCTATCTCGGCATGAGCCTGGCCGTTAAGGCCAACGTCCGCGTCGCGGAGGCAGCCCGCAAGGGCAGCCGCGATGAGGGCATGAAGGTCGCCTTCCGCACCGGTGGTGTCGTGGGTATGGCGACCGTCGGCCTCGGTCTGCTCGGCGCCTCCGTCGTCGTCATGATGTACAAGGGCGACGCCCCCAAGGTCCTCGAAGGCTTCGGCTTCGGCGCGGCCCTCCTTGCGATGTTCATGCGAGTCGGCGGCGGCATCTTCACCAAGGCTGCCGATGTCGGCGCCGACCTCGTCGGCAAGGTCGAGGCGGGCATCCCCGAGGATGACCCCCGCAATGCGGCAACCATCGCCGACAATGTCGGCGACAACGTCGGTGACTGCGCCGGTATGGCCGCCGACCTCTTCGAGTCGTATGCCGTCACCCTGGTCGCCGCGCTCATCCTCGGCTCGGTCGCCTTCGGCAGCTTCGGCCTCGTCTTCCCGCTGATCGTCCCCGCCATCGGTGCCATCACCGCCCTCCTCGGCGTTTACATCACCAAGGCCCGGCCCGGCGAGAACGCCCTGAAGGCGATCAACCGCGGCTTCTACATCGCCGCCGCCGTCTCCGCGGTCTTGACCGCTGTCGCGGCCTACACCTACCTGCCGGGCACCTTCGCCGAGCTCGGGTCGGAGAATGCCGACATCAGCGCGCTCGCCGGCGACCCCCGTCGCACCGCGCTGCTCGCGGTCATCATCGGCATCGTCCTGGCCGGCATCATCTTGTGGCTGACCGGCTACTTCACCGGCACCGAGGACAAGCCGACCAATGACGTCGCCCGCACCTCGCTGACCGGCCCGGCCACCGTGGTTCTGTCGGGTATCGGGGTCGGCCTGGAGTCCGCGGTCTACACCACCGGCATCATCGCCGGTGCGGTCTACCTCGCCTTCCTCCTCGGCGGCGGCAGCACCGCCCTGGCGCTCTTCCTCGTCGCCCTGGCCGGCTGTGGCCTGCTGACCACCGTCGGCGTCATCGTCGCGATGGACACCTTCGGCCCCGTCTCCGACAACGCCCAGGGCATTGCCGAGATGTCTGGCGATGTGCACGACGAGGGCGCGCAGATCCTCACCGAGCTCGACGCGGTCGGCAACACCACCAAGGCCATCACCAAGGGCATCGCGATCGCCACCGCCGTGCTTGCGGCGACCGCGCTCTTCGGTTCCTACTCGGACGCCTGGCAGGGCCAGTTCACCAAGATGCTCGCCGAGGGCAAGCTCGATGGCATCTCGCAGGATGCCGGCACGGCCTTCGTCAGCAATGCGCAGGCGCTCGTCACCGCCCCGCACGCCCTCGTCGGCCTGTTGCTCGGTGCCGCCGTGGTCTTCCTCTTCTCCGGCCTGGCCATCAATGCCGTCACCCGCGCGGCCGGCGCCATCGTCTTCGAGGTGCGCCGCCAGTTCCGCGAGATCCCCGGGATCATGGAGGGCACGGCCAAGCCCGAATACGGCAAGGTCGTCGACATCTGCACCCGCGACAGCCTGCGCGAACTCGCGACCCCCGGTCTGCTCGCTGCCTTGATGCCGGTCGCCGTGGGCTTCGGCCTCGGCATCGGCGCGCTCGCGGGCTTCCTCGCCGGCGCGATCGGCGCCGGCGCCCTGATGGCCGTCTTCCTCGCCAACTCCGGTGGCGCGTGGGATAACGCCAAGAAGATCGTCGAGGACGGCCACTTCGGCGGCAAGGGCACCGACGCCCACGCGGCCACGGTCATCGGTGACACCGTCGGTGACCCGTTCAAGGACACCGCTGGCCCGGCGATCAACCCGCTGATCAAGGTCATGAACTTGGTCTCGGTGCTCGTCGCGCCGGCCATCGTGTCGCTGAGCATCGGCTCCAGCGAGAACAAGGCCATGCGCTACACGATCGCCGGTGCTGCCGTGCTGATCGTCATCGCCGCGGTCTTCGTTTCGAAGCGCCGCTCGATCTCGATCGCGTCGGAGGACGCGGCCCCGGCCGCCCTCACCGCCGCGGCAGATGCCCCGGCCGTGCCGTCCTCGGTGAGCGCGCCGAACACTGCGGCCGCCATCGACGACAGCGATGTCGTGCCGCCGAGCTACACCGGAAACAACTGATCGAGGCCGCATAACCGAGCCATAACGATCCGCCGTAGGCCCGGCGTGGGCAGCCCCTGAAGCTGCGCACGCCGGGCCTACGGTCAGTTCTGGACACAACCTTCCGGCGTGCTGCCGCGTCAGGGGAGGTATGCAGTGGGTGGCAGGGAGGCCGCCCACGGGTCGAGGAGGGCGGCGAGATGGCCAAGGTCGTGGTGTTGAGCAGAGCGGGCCGGGCGAGCCTGCCGGAGGCGGTGCTGGGGGCGCTGGAGGTGCGGCATACGGTCCGCTTCGCGCAACGGCATACCGCTCCGGAGCGACACGAGGCGGCCTCGCTGCTGCGTGACGCCGAGGTTCTCGCCTCGACGAATGTCACCCTTCCCGTCCTTGATGACGGGCTGCTGGATCAGCTGCCCGGCCTGCGGCACATCGTGCTTTATGCCACCGGTTATGAGCACCTCGACCTCGCCGGTCTGGCCGAGCGCGGCATCACGGTCTCGACGCTGCCTGAATACGCCACCAATGCCGTCGCCGAGCACGCCCTCGCTCTGCTCTTCGCCAGCGCGACCCGACTGCATCTGGCCCATGACAAAGCCGCCGGCCGCGCCCCCTTCGAGGTCTCGCTGCGCGGTGTCGAGATCACCAGCCGCACCCTGGCGATCATCGGGCTCGGCCGCATCGGGCGGCGCCTGGCCAGGCTGGCCTCCGGCTTGGGTATGCGGGTCGTTGGCGTCGACATCGACCCCGCCGCGCTCGCGGCGGCGCAAGCGGACGGCATACCCATCCTCGGGCAGGAGGAGGCGCTGCGAGAGGCGGATCTCGTCGCCCTGACGGCCTCGACGATCGAGGGCCATTACCCGATCCTCGACGCGGGGCAGCTTGCCCTGCTGGACAAGGACGCCTTCGTCGTCAATGTCGGGCGGCCGGTCCTCGCGGACGCCGACGCGCTGCGCGGCGCCCTGCTGGCGGGCCGCCTGCGAGGGTATGCCGTCGACGAGATCGTCCTCGACCCCCACGACCCGATCGACGCCCTGCTCATCGCCGAGGGCCGCGTGCTGCAGAGCGCGCACAGCGCGTGGTGGCGCGATGAGGTGCTCGCCCGCGGCGCGCAGATGTTCGGCCGCGCCATCCAGGCGGCAGCCGACGGCACGCCGATCCACATCGTGCCTGCGCCGCCGCGCCTGGCCCGTGCGGCAGGGTAGTCCGGTGCATCCGCTCATCGCCCGCGCTCGAACGCGCCTGGTCATCGCCCTGATGCTGCTGGCCGTGCTGGCGCCCGCCGCGCTCGCGGCAGCGCAGTATCCGCGCTATTGGGAATGGATCGCGCTCGAGCTGACCCCCATGACCTGGCTGCAGACGGTCCTGCTCATGCTGGCCGCGGCCACGGCGGCCGCGCTGGCGGTCGCGGGGGTCGTGCGCGAGTGGCCACGGTCGCACCGGCTGGCGTATGTCGTGCTGGCCCTCGGCTTCTCCTACCTGGCGCTGGACGACCGGTTCGCGATCCACGAGCGGATCCGGGACCGCATCCTGGCGCCGCGCGACATCCGCATACCCGGGCTCGACTTCCTGGCCCCTGGCGACTTCCAGGTCCTGCTCATGGGGGTGGCGGGTCTGCTCGCCCTGCCCTTCGTGCTCCGGGCGCTGCGCGCCGACCGGCTCGCGCTTTGGCTCTTCGTCCTCGGCGTGCTCTGCTCGGTCACGGCGATCGGGATGGACGCGATCGACCCGGCGACCATGCCGGTCGATGTCGAGCGGCTCGAGCAAACGCTCGAGGAGTGCGTGGAGTTGCTCGCCGGGTGCTTGTATGCCGCCGCCCTCGGGGTCCGCCTGCTGGCGCTGCTCGACGTGCCGCGGGCGAGCGCGCCGGAGCTAGTCGCCCCCGAGGTGCAGGCGTCCCGCGCGGCCGCTGATCCAACGGCGCCGCCGCCTGCAGCGACTGAGCGGGACACGAACCTCGGCGAGGTGGCGGGGGAGCACGGGGTGGATCGGCGTGCCGACGCGGTGACGGGTTCCGCTAGCGTTCGCTGAATGCTGGACACCGATCCCTCCCTGATCGCCGCCCTGCGCGCGGACTTGGCAGCCGCCGACTATTCGGTGACGCACGTCCTCGACCTGCTGGGCCCGGTGGCCGCGAACGCCTTGGCGCGCGAGCAGGTCATCCCGGCCGAGCGCGTCACTCGTGAGAGCACGGACCCAGCGGCCGTTCTCGTGCGGCTGTTCACCCTCGGGGATCCGGTCGACCAGGCGCGGGTGGAGGCGGCCCTACCGCGCCTCGGTGCCGCCGGCGCCCTGCGGCTCGGTCTGGTGCGCGCCGAGGGGGATGCGCTGCTGGCCCTGGTCGACCTGCGCCCCTATGGCGATGACGAGCACACCTGGTGGATCGCCTCCGATCTGTCCGAACTCGCCACTCGCGCCCCGCTCCCGGTCGACCATGTCCTCGGCGTCGGCGGCGCCTCCGCGACGCTCGCCGCGTGGACACCGCGTCCGCGGGTCCGGCGGGCCCTCGACCTCGGCACCGGCTGCGGCGTCCAGGCCCTGCACCTGAGCACGCATGCCGAGGAAATCGTCGCCACCGATATCTCCGAGCGGGCGCTGAATATTGTCCGTTTCAATGCCGCGCTCAACGAGCAGGACTGGGACATCCGCCAAGGCTCGATGCTGGAACCCGTTGCGGGGGAACGCTTCTCGCTCATCGTCAGCAATCCACCCTTCGTCATCACCCCGCGCGACCATGGCTTGCCGACCTACGAATATCGCGACGGCGGGCAGTCCGGTGATGCCGTCGTCGAGCACCTCGTGACCCACCTCGGCGAGCACCTAGAGCCCGGCGGGATCGCGCAGATCATCGGCAATTGGGAGGTCGTCGGTGACGCGGCCTGGGGCGAGCGGGTTGCGGACTGGGCCGCGCGTGCCGGGGTCGATGTCCTCGTGCTGATGCGCGAGATGCAGGATCCCGCGCAGTATGCCGAGACCTGGGCCCGCGACGGCGGCCAACAGTCGGGGACCGGCGAGTTTGCCCGGATGTATGCCGCCTGGCTCGACGACTTCGCCGCCCGCGGAGTCAGCGGCATCGCGTTCGGCCTGATCACCCTCCATCGTCCCGCGGACGAGCGGACGCCCTGGATCGAGATCCGCGATGCGCGCGGCCCGGTCCGGCCGCCGCTCGGGCCGGTGCTACTCGCCCAGGTCGAGGCGCGGGACTGGCTGGCTCGGCATACGGATCAGGAGGTCCTCGATACGGCGTGGACCGTCGCCCCCGATGTCACCCTCGTCCAGGTCAGCCGGCCAGGGGAGCCCGACCTCTCGTATCTCGAGCTGCGCCAGAGCGAGGGTTTGCAGCAATCGGACCTGCTGAGCGGCGACTTCGGCACGGCCGCCGCGGCATATATCGGGGTCGCCGACGGCGAACTCACCGCCCGCCAGGCGATCGTGGCCATCGCGGCCCTGCTCGATCGCGACCAGGCCGTCCTCCTCGACGACTTCACGATCCGCATCCGCCAGTGGGTCGCCGACGGCATCCTGCGCTGACCCCATCGACCGCCCCTAACGACCGAGCTACCGCCTGGTATGAGCCGTGATCACGACCAATACCAGGCGGTAGGTCGGTCGTTAGCTCTCGGTTTCGTCAGCCCGCCGGCCAGCTCACCGCTCAGTTCGCCGGGGTGAGCGGGCAGTCGCCGAGGCTCTCCAGGGTCTTGGTGACCCGGTCGTATGTCGTGGGGTTGCCGGCCTTGGTGGCCGGGGTGATCACGTGGCCGGCGAGGTTGACCTTGGTCGGCTGGTAGCTCGCCGTCGAGGAGACCGTGCCGTCCGCGTCCTTGGTCAGCGTCACGGTCACGTGGATGCCTTCTTGGGTTTGCGGGATGAGCGAGGAGTCGACGCTGGGGGACTGGTTGGACAAGAAGTTGCCGAGGCCATAGAAGACGTACTTGCCGTCGATCTGCGAGCAGGGCTGGACCCGGTGGACGTGGGTGCCGAGGATCACGTCGACCTCGGGAGATGTCAGCAGGGCCTTGGCGATCGAGGTCTGATCGGCGGTGGGCTCGGCGACATACTCCTGGCCCCAATGCATCGACACGACAACGAAATCCGCGCCATCGGCCTTGGCCTGCTTGGCGTCCTTGATGATGCCCTCGGCGGTCACCGCGGGCCAGAGCGACTCCGCCAGCCAGGGTGCTTCGGGCGGGACGTCGGTGTTGGGCCCCCAGTTGTTGTAGATCGTGTAGGTATAGGCCAGGTGGGCGATGCGGACGCCATGGCTTTCGTAGGTCCCGGTCTCCTTGGGGGAGGCCTCAGTGGCCCCCGGGGCGGCGAGCCCGAGGCCCGCGGTGTCGAAGACATTGATCGTGTCTGCGAGGCCGGCCAAGCCCATGTCCCACGTGTGATTGGACGCGAAATCGCAGCCCTCGTAGCCCGTGCTCTTGACGGCATCCGCGAGTTCGTGGGGGGTGTTGAAGACGAGGATGCCCGGCCGGCTCAGGTTGGTGTTCGTGGACGTGAGCGGAGTTTCCATGTGGCACAACGAGATATCGGCCGAGGAGATCAACTTCTTGACCTTGGCAAACATGGGCGAGAAGTCGTACTTCCCGGCGCGGCCGGCGTACGCCTCGGCGCTGCGGCGGACGGCGACATGGGTGAGCAGATCGCCGCTCGCGCCGATCGTGATGGTCTTCGGCGGGTCCGGAGTGGGGGTGGTCGTCGACGAGCTGCTGGCCGAGGTCGCGGAGCCGGTCGAGCTGGATGAGGCGCCGGGTTTCGTGACCGCAGAGGGGTCGCCGGAGCCGCCCGAACACGCCGCGAGCCCGGCAAGCCCGGTGAGCAGGGCGAGCGTCACCGCATGGCGTCGGCGGGCGGGCATACCCGTCAATTTACGGCGCCGACCTGGACGATCAGGGCAGCGACCCGGCCACCGCCTGAGCCGCCACCACGGCGCGGCGGATCAGGCGGCGAACTGCCAGGAGCGCTTCGACAGGCCGAACCAGAAGCCGTCGACGGCGCTCTCGTTGGCGATGCCGCCGCTCTCGTATGCCGCCCCGAGAGCGACATAGAGCGGCGCCCAGTGCTCGGTGCGCGGGTGCGCCTCGCGAGCGGCGGGCGCCCGGTCGGAGAACTGCAGCAGCGCGTCGAGGTCCTCATTGGCCATGGCCTCGGCCGCCCAGTGGTCGAACTCGACGGACGGCGCCGGCGCGGGGCCGTCGGCCGGCATACTCGGGTTGAACCAGCGCAGATTGTGGGTCGTGAAGCCGGAGCCGATGATCATCGCGCCCTCGTCGCGCAGCCGTGACAGGGCGCGGCCGAGCTCAAAAAGCGGGACCGGGTTGAGGGTCGGCAGCGAAAGTTGCAGGACGGGGATGTCCGCCTCGGGGTACATCTCCACGAGCGGGACATAGGCGCCATGGTCGAGGCCGCGGCTCTCGTCGCGGGCCACCTGGCCGCCGAGCAGCCGCGTGACATCGGCGGCGAGCTCCGGAGCGGTGGGGCTGTCGTAGGTGACCTCGTAGTACTTCTGCGGGAAGCCCCAAAAGTCATAGAGCAGCGGGGCCTTGGTCGCGGAGGCGCTGATCGTGACCGGCGCCGCCTCCCAGTGCGCCGAGACCATCAGGATGCTCTTCGGGCGCTCGAATCGGCTCGACCAGTCCCCCAGCTGGGCCGTCCACGTGGGGTCATCGGCAAGCGGCGGGGCGCCGTGGCTGAGATAGAGAATCGGGGCGCGATCGGTCATACGGCGAGCATATCGCAGGTTAGTTAAACTTTCAACCAACGATGGCGGTTCGACGGGACCCCCGGTGCCCGGTATACGGTGCATCCCGTTACCACCCGGCCGATCAGCGCTTAGGGCGGTCCGGGAAAGGTGAGTGAGGGTGTGGCCGGGCGCAAGCTCGTGATCGTGGAGTCGCCGAACAAGATCAAGAACATCTCGGCGTATCTCGGCCCCGACTTCGATGTCGAGGCCTCCGTGGGGCACATTCGTGACATCCCCACGCCCTCCGAGATGCCCGCGGAGATGAAGAAGGGGCCGTTCGGCAAGTTCGGCGTCGACATCGAGAACGACTTCGCGCCGTATTACATCGTTGATGCGGACAAGAAGAAGAAGGTCGCCGAGCTCAAGCGGCTGCTGAAGAATGCCGACGAGCTCTACCTCGCCACCGATGAAGACCGCGAGGGCGAGGCCATCGCCTGGCACTTGTATGAGGCGCTGCAGCCCAAGGTGCCCGTCAAGCGGATGGTCTTCAACGAGATCACTCGCGAGGCCATCCAGCGCGCCGTCACCAACACCCGCGAGATCGACAAGGATCTCGTCGACGCCCAGGAGACCCGGCGCATCCTCGACCGGCTTTATGGGTATGAAGTCTCGCCCGTCCTGTGGCGCAAGGTCCGGGCCGGCCTGTCCGCCGGCCGGGTGCAGAGCGTCGCGACCCGGATGGTCGTCGAGCGCGAGCGCGAGCGGATGGCCTTCCGGTCGGCGTCCTATTGGGATGTCGAGGCAGACTTCGCGACCGCCGCGCCGGAGGTCTTCGGGGCGCGACTCACAGCCGTTGACGACCGGCGCGTGGCCACCGGCCGCGACTTCGGCGATGACGGAAATCTCAACTCCCAGAAGGTGATCCATCTCGACGAGGCCGCGGCGCGCGCCATCGCCGACGGCGTGCGCACGGCTCCGGTGACCGTGACCTCGGTCCAGGACAAGCCGTATACCCGTCGCCCGTCGGCGCCCTTCATCACCTCGACGCTGCAGCAGGAGGCCTCGCGCAAACTGCGGCTCTCCGCCGCCGAAACCATGCGGGTCGCGCAGCGGCTGTATGAAAACGGCTTCATCACCTATATGCGGACCGACTCGACCGTCTTGTCGGAGTCGGCGCTCAGCGCCGCCCGCGCCCAGGCCCGGGAGATGTATGGCGCGGACCACGTCCCGAGCGAGCCGCGCCGCTATCGCTCGAGCAATCCCGGAGCCCAGGAGGCGCACGAGGCGATCCGGCCGGCGGGCGAGCGCTTCCGCAGCCCGGCGCAGGTGACGGGGCAGTTGCGCGGCGCGGAATTGGCGCTCTATGACCTGATTTGGAAGCGCACCGTCGCCTCGCAGATGGCCGATGCGGTCGGGTCGACGGCCACCGTGAAGGTGGGGGCTCGTCTCGCCGACGGGCGCGTCGCCGAGTTCAGCGCCTCCGGCACGGTCATCACCTTCCGCGGTTTCCTCGCGGCCTACGAGGAGGGCCGCGATGAGGAGGACACCCGCCGCAAGAAGGAGGCGAAGCTCGCCGCCCAGGAGGAGCGCCGCCTGCCGATCCTGGTCGAGGGCGAGTCGCTGACGACGCAGCGCGTCGAGGCGGACGGTCACGAGACCACGCCGCCGCCGCGCTACACCGAGGCCACCTTGGTGAAAGCCTTGGAGGAGAAGCGGATTGGCCGGCCCTCGACATACGCCTCCATCCTCGGGACCATCCAGGACCGGGGGTATGTCAGCAGCCAGGGCTCCGCGCTGGTGCCCTCCTGGCTCGCGTTTGCCGTGACCCGGCTGATGGAAGAGCACTTCTCGCGGCTCGTCGATTACGACTTCACCGCCTCGATGGAGTCCGACCTCGACGACATCGCCCGCGGGGACGCGCATCGCGTGGAATGGTTGCGCCGCTTCTATTTTGGCGACGAGGCGACCTCGGCCGAGGGCTTGCGTGATCTGGTCGCCGACCTCGGGGATATCGACGCCCGCGCCATCTCCACGATCGACATCGGCGACGGCATGGTCGTGCGCGTCGGTCGTTATGGGCCCTATGTCGAGGAGGTCGCGCCGGGTGGTGTCGACCCGACGACGGGTGAGATGGCCGAGGGCGCTGCGACCGCGCCGCGTCGCGCAACGATCGGTGATGAGGTCCCGCCGGCCGATCTGACGCCGGAGATGGCGCGCCAATTGCTTGAGGCGTCGGCGGACGACGGGCGCGAGCTGGGTGTCGATCCGGCCAGCGGTCATCCGATCGTCGCCCGGGCCGGGCGCTATGGCCCCTATGTCACCGAGGTGCTCCCAGACCCGCCGGCCGATGCGCCGCGGACCCGCAAGACGGCGGCCGTCAAGCCCCGCACGGCCTCGCTCTTTAAGGACATGGACCTCTCGACGATCGACCTCGAGACGGCGCTGAAGCTGATGAGCCTGCCGCGCATCGTCGGTGCGCACCCGGAGACCGGTGCCGAGATCACCGCTCAGAACGGCCGCTACGGGCCCTATCTGAAGATGGGCACCGACTCCCGCTCGCTGGAGACCGAGTCTCAGCTCTTCGACATCACGCTCGATGAGGCGCTGGCGATCTATGCCCAGCCCAAGACGCGGGGCCGGGCCGCCGCCAAGCCGCCGCTGAAGGAACTCGGCAACGACCCCGTCAGCGGCAAGCCGGTCACGGTCAAGGACGGCCGCTTCGGCGCGTATGTCACCGACGGCGAGACGAATGCGACGCTGCGCCGTGACGACGACCCGGAGACGATCACGCCCGAGCGGGGCTTCGAGTTGCTCGAAGAGAAGCGCGCCAAGGGCCCGACGACGCGCCGGGGCGCGAAGAAGACGACCCGGAAGTCACCGGCGAAGAAGGCACCGGCCAAGAAGACGACGCGCAAGGCGCCGGCGAAGAAGTAGCCGTCATGAATGTGGGCGTGCCACCTCATGTCGTCGTCCGGACCTTCGTGCAGCGCGGCCTGGTGCAGGTGCAGCCACCGCATCGCACGGTGGCGCAGCTGTGGGCGCTGAAGCGTTGGGGCTATGGCCTGGTGGGCAGCATCCGTTCTGCGGCAACGGTTTCCGGATCGCAGATCGCGCTGGTCGACGAGTCGCGCTCGCTGACCTATGCCGATGTGGTCACCCTCGGTGAGCGGCTGGCGGGCGTGCTGGTCGAGCGCGGGATCGGCCCGGGCACGGTCGTCGGGCTGCTCGCGCCCAATGGTGTCGACTTCGTCCTCGCCTGCTTCGCCGCCGAATCGCTCGGCTGCGATGTCGTGCTCGTCAATGCCGGCTTCACGCCCGAGCAGGTCACCCGCACGATCCAGCGGTATGCCGTGACCGCCCTCCTCGTGGACCCCGACCTCGCGAGCCTGGCCACCGGCGCGCCGGTGACCCACGACCTCGGCGAGCTGATCGGGGCGGCCGAGGGTCAGGCATACCCGCCGGCGCGGCCGCCTGCCCGGACGGGGCGCGCGATCGTGCTGACCAGCGGCACGACCGGCACCCCCAAGGGCGCTCCGCGGCGCCCGCCCGTCGGCGCCTCCACTTTGGTGACGATGATCGAGCGCATCCCGATGCGAAGGGGCGAGCGCGTCTTCCTCGGCGCCCCGCTCTTCCACACCTGGGGGCTGGCGGCGCTGCAACTGGCGATCGGCCTGCGGGCGACGATCGTGCTGCGGCGCCGGGCCGAGCCGTCGGCAACCCTTGCGCTCCTGGCGCAGGAGCGGATCCGCACGTGGATCTCGGTGCCGGTCATCGTCGATCGCGTGCTGCTCGCGCGGCGCGCCACGCCGACCGCGCTGCCCGACCTCGAGCTGATCGTCGTCAGCGGATCGGCGCTGCGGCCGGGTCTGAGCACCGAGGTGCTCGATGCCTTCGGGCCGGTGCTCTACAGCGTCTATGGCTCCACGGAGGCCTCCTGGGCCACCATCGCCACCCCGGCCGACTTCCGCGCCGATCCGGCCACCGCCGGCCGCCCGCCGGTCGGCACCCGGGTGGTCGTCGCCGATTCCGCGGGCCGGCCGGTGCCGGAGGGTGTCGAGGGCCGGGTCCTGGTCGGCAACGAGATGCTCTTCGAGGGCTATCTCGGCGTCGGCAGGCCCGAGATGCAGGACGGGCTGCTCGACACCGGTGACCTCGGCTTCTGGCGCGACGGCCGTCTGCGCGTCACCGGGCGGGCGGACCAGATGATCGTCTCCGGAGGCGAGAACGTCTATCCCCAGGAACTCGAGTTCGCCCTCCACGCCCTGCCCGGCGTGCGCGAGGCCGCCGCCGTCGGCGTCCCGGACGACACCTTTGGTGCTCGGCTGGTGGCGTATGTCGTCCCCGCCCCCGGCGCGTCGCTCACGCCGGCGGGCATCCAGCGCGCACTGCGCTCCGCCGTCGCCCGCCACGTCCGCCCGCGCGAGGTGTATGTCGTTCCCGACCTCCCGCGCAATGCCACCGGCAAGATCGACCTCACCGCCCTCCGCGCCCGCTGATCGCCTCCGTCAAAGTGACGATCTCGGCGCGAAGTCGTCACTTTGGGCTGACGTCGTCACATCAACCTGACGATCTGGGCCAAACCTGACGACCTCGGTGACCACGCTGATCCCGAAGGACGAGTTCCGGCGTGTCGCGGGATGCTCGGATGCGCTGCCCGGGCCACCCGCGCGCCCTGTGGACAAGGACGAAGGAGGTGCAGGATTCGGCGCCGGTGCGGAATCCTGCACCACGTGCAGCGCGAGCTTCCCGGGATGAGGGCCTGTCGGGGGTCGCGGATAGGGTGGCGGGCGTGGAAGCGGGCCTCTTCATCGCCTTCGAGGGCGGGGACGGCGCGGGCAAGTCGACCCAGGTGCGGCGGCTCGCGGCGGCCTTCGAGGCGGCCGGGCGCGAGGTCGTTGTCACGAGGCAGCCGGGCGGCACCCCACTCGGGCAGGCGTTGCGCGATTTGGTGCTGCACGGCGACCATATGTCGGCGCGCGCGGAGGCCCTGATCTTCGCCGCCGACAAGGCACAGCATGTCGAGGCGGTCATCCGGCCGGCCCTGGAGCGCGGCGCCGTCGTCATCACCGATCGGTATGTCGATTCCTCCATCGCCTATCAGGGCGCCGGCCGCGATCTGGGCGTCGAGGAGGTCCGGGCCCTGCAGATGTGGGCGGTGGACTCCCTTAGGCCAGGCCTGACGGTGATCGTCGACATCAGCGCCGAGGAGGGGCGGCGCCGGCGAGGTGCTGTCCACGATCGGCTGGAGTCCGAGGGCGATGCCTACCACGAGGCCGTCCGTCGCAACTTTCTCGACCTCGCCGCCGCCGAAGAGTGGCGCTATCTCGTCGTCGACGGCACGCACGATCCCGACGACGTGCACGAGCAGATTTGGGCGCGCTTGCGTCTGGGGCAGGAGGGGGTTCCCGGTGAGCGTCTGGCGTGAAGTCGTCGGCCAGGAACCGGCGCTCGCGATCCTCACCAAGGCGGTGGCTGACCCTGCAGCGCTGACGCACGCCTGGCTCTTCACCGGCCCGCCCGGGTCGGGACGCTCGGTCGCGGCCCGCGCCTTCGCCGGTGCGCTGCTCTGTCCTCAAGGAGGCTGCGGCGAGTGCCGCGAATGCCGCACGGCGGTCGACGGCACGCATGCCGATGTCGACATCGTCGCGACCGAGGGGCTCTCGATCAAGGTCGACCAGGCCCGCGACCTGGTCCAACTCGCCGCCCGACGGCCGTCCGTGGGGCGCTGGCGCATCATCATCGTCGAAGACGCCGACCGCCTGACTGAGCACTCCGGCAATGGCCTGCTCAAAGCCATCGAAGAGCCGACCGCCCGCACGATCTGGGTCCTGTGCGCCCCAAGCGTCGAGGACGTCTTGATCACCCTCCGCTCGCGCTCGCGCCAGGTCCGGCTGCGTACCCCGCCCGTCGAGGCCGTTGCTGCCCTGCTCGTCGAACGCGATGGAATCGACCCGGCGATGGCCCGGTATGCCGCCCGCGCCGCCCAGTCCCATGTCGGCGTCGCCCGCCGGCTGGCCCGCGACGAGGGCGCGCGCATCCGGCGTCGTCAGGTCATCACGATGCCGATGCGGATCTCCGGCGTCGGCGATGCGATCGGCGCCGCCTCGGATCTGATGGCGATCGCCGAGGAGGAAAAGGAGGGCGCGCTGACCGAACGCAATACGGCGGAGAAGGAGCGCCTGCTCGCGACTCTCGGTGCCGACCCGGCCGCCCGCACCCAGCCACCCCACATACGCAGCCAGCTCGCGGCGCTGGAGAAGGAACAGAAAACGCGCGCCACCCGCTTCACCCGCGATGTCGTGGACCGCACCCTGGTGGACCTGCTCTCCGCATACCGCGACGCCCTGGTGCTGCGCACCCAGGCCCCGGTCGCGCTGGTCAATGAGGACACGATGGACACGGTCAGCGGCTTGGCCCGCGCCTTCGGTGCCGACGGCCTGCTGCGCGCCATGACGGCCATCGGCACCGCGCGGGAGCGGATCGCCGCCAACGTCCCGCCGCTGCTCGCCCTCGAGGCGATGGCGATCTCGCTGCGCGTGCCTCGCTGAGCGGTATACCCCGGCCCAGCCCCCGAGCCGAGCGGCTCTTCTGAGTGGGAGCGGGGCTATATCCCCGTTCGCACGCACAAAGCCCGCTCCGCTCGGCAGGACCCCGCTCGCGTGCGCGAACCCCGCTCGCGTGCGCGAACCCCGCTCCGCTCGGGCGGGGCGTCATACCGAATCGTCACCGAACCCGGGCACATCGTTATCCCGGTGCGACCTGACGCGCGGGGTCGCCCAAGATTCGTCCGTTAACTTCGGGGTATGCCGCCGCGCCCCGCCCGTGCCCGCCGCGCCCTCGTCGGCGCGGCCGTCGTGGCGCTCGCCGCAACCGGATGCTCGGTGCCCAATCCGTTCGACCGGGGCAGCAGCGTCACGAGCACCCCGCTCGCGACGAGCGAGAAGGTGCCGCAGGGCCAGCAGGCGCTGGAGCGCTTCTACACGCAAGAGATCACCTGGACCGAGTGCGGCGGCCCCAAGTGCGGCAAGCTCACGGTCCCGATCGACTACAGCAAGCCCGATGGCGCAACCATCCAGCTCAGCGTCCTGAAGGTCGAAAAGCGCGGTTCCGGTGCCAAGGCCGGCTCGCTCGTCGTCAATCCTGGCGGGCCGGGCGGCAGCGGCGTCGACTACGCAAAATATGCCGACTTCATCGTCGGCACACCGGTGCGCAAGGCGTATGACGTGGTCGGCTTCGACCCGCGCGGCGTGCAATCCTCAGCCCCCATCGAGTGCGTCCAGCCCGCCCAGATGGACACCTTCCTCGGCCAGGACCCGACCCCTGACGATGCGGCCGAGCGCGACCAGGCCGTCAAACTCGCCAAAGACTTCGGCGCCTCCTGCGAGAAGAACGCCGGCGCGCTCCTGGGGCACGTCTCGACCGTCGAGGCGGCCAAGGACATGGACATCCTGCGAGCAGTGCTCGGCGATGCGAAGCTGAACTATCTCGGCAAGTCCTATGGCACCTATCTCGGGGCTACCTATGCCGGCCTCTTCCCTGCCCGCGTCGGCCGTTTCGTCCTCGATGGTGCGCTCGCGCCCGATCTGAGCGCCGAGGAGGTCGCGATCGGGCAGGCGCGCGGCTTCGACACGGCCACCAAGGCGTGGGCGGCCGATTGCGTCGACCAAGGCAAGTGCCCGCTCGGGTCGAGCACCGAGCAGGTCATGACCAAGTTGGCCGCGCTGCTCGCCACCCTCGACAAGACCCCCGCGACGGTGTCGGGTGACGCGCGCATCACGAAGCTCACCGAGGGCTGGGCGTCCTATGGCGTGGCCGCCGCGATGTACGACCAGGGCATGTGGTCCCAGCTCACCGACGCCCTGCGCGCCGTCGTCGACAGCAATGACGGCAGCGGCCTGATGGAGCTCGCCGATGCGTATGCCGAGCGCAACAGTTCCGGCTCCTATACCGGCAACATGATGCAGGTCATCTATGCCGTCAACTGCCTCGATTCGCCAGACAGCAAGGATGTCGCGGTCTATGAGGCCCGCGAGAAGAAGGCTGCCGAGCAGGCGCCGCTCTTTGGCCGACTGCTCGCCTGGTCCGGTCTGACCTGCGGATATTGGCCGATCCAGACGCAAAACACGCCAGCGAAGATCACCGCCTCCGGCTCGGGCCCGATCGTCGTTGTCGGCACGACCCGCGACCCGGCGACGCCCTACGAATGGGCCGTCCGCCTCGCCGACCAACTCGCCTCCGGCGTCCTGGTGACGATGGACGGGGACGGCCATACGGCATACATGCGGGCCAATAGCTGTATCGACAATGCCATCAACGACTACTACGTCAAGGACAAGGTCCCCGCCGACGGCCTGTCCTGCTGACGCCGGTCACCAACAGCGAAAGCCCCCGCGCTCCAAGGAGTTCGGGGGCTTTGCGTCTGAGCCGCTTGTCGGAATCGAACCGACGACCTATTCATTACGAGTGAATCGCTCTGGCCGACTGAGCTAAAGCGGCGATGCGCCGATGGCGCCCATGCAGTATAACGTAAGAGCGAGCAGCGCGCCCAATCGCGATTGCCGTCCCAGACCGAGGGGGGAGTGGGTATGCCGAAGCGCCCGTCGCCGGTCCCCGGCGACCCGCGGGGGACGCCGATTGAGGTGGCGTATGGCAGCCTTCCCAGCCAGTCGGGCGCCTCGGGAATGAGCCGCCTCACCCCGGTGCCACCACCGCCCGGTCGTCGGGGACCGATCCGCCGGGTCAAGGATTGGTGGTCAGCCAAGAGCCCTCGCACGCGCTTCGTCGCTCCGCTCGCCGCGCTGACGGTTGTGGCGGGCGCGGCGGCATATCCCGGCACCACCTTGCTCATGCCCGCTCGCAACTCGGGGCCCTTGGAGTTCGGCGGCGGTGGGGCCGGCATTTGCATGAGCACCGTGCCGGTCGGTCGGGTGATCACGGTTGGCGAGGCGGTTATGCGCAACCGGTCGCCGAAGGGCCTGGAAATCCTGCACGCGGAATTCGCGGAGGCATCGGGGATGGAGATCACCGGCGTCTTCGTCGTGCCCATGACGAAGGTCGGCGACGGCGGGAGGCTCGTCGGCACGGCGCCGACCTTCCCGCCCCCCGAGGACCAGGGCCATCCCATGATCCAATGGGACCGCGCGCACGGACTCCCGGTCACCTTGCCGCCGGGCGAGGACATCGAGCAGGTCGCCTTCGCCGTCCGGATCACGCAGCCTCATGCCTGGGCGAAGAGCGTCGTGATCACCTACCGCTCTGGCTGGTACAAGCACCGGGTGAGTAACCAGATGGAGTACGGCACCTCGGATGGCGACGACTGCATGACGCCGAGCGACATGCGCAATGGCGATTAGTGCTGACAAAAGAGGCTGGCGGGGGCGCGGGCCTCAGGCCGGCGCCCCCGCCTCATCGTCCGGCAACCTCGAGGACAATCCCGAAGGATTGGCTCCCACCTCGCGTCGACACACAGACGATGTGTAGAGGGAAACTACCCTGTCCGGGAGCCTCAAGGGCTCTTTTCGACGCAAATCGGTCGAGTAATCTCGACCACTCAGCGCGTTCGAACTGAGTAATTACTGTTTTCCCGCATAGCAAATCACACGCTGCAACCCCCCGTCCAGTCGCACGAACTGACGTCATACGGGTGCTTTCTGTGGGCAAATGGTCCAGGTCGCTCCGCGCCATAAGATCTTGGGCATGGTCACCGCCCAGCGTCCGAGTGCCCTCATCACCGGCGGCGGCACCGGCATCGGAGCCGCGTGCGCCGAGCGTCTGGCAGGCATGGGGTTTGATGTCATTCTTGCTGGCCGACGCTTCGAGCCCCTGGCCCAGGTCGCCGCCCGGATTGGCGCGGCCGCCTCGACCCTGATCCTCGATGTCGCCGACGCCGACGCGGTGTCTGCAGCGCTGGCACACCTCCCGCAGCTCGATGTGGTCATCAATAACGCCGGCGGCGCGCTGGGGCTCGCGCCGATCAGCGAGGCCGATGACGAGCAGTGGCGCGCCATGTTCGAGGTCAACGTCCTCGGGACCGTGCACATCGTGCGGGCTGCGCTCCCGCTCCTGCGGCGCTCGCCGCGCGCCACGATCATCGACATCAGCTCGACCGCGGGAGAGATTGTCTACGAAGGCGGCGCCGGGTATGCCGTGGCCAAGCACGGGACCTCCGTCATCTCCGAAACCCTGCGGTTGGAGTTGTCCGGCACCCACATCCGGGTCACCGATATCCGCCCGGGCATGGTGGCGACCGATGGGTTCGCGCTGACCCGATTCGGCGGCGACGCCGAGCGCGCCGCCAGCGTGTATGCCGGAGTCGACCGGCCGCTCGTCGCCGACGATGTCGCAGCCTGCGTGGAGTTCGTCGTCGGCCTGCCGCAGCACGTCAATATCGATGTGCTGACGGTCCGCCCGGTCGCCCAGGCGGCCCAGCACAAGACCCATCGCGGCCCGATCGACTGGCAAACCGGCTGATCAGCGGGCCTTTCCGGCCGCCGAAGGCGCCGCACGACCTGCCCGCGCAACGCGGCCGCGCGCATTCGTTATTGCTTCGTTATCCCGTCGGTCACCTGGCCGCTGGGCTGCGAAAAAACATCCGTGTCATTCCGGATCAGCGCCCGTAGTGAGGGCACAGCAGGATGTTTGCTGTGACGGATGTGACGTGTGGTATCAGGCGTCAGTACCCTGACTGGCGCGTAATGCCCCACCCCCAGGAGCGAGAACCATGCCCGTCCGGCCGACGACGCGCCCGCGCGCCCGCCTTCGGGCCTCCCAGGTGCTGGGTGGGGGAGCCGTCATCGGCGCGCTGGTCCTGGGGTCCGCATACTCCGCCCACGCCGAGCCCCAGGGCCCGAGCCAGGAGCAGGTCGACAACGCGAAGGCCGATGTCGCTATGGCCGGCCAGGAGGCCGCCGCGGTAGATCAGCAGTATGCCGCCGCCGCCGCCGCGCTCGTCGGCCTGCGCCAGCGGGCTGCCGCCTTTGCCGAGGCGGCCAATGGCGCGAAGTGGGAGCTTGAGCAGGCGACCATCGCCGCAGCCGAGGCCCGCCGCGCCGCCAATGCGGCCCACGCTGGGGCGACGAGCGCGCGTGCCGACCTGCGCGCCTATGCGGCGGCCATCTATCAGCAAGGCGGCACCCTCGCCACCTTCGCGCCGATCCTCGATGCCGGCGACCCCCAGGAACTCATCGACCGCGCCAGCGCCCTCGAACTGGTCGGCGCCCGTCAGGACGACCGTCTGACCGACGCTTTGCAGGTCAGCGGCACCGCGGAGAGCCTGGAACGCGCAGCGGCTTCAGCCGAGACCGCTCGTGCGGCCGCATCGGACAAGGCCGCCCGTGCCGATCGGATCGCCCGTGACGAACTCGCGATGGCCGACGCGCAAGCCTCACGCCTTTCCTCCCAGCGCACCAGCCTCGCGCAGCGTCTTGCGACCTTGCGCGACACCAGCGCGCGATTGGAGAAGCAGCGCCTGGACGCGATTGCCAAGGCGGCCGAGGCCCAGGCGGAGCAGAACGCCCCGGCGGACACCGATCCCGCGCCGACGACACATACCTCCAGCTCCACGACGACGCAGACGCCCACGGGCACCTCCACGTCCCATCCGACGTCGTCGAGCACGACCACCCGGCCCACGTCGACCTCCACCTCGACCAGGCCCACGTCGACAAGCACGACGACCCGCCCGACCAGCACGTCGACGACGACCCGCCCGACGAGCACCTCGACCACCCCGACCTCAACGACCACCACGCCGAAATCGACCAGCACTTCGACCCCCGCGCCGCCCCCTCCGGCCACGGGCGCGGCGGCGGCCATCGCCTACGCGCAGGCCCAAATCGGCAAGCCCTACGAATGGGGCGCCGAGGGCCCGGACACCTTCGACTGTTCAGGGTTGACGATGATGGCGTGGCGGCAGGCCGGGGTCTATCTCTCGCACTACACCGGCGCGCAGTGGGCCGAGACCTCGCGCGTCTCCATCGACCAACTCGCCCCTGGGGACCTGGTCTTCTTCGGCTCCTCCGGCCCGACCAGCCACCATATGGGCTTGTATGTCGGCGGCGGCCAAATGATCGAAGCGCCCTACACCGGGGCCTACGTCCGCTATGCCTCGATCTACCGCTCGGATCTGCTGCCGTATGGCGGCCGGGTCGGCTGACCCGACCGCCATCACGCCTGGCTCAGTCGTCGGTTAGCGGGTTTTCCTTGGTCGCGAGATTGCGCCCAACGCGCGCTGATTCCTCGCGGGCCTGATCAGAGGAGCTGACCGGGTCAGCCTGCGAGCGCGACTCGTGGGTCGGCATACGCCAGCGGGCGGTCGTCATTCCGGCGTCCTTGGCGCGCTGAATCGCCTCCAAGACGGTCTGCTCCGCCTCCTCGCGGCCGGTCCAGTGCGCCCCTTCGACGGACTTGCCGGGCTCGAGATCCTTATAGGTCTCGAAAAAGTGCTGGATCTCCAGGACGTCGAACTTGCTGACGTGCTCCAACTCGGTGATGTGGTTCTGCCGGGGGTCACCGGCCGGGACACAGAGCAGCTTGTCGTCGCCGCCGGCCTCATCCTTCATCCGGAACATCCCGATCGGCCGGGCTCGCACCAGGCAGCCGGGCCACGTCGGCTCGGCGAGCAGGATGAGCGCATCGAGCGGGTCGCCGTCCTCGCCGAGCGAGTCCTCGACATAGCCATAATCGGCCGGATAGGCCATCGACGTGAACAGCAGCCGGTCGAGCCGGATCCGCCCGGTCTCATGGTCGACTTCGTACTTGTTGCGGGCACCCTTCGGGATCTCCACGGTCACGTCGAACTCCACGGCTCCTCCTTCGTCAATGAACTAGTCTCCGGGGGACAGTGTTCCGTATGGCGCGCCCCCGGCGCACGGGAGGGGGCGGCGAGGTGCGCAAACCGATCATCGGCCTTGTCGCGGCCGTGCTCGCCCTGGGTGGTTACGCCACCGCGGATGTGTATGACCGTGTGCCTGGCATCCTCACCCTCGACCGGCCGACGCCGCTGCCGGCCCCGACGACGCCCGGGCCGAGCCCGACGCCGGTGCCTCTTCCAAGCCCCGCCTCGGCCCTGCCGTTGTTGGCGCCCATGGCTGCGGATGCTCCCGAGCCGAGCCAGAGCAAGCTCAAGGCCGCGCTCGACGCGGCCTTCGCTGACCCCGCCCTCGGGAATTCGCTCGGGGTGAGCGTGCGCGATGTCGCGACCGGGAAGGCGTTGTATGCCCGCGACGGCGCCACCCCCCGCGTAGTCGCCTCGGCGCAGAAAATCTTGGCCGCCGCGGCGATCACCAGCGAACTCGACCCCCACGAGACGATGTCGACGAGTGTTCGTCTCGAAGCGCCGGGCGAACTCGTCCTCGTCGCGGGCGGCGACACCCTGCTCGCCGAGGGCAAGGGTGACCCGGAGGCGGTCGCGGGCCACGCCGGTTTGGCCGATCTGGCCGAGCAGGTCGCAACCGGGTTGCCAGCCGGCACGCCCTCGAAGGTCACGCTTCGCCTGGACATGACCTATGCAGCGGGGCCCGGCTATCCGGACACCCCGGCATACCCTCCGGGCTGGGCTCCGGGCGATGTGGCGCTGGGGTTCACGCAGAGCGTCGCGATGATCGGCTTGGCGAAGGATCGCCCCAAGCCCTATGTGCCCTCGCCAATTGACCCAGCGGCTGCCGTGCTCAAGGCCTTCGCCGGCGAGCTGACGACGGCCTTCGGGGCCAGCGGGCCCGCGGTGACGGTCACGGACGACCCGGCGACCCGCGCCGAGCCGGTTCCAGCGGAGGCGACGCTGCTTGGGGAGGTGCGTTCGGCGGCATACCAGGACGTCCTGGCCCTGGCCTTGGATGAGAGCGACAACGCCCTGACAGAAAATCTCGCCCGGCAGGCAGCCCTCCAGGCGGGCGGCGATGGCTCGTTCTCCGGCAATGCTCGCTTCGTGACGGACCGGCTCGCCACGCTCGGCTTCGACACCTCGGCGACCACCTTGAAAGACACCTCCGGCCTGAGCGCGGGCCAGAGCACCACGGTTGACCTGCTGGGGGAGGTGACCGCCGCCGGCTTGAGCGGCAAACTGCCCGGGCTGGGCGAGGCGCTGGCGCGGCTGCCGGTGGCCGGCCTAGACGGCACTTTGCACGATCGTTTCCTGACTGGCCCGGCCCATGACGCTGCCGGGATCGTTCGCGCAAAGACCGGCACTTTGACGGGGGTCTCCTCGCTGGTCGGGACGACCGTGGACGCCGACGACCGCCAGCTGATGTTCGTCGTCGTCGCGGACCGGGTGCCCGCCTCCAGTGGAACACTGGCCGCCCGAGGCGCGTTGGACAGGGCCATTGCGGTGCTCACAGCGTGTGGGTGCCGATGAGCGCCAGGCACGAGAGGGCAGCCGACATGACCGACCACCCGCAGGATGCCGTCTCGCCGAGCGAGTCCAGGGGCCAGGAGCCCATTCCCACGGAAGCGGGCGAGGGCAAAAGTTTCGTCGACTGGGAGTTCGCCAAGGCCACCGGGCGCCGTCTGGTGTCCGCCGGTCCGGCCGTCAGCGCCGCCGAAGCTGCGGACATCGTCGCAGCCATCCGGCAGGCCGCGGCGGACGCCCAGGCACCGGTCGCCGAGACCTCCCGGATGGATGCCCCGGGTATGGCGCCCCCCGCCCTCGTCGTGGATCGACCGCGGTGGATCGAGCTCAATATTGACTCGATGGCAGCGCTCATGACGCCGGTCTTTGCCAAGGTCGCTGCCGACCGCAAGATGAGTGCCACGGCTCCTGGCATGGGGGTTGGGGCGAAGATCACCGGCGCCGAGTCCGGTGCGCTGATGGCGTTCATGGCGAGCAAAGTTCTCGGGCAGTACGACCTCGCGCCCCAGGGCACGCCGCGCCTGCTGCTCGTCGCCCCGAACCTGGTGCACGTCGAGCGCGAGTTGGAGGTCGACGCCGCCGACTTCCGGGCCTGGGTGTGTATGCACGAGGAGACGCACCGGATCCAGTTCACCGCTGTTCCGTGGTTGCGCGAGCACATGATCCACCGCGCCACCACCCTCGCCGGCGAGCTCACCCCGACCCCGAGCGAACTCGCCGAGCGGATGCAACAGGTCCTCAAGCGGTTGCCCGAGGCCCTCGGCAGCGGCGGCGGCGGACTCGCCGAGCTTTTCGCGACCCCCGAGCAGCGGGCCAAGATCGCCGAGGTCACGGCGATCATGAGCCTGCTCGAGGGCCACGCCGATGTCGTCATGGACGATGTCGGTCCGAAGGTCATTCCGAGCGTCACGGAGATTCGCGCCAAGTTCACCGAGCGCCGCAAGGGCGCCGGAGCCGCGGACAAATTGCTGCGCCGGCTGCTCGGCCTGGAGGCCAAGATGGCGCAATATCGCGACGGGGCCAGCTTTGTTCGTGGCGTCATGGACCAGATCGGCGTCGACGGCTTCAATGCCGTGTGGACCTCCCCGGAGACGCTGCCCTTGCCGGCCGAGATCCTCGACCCCGCCGCCTGGGTCCGCCGCGTCCACGGCTGACAGCGCCCACTTCCAGGTTTTCTCCCACAGCCGGCGTCGCGGCCGCCGCACCAGGCCGAGTCCGCCGCCGACGTGGACGACGACGCTGACTCTGCCTTTAGTCTCGGGCCATGAAAGAGCCGGCGAGTATGGCGGTGCGCGGCGCCGTCCGGGCCGCGCTCGATGATCTTCCGGATGGCTCGTCTGTGCTGGCCGGGGTGTCCGGCGGCGCTGACTCCCTCGCGCTCGCCGCCGCGCTCGCCTGGGTCGCGCAGCGCCAGAACCTGCGCGCTGGGGCGGTGTGCGTCGATCACGGCCTGCAGGCGGGCTCGGCTCAGGTCGCCGCTGCCGCGGCCGAGGTATGCCGTGGCCTCGGCCTCGATCCCGTCGAGGTCGTGCCCGTCGAGGTGGCCGGCGACAGCCGGGAGGGGCCCGAAGCGGCGGCCCGCCGGGTGCGCTATCAGGCGCTAGCGGCGTCGGCCGACCGGCACGGGGCGGCGGCGGTGCTGCTCGGGCATACCCGTGATGACCAGGCCGAACAGGTCTTGCTCGGGCTCGTGCGCGGCTCCGGCGTGCGCTCGCTCGCCGGCATTCCGCCGCGCCGCGGCCAGGTGCGGCGCCCGCTGCTGCAGATCACCCGGGAGCAGACTGAGGCGTCCTGCGCTGAACTGGATCTGACCCCGTGGCGCGACCCGCACAATGACGATGACGCCTTCACGCGCGTCCGGGTCCGGCGCGCACTGCGGGACTTGGAGTCGGACCTCGGGCCGGGCATCCGGGATGCCTTGGCCCGCACCGCCGAGCAGGTTCGCGCCGACGCCGACCTGCTCGATAAGCAGGCCGATGACGCGGCCCGCCATCTGGGGGCGCCGCCGTGGTCGGTGGGGAAGCTCACGGCATACCCCGACCCCATCCGGACCCGGCTGTGGCGACGGCTGCTGATCGCGGCGGGGGCGCCAGCGGGGCAGGTGAGCTCACGGCATACCGACGAATGCGACCGGCTGGTGACCGCCTGGCACGGCCAAGGACCGATCCACGTCCCCGGCGGCTTGCTCGTCCGATCGACCGGCGAGGTCGTGCGCGTCGAGCGCTATGGGGTTAACTAAAGCCCGTGGATGCGGAGCACATGGGCAAAGATCTGGAGCGCGTGCTGGTCACCGAGGAGGAGATCCACGCGCGGCTGGCCGAGCTGGCGCAGGAGATCTGGGACCACTATGCCGGCGAGGAGTTTCTCCTGGTGGGGGTGCTCAAGGGTGCGGTGCTGGTGATGGCCGACCTGATGCGCGCCCTGCCAGGCAGCGCGCCGATGGACTGGATGGCGGTCAGTTCCTATGGCTCGGGCACCAAATCCTCCGGTGTCGTGCGCATCTTGAAGGACCTCGACACCGATATCACCGGCCGGCATGTCGTCATCGTCGAGGACATCATCGACTCGGGCCTGACGCTGTCCTGGATTCGGGCCAACCTCGAATCGCGCGGGCCAAAGTCGGTTGAGATCTGCACCCTGCTGCGCAAGCCCGAGGCGGCCAAGGTCCAGATCGACTGCCGCTGGGTCGGCTTCGACATCCCCAATGAGTTCGTCGTGGGCTATGGCCTGGACTTCGACGAGCAATACCGCAACCTGCGGGTCGTCGGCACGCTCGCCCCGCACGTCTACTCCTGATCACCTGATGGATTGACGGCAGGCGCGGAACAATGGCGCGCCGTTCGTGCGTTGGCATGAACGGACTCGACCACCCGTCGGCGCGCTCTCGTGTGCCGGTGTAGTTTCGTCCAACACGATCCGTCCGTTACCGGTCGGCGCCCGACAGCGCCACCGAGCACCGCAAGGAGCCCGGCCTCTTGGCCAACACGAAGTCCTCCAACGCCAAACGGCTGGCCCGCAACCCGTTGTTGTGGGTCATGGCCCTGCTCACCTTGATGGTCGTCATGTTCTCCATGAACGGCGATGGTGGGTATTCCCGGATCGACACCTCCGCCGCGACCACCTTGATCAATGAGGGCAAGGTCGCCGAGGCGCGCTTCTCCAGCGAGAACGTCCTCGACCTGACGCTCAAGGACGGTCAGACCTACTCCACGGCCGGCGTCCGCGACGCGACCAAGGTGCGCACCGAGTTCATCGACGCCCGGGCCGAGGGACTGGTGAAGCTGGTCGATGAGAAGGTGCCCACGGCATACAACGACACCATCGAGCACCCTAGCGTGCTCGGATCGCTGCTCTTCTCGCTGCTGCCGCTGATCATTCTCATCGGCCTGTTCTGGTTCATGATGAGCCAGATGCAGGGCGGCGGGTCCCGCGTTATGCAGTTCGGCAAGTCAAAGGCCAAGCTCGCCACCAAGGACACCCCGAAGGTCACCTTCGCCGATGTCGCCGGCGCCGATGAGGCCGTCGAGGAATTGCACGAGATCAAGGAGTTCCTCGCGGAGCCGGCGAAGTTCCTCGCCGTCGGGGCCAAGATCCCCAAGGGCGTGCTGCTGTATGGCCCGCCCGGCACCGGCAAGACGCTGCTCGCCCGCGCGGTGGCCGGCGAGGCCGGAGTGCCCTTCTATTCGATTTCGGGTTCCGACTTCGTCGAGATGTTCGTCGGTGTCGGTGCCTCGCGGGTCCGCGACCTCTTCGAGCAGGCTAAGGCCAACGCCCCGGCGATCGTCTTCGTCGACGAGATCGACGCCGTCGGTCGCCACCGGGGCGCCGGCCTCGGCGGTGGCCACGACGAGCGCGAGCAGACCCTGAACCAGTTGCTGGTCGAGATGGACGGCTTCGACGTCAAGACCAATGTCATCCTCATCGCGGCGACCAACCGGCCCGACATCCTTGACCCGGCGCTGCTGCGCCCGGGCCGCTTCGACCGGCAGATCGCGGTCGAGGCGCCGGACATGATCGGCCGCCACCGCATTCTCGAGGTGCACGCCCAGGGCAAGCCCATGGCTCCCGGCGTCGACCTGCTCGCCGTGGCCCGCCGCACGCCCGGTTTCACCGGCGCTGACCTGGCCAATGTCCTGAACGAGGCGGCGCTGCTCACGGCGCGCTCCTCCGGTCACCTGATCACCGACGCCACGCTCGATGAGGCGATCGACCGGGTGATGGCCGGCCCGCAGAAGCGCACCCGGATCATGAGCGCCAAGGAGCGCAAGATCACGGCTTACCACGAGGGCGGGCACGCTCTGGTGGCCGCGGCGATGAACCACACCGATCCGGTCAGCAAGGTGACGATCCTGCCGCGCGGGCGCGCCCTCGGCTACACCATGGTGCTGCCGAGCGACGACAAATACAGCACCACCCGCAACGAGATCCTCGACCAGCTGGCCTACGCCCTCGGTGGCCGCGTGGCCGAAGAGATCATCTTCCACGACCCGACGACGGGCGCCGCGAATGACATCGAGAAGGCCACGGCGATGGCCCGCAAGATGGTCACCGAATACGGCATGTCGGAGCGAGTCGGCGCCATCAAGCTCGGCCAGAGCCAGGGCGAGGTCTTCCTCGGCCGCGACTACGGCCACCAGCGCGACTACTCCGAGCATGTCGCCGGCATCGTCGACGAAGAGGTGCGCCGGCTGATCGAGGCCGCGCATGACGAGGCGTGGCACGCGCTGAATGACAACCGGGACGTCCTGGACCGGCTGGTCTTGGAGTTGCTGGAGCGTGAGACGCTGAACGCCAAGGAGATCGCCGAAGTCTTCCGCGATGTCCGCAAGCGACCGATGCGCCCGACCTGGCTCTCCTCTGAACACCGCTTGCTCTCCGACAAGCCGCCCGTGCTCACCCCCGCCGAACAGGCTGCCCTCAACGGCTCTGGGGCGCCGGCGGGCGCCGTGCCGGTTGCCGGCGATCGCGCGACGGAGGCCGCCATCGACCGGGCAGCCCAGGTCGGCGCCTCGCCCTACGCCCAGGACGGCCCCACGACGCAGGTCATCGAGACGCCCGAGGACGCTCCGGTCAACCCTGACGGCCACCTCTGATGCGGGGCTGTCCATGACTGACTTGTCCCCGGCGCCGGTCGACGGTCCCCGCATCGAAGCGGCGGTTCGCGAGATCCTGCTCGCCATCGGCGAGGACCCTGATCGCGACGGTCTGCAGGACACGCCAGCGCGCGTTGCCCGGGCGTATGCCGAGAGCTTTGCGGGTCTGCACGCGGACCCGGCCGAGGTCTTGGCCAAGAAGTTCGCCGTCGATCACCAGGAATTGGTGATCGTGCGCGATATCGAGATGTACAGCACCTGCGAGCACCACTTGCTTCCCTTCCATGGCGTCGCGCACATCGGCTACCTGCCGCAAGGTGGCGTGGTGACCGGCTTGTCCAAGCTGGCCCGGCTGGTGGATATCTATGCCCGGCGGCCCCAGGTCCAGGAGCGGATGACCGGCCAGATCGCCGACGCGCTCGTGGAGCACCTCGATGTTTTGGGGTGCATCGTCGTCGTCGAGGCCGAGCATCTGTGTATGTCGATGCGCGGCATCCGCAAGCCCGGCGCCAGCACGATCACCTCGGCGGTCCGTGGCATCCTGGCGCGCAGCGCCACCACCCGCGCCGAGGCGATGTCACTGTTGGTGAGCGGGAATCGGTGACCCGCCCGCTCGTCATGGGCGTGGTCAATGTGACGCCCGATTCCTTCTCCGACGGCGGTGCCTGGTTTGACGCGGGGGCGGCGGTCGCGCACGGCCGTAAGCTGGCCGCCGAGGGTGCGGACCTGATCGATGTGGGCGGCGAGTCGACGCGTCCGGGTGCCCAGCGGCCCGATGCGGCGGAGGAACTGCGCCGGGTGGTGCCAGTCGTCTCCGCGCTCGCCGCGGAAGGGCTCGCGGTGTCCGTGGACACGATGCGCGCCGAGGTGGCGGCGCAGGCGCTCGCGGTCGGCGCTCGGGTCGTCAATGATGTCTCCGGCGGCCTCGCTGATCCCGAGATGGCGGGCGTTGTGGCGGGCAGCGGCGCCGATTTTGTGGCGATGCATTGGCGAGGTCACAGCGCCGATATGCAGTCGCGAGCGGTCTATGACGATGTCGTCGCGCAAGTGCGGGATGAATTGCTCGAGCGGGTTGCGGCGCTGACCTCGGCCGGTGTGGACGAGGCGCGCATCGTGCTCGACCCGGGACTCGGTTTCGCCAAATCACCCGAGCACAACTGGGCCGTGCTGCGCGGCCTGGACAGCATCATCGGACTGGGGCATCGAGTCCTGCTCGGCACCTCCCGCAAGCACTTCCTCGGGCTGGTCGGCCGCGGCGCGCAGCCGGCGCGGGCTCCGCTGGAGCGCGACACGGCGACCGCCGTGACCAGTGCGTATGCCGCGGATGCGGGAGTCTGGGCCGTCCGCGTGCACGATGTGCCCGGCACGATCGACGCGCTTGATGTCTGGTCGGCCTGGCCCGGCTTTTCAAAGGAGTCGATGTGAGGAGTTTGTCGCGGCCCGCGGATCGCATCACCTTGACCGGCCTGCGCGCCACCGGATATCACGGGGTCTTCGAGCACGAGAAGCGCGAAGGTCAAGAGTTCATCGTCGACATCGTGCTGTCGGTCGATCACCGGCTGGCCGGGCGCACCGACGACCTGGACGACACGCTGAATTACGCGCAGGTCGCGGAGGTGGCGATCGCGCGGATTACCGGACCGTCATACGACCTGATCGAGGCACTCGCCGAGGCCATCGCGGGGGACTGCCTGACCCTCGACGGGGTCGCCCACGCGGAGGTGACGGTGCACAAGCCCGGGGCGCCCATTGCGCATACCTTCTCCGATGTCAGCGTTACCGTTACCCGGGCCCGCAGCGCCGAGGTCGTGATCGCGCTGGGGAGCAATCTCGGGGACCGCGAGGCGACGCTGCGCGCCGCGGTCAGCGAATTGCGGGGGGTGCCGGGTCTGCGGGTGCTCGCCGTCTCCCGCCCGGTCGAGACCGATCCGGTGGGCGGGCCGGAGCAGGGCGACTACCTCAATGCCGTTATCCGTGCGCGCACCGACCTAGCGCCATATGACGTGCTGTCGACCCTGCACCGGATCGAGGCCCGACACGGCCGCACGCGCGCCGTGCGCTGGGGTGAACGCACGCTGGACCTCGACCTGATCCAGTACGGCAGCCCCGGTGAGCGCGACGAGGTCCGCAGCGACGACCCCGCCCTGCTGCTGCCGCACCCGCGGGCCGTCGAACGGGCCTTCGTGCTGCTCCCGTGGCTGGATGCCGACCCGCGCGCGCGGGTGCGCGTCGGGGCGGACATCGTGCCCCTCGCCGCGCTCGTGACGAGCGTCGACTCATCCGGTGTCCGGCCGTATGCCGGGGTGCTCGGGTGACCGGTCGGGATCGGGTGCCGGGGGTCGTTGGGTTGCCCGGGGGCTCGGGTGAGCGGAGGGCGCTATCTGCGGGGGTGCCCAGATGACCGGCGGGCGCGGTCTGCGCTGGCATATTCCGGCCGGTTTCGCGCTCTTCGTGGCGGGGCTCGTTGCGCTGCTCACGCGCCGGTTGATGCAGAGCGGCACCTTCCCGCCGCGCGTGCCCATGGCCGCCGTGATCCTGATCGCGATCCTCGGCATCGTCGTGTTGTGGTTCGGCTGGGCGGTGCGCGGCTACCTGCGCGGCCGCAAGGCCGACCTGAACGCCATCCGCGCCGCGCGCACCCTGGCCCTCGCCCAAGCGGCCGCCCTAACCGGTGCCGCCCTGATGGGGTTGTATGCCGGCCAGGCTCTCGGCCTCGCCCCGGACTGGGACCTCAAGGCCGCCCAGCGCCTGTTGCGCGGCTACGCCCTTGGCCTCGGCGCCTCCGCCTGGCTCCTCCTCGCCGGACTGCTCGCCCAATCCTGGTGCCGCATCCCTCCGCGCGAACGCGACGACGCGTCGTGAGGCCGGCGGGCGTCCTAACCTCTGCTAGGCCCTGTTGCGAAACTCCCGGACGGGGTCCCCGCGAAGTATCGGAGTTGGGTCCCACGCTCTGCGTGGGCGGTACGAGCGTGGGTCCCACGCACTGCGTGGGCGAACTTCGTGGGGTGTCCTAGCAGCAGTTAGTCGAATCCGCACACCGTGCAAGCTGTGCGCATTCAACTACCGTGCGCTGACTTCTGCGCCCTGCCGGGCCGCGAGGAGTTGCTCGCGCAGGATGTCGGCGTGGCCGCAGTGCTGGGCCAGTTCGCGCAGCACGTGCAGCAGCACATAGCGCAGCGGCAGCGGACCGCGGCGATTGCCGCTGACGATGTCGTCCAGACCCAGGCCTGCGGTATGGCGGCGGGAGGACGTCAGCGCCGCGGCATACCCAGCCGAGACCGAGGCGATGGTGTCCTTCGGCGCCAGGTCGAAGGACTCGTCCGGGGTGGCGGATATCCCGATTTCAGCCCGGGAGCGCCCGGTCACGGCCTCGTCGAACCAGACCTGCTCGACGAAGGTCGCGTGCTTGACCAGGCCGAGCAGCGTGGTCTTCGAGGGCACCAGCGCGGCCCGGGCCTCGTCCTCGCTGAGGCCGTCCAGGCAGGCAGCGAGGATGGCTCGGTGTTCATCGATCATGGCCCAGAGTTGAGTCCCGATCGGCGCCTGCAGAATCGTCGGTCCGGCCGGGTGTGGCCCCGGCTGGGACCGGGCGTTCACTTGTCGACATCCCCGACGACGAAGAACATCGAGCCGAGAATCGCGACCATGTCGGCGATCAGGCACCCGGGCAGTACGCGCGAGAGCACCTGGACGTTATTGAAGGACGCCGAGCGCAGCTTGAGCCGGTGCGGAGTCTTCTCCCCGGTCGAGACGAGGTAGTAACCGTTGAAGCCCAGCGGATTCTCGGTCGCGGTGTAGAGGTCGCCCTCGGGCACCTTGAGCACCTTGGGCAGTTTCACATTGACGAGCCCGCGCGGCAGCGTTCCGAGCTGCTCGACGCAGGCCTGGGCGAGGTCGAGACTCACGTGCGTCTGCTCCAACAGCACCTCCAGCCGGGCCTGGCAGTCTCCCGCGGAGCGGAGGACGACCCGCCCGGGACCGCCGTCGGCAAAGAGCTCGTCGTATGCCAGATAGGGGGCGTCCCGCCGCAGGTCCACATCGACCCCGCTGGCCCGGGCGATGGGCCCGGACACGCCATAAGCATGCGCGAGCGCAGGGGGGAGGACTCCGACGCCGCGGGTGCGCGCGGCGAGGATCTCGTTGCCGACGATGAGCGACTCAAGGTCCGGCATACGCCCCCGCACCGCCGCGATCGCGTCCTCGACGCGGCCCAGCCAGCCTTGGGGCAGATCGTCTTTCAGGCCGCCGACCCGGTTGAACATGTAGTGCATCCGGCCGCCGGAGATCTCCTCCATGACCTGCTGGAGTTCCTCGCGCTCGCGGAAGGCGTAGAAGACCGGAGTGATCGCGCCGAGTTCGAGCGGGTAGGACCCGAGGAACATCAGGTGGTTGAGCACCCGGTTCAACTCGGCAAGCAGAGTGCGGGCCCACACGGCGCGCACGGGCACTTCCATGCCGAGCATCGACTCGACCCCAAGCACCACGCCGAGTTCGTTGCTGAACGCCGAGAGCCAGTCGTGCCGGTTGGCCAGCACGATGATTTGGCGGTAGTCGCGGACCTCGAAAAGCTTCTCGGCTCCTCGGTGCATGTAGCCGATGATCGGGTCGGCCGAGATGATCCGCTCGCCGTCAACGACGATCTTCAGCCGCAAGACGCCATGCGTCGCCGGATGCTGTGGGCCGATATTGAGGACCATGTCGGCCGTGGCCAGGCCGCCTGCGCCCACCCCGACCGTCAGTTCCGTCGGGGCCGGTGTCGTGCTCACCCGGCCACTCTATGGCGCGACCCGCCGATCGTCGCGGAGCCAGCCTCGGTCGTGGACGCGGGCGGGCTTGGGGCGGGAAGTCTGCGCTTACCCCCTGCTCTAAAGCAGGGTCAGGCGCACACTTTCGGCATCCGGAGAGAAATGAGTGACAGGTGATGCGCCAAGCTTGGGGCGTGCACGCCGATCTCCTCGACTTCAGCGACCCGCAATTCGTTGCCGATCCGTATGCCGCCTTCGCGGCTCAGCGGGCGGCCGCGCCGCTTGCCTGGCATGAGGGCCTGCAGGCCTTCGTCGCGACCTCGCACGCGACCGCCTCGGCAGTGCTGCGCGAGCGGCGGCTAGGGCGCATCTTCGCCGCACGCGAACCCGAAGCGGACTGGGAGACCTTCAACTGGCTGCACGCAGACTCCATTCTCGACTCCGAGCCGCCCAAACACACTCGGCTTCGCCGGCTCGTCGCGGGTGCCTTCGGCCGCGGCCACGTCCAACGGCTGGCGCCGCGCATCGAGGAGCTTGCTTCCGGGCTGCTCGACGAGGCCACCGACGGCGAGGCGCCTTTCGATGTCATTGAGACGTATGCCGAGCCACTGCCGGTCCTCGTCATCGCCGAGTTGCTCGGCTTCCCGGACATCGACCGGCACCTGCTGCGTCCGTGGAGCCAGGCGATCGTGAAGATGTATGAGGTCGATCGGACTCCCTTGCAGGAGAAGGAGGCTCGCGAAGCGTGTCGGGACTTCGCGGCCTATGTTTCGCAGCTCGCGGCGGCGCGGGCTAAGACCCCCGGCGAGGACTTGCTCACCGATCTCGTCCAAATCCGCGATGGCAGCGACAAGCTGTCCGAGCGCGAATTGATCGCCACCGCAGTCCTGCTGCTCAACGCTGGGCACGAGGCCTCGGTCAATGGTTTTGGCAATGGCTTGCATAGTTGGCTCGCTGCAGGGAAGCCCGGCACCGTAGAGCCGGAGAATACGGCAGCCGTGGAGGCGATTGTCGAGGAGTTCCTGCGCCACGACTCGCCGCTGCAGCTTTTCGAGCGCACGGCGACCGACGATCTGGAGATCGACGGTGTGCGAATCGCCAAGGGGCAGAAGGCTCTTGCGCTTCTTGGAGCGGCCAACCGGGACCCGGCACTCTTCCCGGACCCGGATCGCTTCGACCCCGCGCGCACCCCCAACAACCATCTCGCCTTTGGTCTCGGGATCCACTTCTGCATCGGCGCGCCCCTCGCCCGGCTGGAGATGCAGATCTCCACGCGCCTGCTGCTGGAGCGCTATCCCGACGTGCGGCTCGTCGAGGCCATTCGCCGGCCGACCTTCGTCTTGCGCGGCTTCGAAAAGGTCGTCATCGCACCTGCGTGATCGCCCACCAGAAGTCGCCGAGCGGCGCATTCAGCAGCTCTGCGGCCGCCGAGTTGCGCTGCAGCGCAGCAAGATAGGCCGCTGGCTCCCGCCGGGCCAGGTCGTATGACGCCCGCTCACCCCCCACTCCCAACTCCCGGAGCGCTTCGCGCTGGGTGACCAGCCGATGGTGCGGCAGCGCGTCAACGGCGACATGCGAGGTCAGATCGCACGACCCGTCCGCGAGCGGGGGAACCTGCCGCCCGTCGCGATAACCCGTGAGTGTCCCATCGAACGGGCGCCACCCCACGAGATGGCCATAGTCGACGGCCACGACCACTCCACTCCCGACCCGGCCGATGAGATCAGCCAGGGCACGATCACGCGCCAGCCCAACCTCGACGCGCGCCCCCGGCCGCTCGAGCAGATCGGCATACCAACGCCGTGCCCACGCCACCTCAGAAGGCCCGAAGGTCGCGCTGGCCCCGGCCCGTTCGCCCAGCCGCTCCTCGCCGAACGAGTTCACTTCCACCTCGCGCAGGACGCCACGATCGTCCACCTGTCCGATCGGCACCGGGATGACATCGAGCCATTCGTTCGCGAAGACGAGGGTCTTCGTCAGCGCACCGAGATCCGGCAGGGCGGCGCCGCCGGGTGACTGCACCCACTCCACCTGCTCAGCCAGCCCGGCCGGCCGGGAGACGATGTCCACCCCAATCAGCTGCACCGCGCAGCCCGCTTGCGTGACGGCCGCCGCCAGGTGCCCAAGCAACTCCCCGCGCCCCGCCCCGAGGTCGACGATGCCGGCATACCCATCCCGCAACGCCCACCCCACCAGGGCCTCGGCAAGCACCGCGCCGGCCGGCCCGTGGCACGAGGTCGCGAAGTGCCCGGCGGGCCCGGTTGGTCGACGGTAGAAGCCCTGCGCGCCATAGAGCGCCTCGCGCCACGCGCTGACCCACGGCTGCACTCGCCCGAGGCTACCCGCACGCCGCGCGACCCCTGGATGATTGACTTTGCCGGTGACGATGCCGCCGCTGCCGCCCGGACGCCTGCGCGTCGGCGTGGTCGGCGCGGGCAAGGTGGGGGCGGTCCTTGGGGCGGCGCTCGCGGCCGCTGGGCACCTGATCGTCGCGGTGAGCGCGGTCAGCGAGGCGTCCCTCGCGCGAGCCGCCGACCTGCTGCCTGATGCCCCCGTCAAGCCCGTCGACGAGGTGGTCGCCGAGAGCGATCTGGTCCTGCTCGCGGTCCCGGACGACGCCCTCGCGGACCTCGTCGCCGGCCTCGCGGCCACGGGAGTATGGCGGCCGGGCCAGTTGCTGGCCCACACCTCCGGTCGCAGTGGGCTCGGTCCGCTGGCCCCGGCCATCGCACTCGGGGTCGGCGGGATGGCGATCCACCCGGCGATGAGTTTCACGGGCACAGGCATGGACCTGATGCGCCTGCGGGACTGTTGTTTTGGCGTCACCGCTCCGCCAGAACTGCTCGCCCCGGCCAGCGCGCTCGTCGTCGAGATGGGCGGCGAACCCTTGGTCATCGATGAATTCGACCGCGTCAGGTATCACCTGGGCCTCGCGCATGGCTCCAATTACCTTGTCACGCTTGTCGCGCAGGCCGCCCAGATCCTGCGGGGCGCTGGCGTCGACAACACCGACCGGCTCTTGCGTCCCCTGCTGTCGGCCGCCTTGGACAATGCCCTGCGCTCGGGTGACGCAGCCCTCACCGGGCCCGTCGCGCGCGGGGATGCCGGTACCGTGGCCGAGCACTTGCAGGTTCTCGAGCGGGAAAGCTCGGACGTTGACGAGGTCTACCGCGCCCTCGCCGCGGCCACCACGACCCGCGCAGAGAACGGCCGCCGGCTTTCGGCGGCCGCGGCGCGCAGCATACGAGAGGTTCTGGACCCATCGAAGGAGACACCGTGACCAGCTCGCCGGAGACATCCGGACCCGTCGTCGCCCGCACCCGCGACGAATTACGCGCGGCGCGGAAAGCGCTGACCGGCAACGAGATTGCCGTCGTCATGACGATGGGCGCGCTGCATGACGGACACGCAACGCTGATTCGGCAGGCGCGGGCGAGCGCCGATCGCGTCATCGTGACGATCTTCCTCAACCCCCTGCAGTTCGGGCCGCGTGAAGACCTCTCGCGTTATCCGCGCACCTTCGATGCCGACCTGGAGATTTGCACCGAGTTCGGGGCGGATGTCGTCTTCGCGCCCACTCCCGATGTCATCTATCAGGACGGCGATCCGGGCGTCCGCCTGTCCGCCGGGCCGCTCGGGGACGTGCTCGAAGGTCAGTCCCGGCCAGGGCATTTCGATGGGATGCTGACCGTCGTCGCGAAGCTGATGCACCTAACCGGAGGATCGGCGTTCCATTTCGGACAGAAGGACGCTCAGCAGTTGCTGCTCATCCGACGGATGGTCCGAGACCTCGATTTCCCCGGCCGCGTCATCTCGGTGCCGACCGTGCGCGAAAGCGACGGGCTAGCGATGTCGAGCCGCAATATGTACCTCACCGACAGCGATCGCGAGGTGGCGCTCAGCCTGTCCCGCGCTCTGAAAGCCGGTGCCGCAGCCGCCACCGAAGGACCGTCCGCGGTGCGTCGGGCGGCCCGAGCCGTCCTCGTCGCCGAACCGCTCGTGCTGGTCGACTACCTCGTCCTTGTCCACCCGACGACGCTCAAGGACGTGCCGGAGTGGTATCGCGGCGAAGCGCTCCTCGCGGTCGCCGGCAAGGTCGGAACGACCCGCCTCATCGACAATCTGCCCGTCCTCGTCGGCCCCGGCGGCGGCGCGCTCCAGGTCTTCAGCAATCCCGACCAACTCGGCCCGGCCGAGCTGAGGTAAGGCAGCCCATGCTCCGAAATATGTTGCACTGCAAGATCCATCGCGCCACCGTCACGCAGGCGGAGTTGCACTATGTCGGGTCGCTGACCATCGATCGCGACCTGATGGATGCCGCGGGATTGCTGCCCGGTCAGCAGGTTGATGTCGTCGATGTCGACAACGGTCACCGGCTGACGACCTACGCGATCGAGGGTGAGCGCGGGAGTGGAACGGTGTGCATCAATGGCGCGGCGGCTCGCCTCATCTCACCCGGTGACCTCGTCATCATCATTGCCTACGCCTTGATGACCGATGAGGAGGCAACGACCTTCGAGCCGCAGGTCGTCTTCGTCGATCGGCGCAATCGGATCGTCGAGGTCGGCCACGACGCCGGCGATGTTCCGGACGGATTCGGACTGCAGACCTCCGCCGTCACCAAGCGTCGCCACCAGTGAATCCTGTTGCCATGAAAGACTTTCCGCGTATGCCGGATGCTCGCCTCCCGCGGTATCTGCGCGCTGGCGCCCCCGGCTGGACGACGAGCGCCGAGGTCGTCGTGGTCGGTTCCGGCATCGCGGGGCTGACCTGCGCCTTGCGATTGCGCGAGCAGGTTGACCGGGTCCTGCTCGTCACCAAGACCGTCTTATCGGCCGGCTCGACGCAATGGGCGCAGGGTGGGATCGCTGCTGCGCTGGACCCTGAGGACTCCCCGCAGGAGCACCTCGATGACACGCTTGTGGCGGGTGTTGGGCTCTGCGACGAGGAAGCCGTGCGCGTGCTCGTCACCGAGGGTCCGGTGCGGGTGCGCGAACTCGTCTCTCTCGGAGCGGAATTCGATCGCGCTGCGAGTGGCGAGATCCTGCTCACGCGCGAGGGCGGTCACCACCGGGACCGGATCGCGCACGCCGGGGGAGACGCCACCGGGGCTGAGATTTCGCGGGCGCTCATCGAAGCGCTGAACCGGGTCAAGAATGACCCCGGCATCGAGGTCATCGAGCACGCGCTCGTCGTCGACCTGCTCACCGGCGACGCCGGACAGGTATGCGGGGTCACCCTCCACGTCATCGGCGAGGGCCAGCACGACGGTATCGGATCGGCATACGCCCGGGCTGTGGTCCTGGCGACCGGCGGGCTCGGCCAGGTCTATTCCTCGACGACCAATCCCTCCGTGGCGACCGGCGACGGCATGGCGGCGGCGCTGCGCGCCGGGGCGCGGCTCGCTGACCTGGAGTTCGTGCAATTCCACCCGACGGTGATGTTCCTCGGCGAGGGGTCGACGGGGCAGCAGCCACTGATCAGCGAGGCCGTCCGCGGTGAGGGCGCCTTCCTCGTCGACGACGCGGGCGTCCGCTTCATGCAGGGATTGCACCCGCAGGCCGATCTCGCGCCGCGCGATGTCGTCGCGCGAGCGATCGTCGCGCGGATGCGGGAAACGGGCGCCGATCACGTCTGGCTCGATGGCCGACATCTCGGAAAAGACTTCTTGGAGAAGCGCTTTCCTTCGATCGTCGCCCGGTGCCGCGAGCTCGGCTACGACCCTGCCACGCAACTGCTCCCTGTCGCGCCCGCGCAGCACTATGCCTCCGGTGGCATCTGGACCGACCTCGCCGGCCGGTCAACGCTGGATGGGCTGTATGCCTGCGGTGAGACCGCCTGCACCGGTGTCCATGGCGCAAACCGGCTCGCCTCCAACTCCCTGCTCGAGGGTCTGGTCTTCGCCAACCGAATCGCCGATGACATCGCCGAGCGCATCGGCCGTGGCGAACTGACGCCCGCGACGCCGGTGCCGCCACGTGATGACGCCGTGCTCCTCGATGCCTCGCGCCGCCTCGATGTTCAACGCACGATGACGCGGGGTAGCGGTGTGGTGCGCACCGCGGAGGGGACGCGGGCGGCATATGACGCGCTCGTCGCCCTGCTGGCGGAGCAGAGCACGGCGATTCCCACGACCGAGGCCTGGGAGACGACCAATCTCGCGCAACTCGGCCTGGCGCTCACCGCGGCCGCGCACGCCCGGGAGGAAACACGTGGCGGGCACGAGCGACTCGACTTCCCCGAGCGCGATGATGCCCACTGGCTCGGGCACCTACACCACCTTCGCACGCCCGATAGCGTGGCGATGTCCTATGTCGCACAGGAGGATTCGGCCAGATGACTGGTTTTGACCTGCCCATCGAGGATGCCGTGCGCGTGGTGCGCGCCGCCCTCATCGAAGACCTCGGTGGCCTCGACGGCGTCGACGTCACGACCGAAGCGACCATCGATCCGGCGACGCAAGCCGTGGGCCAGATCGTCGCTCGGGAACGCGGGGTCGTTGCCGGTCTGCCGCTCGCGGCGATGGTGCTCGCGGAAACTGCGGCGATCACGAGTGGCGGGGAGGTGGAGTGCGATGTCGTTGCGGCAGAAGGAGATCTGGTCGAACGCGGCACGGTCCTCGCCGAATTGCGGGGCCCGGCCGCGACCATCCTCACGGCCGAGCGAACCATCCTCAACATCATCTCCAGGATCTCCGGGGTGGCCACGGCAACGCGCGCGTGGGCCGATGTCCTGGCCGGCACCGACACCACCGTGCTCGACACGCGCAAGACGACGCCAGGGCTGCGTGCGCTGGAGAAGTACGCCGTCCGTGCCGGTGGGGGCACCAACAAACGCATGGGTCTTTATGACGTCGCGATGATCAAGGACAACCACAAGCTCGCGGCCGGCTCCATCTCCGCGGCCTACGAGCGCATCCGCGAACGCTTCCCGGATGTGCCGATCCAAGTCGAGGTCACAACGGTCGCCGAAGCCCTCGAAGCGGTCGGTGTCGGAGCCCGATTCATCATGTGCGACAACATGTCTCCGGCGCTGCTGTCCGAAACCATCGAGGCCATCAGCGCCACTGGTGAGACCGTGGAAGTCGAGGCCACCGGCGGCCTGACCCTAGAGAAGGCGCCCGCCTATGCCGCCACCGGCGTCGACTACCTCTCCGTCGGCGCCCTCACCCACTCGGCCCCCATCCTCGACATCGCCCTCGACTTCGTCGACTAGGCGCACCCCTCCAGCCAACCGCAATGTTACCGGCGGGGACTTGACAGTTATGGGACGGTGAAGGTCCATCACGCTCTAGGGGGGCCTCAATGATTCACCGTGCATTTCGTCTCACCGTCAGCGCTCTATCCGGCCTTGCCATGGTCGGCGCTTCGGCCCTTGTCGCGACGGCGGCACCGCCGGCTGACAGGACGCCCGTGGCGGTCGCGACCGGCCTGAACAACCCTCGGCAGCTCTCGATTGGTCCCGACGGTGCCATCTATGTCGCTGAGTCGGGAGTGGGTGGTTCCGGGCCGTGCATCGCCGGTGCCGAGGGGACGGCCTGCTTTGGCCGCACCGGGTCGATCACGAAGATCTCGGGCGGCACGCAGTCGCGGGTTGTCACCGGCCTGCCATCGGTCGCGGGCGAGAGTGGCTTTGGAGCTTCAGGGCCCTCGGACGTCCAGGTCCGCGGCGGCCGCTACACGCTGTCTTTCGGACTCGGAGCCGATCCCGCGCAACGCGCCAGCCTCCCCGCAGCGGGGCCCCGCCTCGGCACGCTCGCAACCGGCAACCTCGGGTCGTCGGCGGCGCGCACGATCGCCGACCTCGCGGCCTTTGAAGGGGCCAAAGACTTTGACGGTCTTGGCAAGGACAGCAACCCGTCCTCGCTGACCCCTCTCGGGACATCACACCTGGCCGTGGATGCCGGAGCCAACGCCCTGTTGCGGGTGACGGCTCGGGGCAAGATGGCGATCGTCGCGACCTTCCCGAACCGGATGGTCCCCAAACCGCCCTTCCTCGGCACCGGGGAGATGCCGATGCAATCGGTGCCCACCTCGGTCGCACTCGGCCCGGATGGCGCCTACTACGTCAGCGAACTGACCGGCTTCCCCTTCCCCGCCGGCGAGGCTCGGATCTATCGCGTCAAGCCAGGGCAGGCGCCGACCGTGTGGGCGAGCGGGCTGACCAATGTCACCGATCTGACCTGGGCCGGTGGCCGACTGTATGCCGTGCAGCTCGCCGACGCTGGGCTGCTGGCGGTGCCGCCCGGCGAGCTGCCGATGGGCTCGCTCGTTGAGGTGCGCCGCTCCGGCCCGGTCACCGTGGCGAGTGGTCTGCTCGCGCCCTATGGCGTCGCGGTCTCGGGCACGAACGCCTATGTCACCACGTGCGGAATGTGCGCCGGGATGGGTGGGGTGGTCCGCATACCCCTTGGCGGGAGCTGACTCTCGCCGCTCCGGGGAGGCTGTCGGTCGGCGCCCGTAGATTGCGGGTATGCCGCGCGCACACCCCGACTGGACCGATCCGCTGATCGTCCGGCGCGTCCGGATCGCGGGGGACGCTGATCCCGATTTCGGGGCCTGGCCGGGCCGGATCCCGGCGGTTCGACAAGTGCTGACCGACGGCTTGGATCTCGCCAAGCTGACGATTCTCGTTGGCGAGAATGGCAGCGGGAAGTCCACCTTGATCGAAGCGATCGCCATGGCCTTCGGGCTGCCCGGTGAGGGCGGATCGACCGGCGCCATGCACAAGACGTATTCGAGTGAGTCCCCGCTCTCCGAGTGGCTCACCTTGGAGCGCGGCGCCGGGGCGAGCAAGTGGGGCTACTTCCTGCGCGCTGAGACAACGCACGGACTGTTCACGTACTTGCACAACAATCCCGGACCCTACGATCCGGACTTCCACGCCCTGAGCCATGGTGAGTCCTTCTTGACCATGATCGGGACGCGCCGCTTTCGAGGTCCGGGATTCTTTGTCATGGACGAGCCCGAGGCAGGGCTGAGCTTCTCGGCGCAACTGGCCCTGGTCGGAACCCTGCATGCGCTCGCCGCGGATCGCGGAAACCAGATGTTGCTGGCCACTCACTCGCCGGTCCTCGCAAGCATTCCCGGTGCCCACATCCTGCAGCTGGACGAGCACGGCCTGCGCGAGTCCCGCTGGGAGCAACTGGAATCGGTCATCAACTACACCAACTTCCTCGCCGAGCCCCGCCGCTACCTTCGGCATGTTGTCGACCTGTGAGCGGTCATTCAGCAGACGCGTTCGGCAGCTTGAGGCACCCGCCGTAGACTCGTGCGTCGTGACCGAAGCGCCCAGCACGCCTGTCGTGCCCGACCAAGACCTCAACGAACAGATGCGGTTCCGGCACGCCAAGCGGGAGCGGCTGCTGGAGCAGGGGCGGCGGGCGCCCTATGCCGTGCACGTGGCGCGCACACACTCCCTCGCCCAGGTGCGCGAGGGCTGGGCCCACCTGGCGACCGCCGAGGAAACCCAGGACGTCGTCGGCGTGGCCGGTCGTGTCATCTTCATCCGCAATACCGGCAAGTTGGCTTTCGCCACCCTGCAAGAAGGCATCGGCACGCGCCTGCAGGTCATGCTGAGCCAGGCCGAGGTCGGCGAGGACGCGCTCGCGGACTGGAAGAGCGATGTCGACCTCGGCGATTACGTCTTCGTCGAGGGCCGAGTGATCTCCTCCAAGCGCGGCGAGCTGTCGGTCATGGCCAGCCGCTGGGAGATGGCCAGCAAAGCGCTGCGCCCTCTGCCCGTGCTGCACAAGGACCTCTCGGAGGAGACCCGCGTTCGTCAGCGGTATGCCGATCTGATCGTGCGCCAGGAAGCCCGAAACATGGTGCGCACCAAGGCCACCGTGCTCAAGACCATCCGCTCGGTGCTCGATGAGCAAGGCTTCGTCGAGGTCGAAACCCCGATCATCCAGCTCATCCACGGCGGGGCCGCGGCACGTCCATTCACGACCCACATGAATGCCTTCGACCACGAGATGGTTCTGCGCATTGCGCTGGAGCTGAACCTCAAGAAGGCCGTCGTCGGCGGGGTTGACCGCGTCTATGAAATGGGGCGCATCTTCCGCAATGAGGGTGTCGATGCCACCCACTCGCCCGAGTTCACCATGCTCGAGGTCTACCAGGCGTGGGGCGACCAGACCACGATCGCCCAGGTCATGCAGGATATGTACCTCGCCGTCGCCGACGCCCTCGGCTCGCGCACCATCGAAACGCCGTCGGGCACAATCGATCTCGGCGGCGAATGGCGCTGGCTCCCGGTCTATGACGCTGTCTCGGAGGCCGTCGGCGAGACCGTCACCATCGACACGCCGGTTGAAAAGCTGCGCGAGTATGCCGTCACCCATCGCGTCGATCACGACCCCGCTTTGGAGAAGGACAAGCTCTTCCTCGAACTGCTCTCCGAACTCGTCGAGCCGCACCTGCTCCAGCCGACCTTCCTGTGCGACTACCCCGCGCTCGCCCAGCCGCTGGCGCGCCCCCACCGCAGCGAGCCCGGCCTGATCGAAGCCTGGGACCTGATCATTGGTGGCGTCGAGCGCGGCACCGGATTCTCCGAATTGATCGACCCCGTTATCCAGCGAGCGGTCCTGACCGACCAGTCCTTGCGCGCGGCGGGTGGCGACCCCGAAGCCATGCAATTGGACGAAGACTTCCTGCGGGCCCTGGAATATGCCGCCCCGCCGATGGGTGGTCTCGGGATGGGCTTGGACCGGATGATCATGCTTTTCACGGGATCGAACATTCGCGAGACAATCCTGTTCCCCCATCTGAAGCCGGAGGCCTGAGCCATGGACCGGATCTGGATGTATGCCGCGGCCCTGCTGCCCTCGATCGGCGTGCTGTATCTCTTCTACATCATCATCAAGAGCCTGCTCGAAGGCGATCGCAACGAGCGCATCGCCATGGCCAGGCTGGACAAGGCGGATCAAGAGCGCGCGGCCTCCTCGGGACATCAGGAAGCGCAGCCCCCCGGGCCGTCGGCCTAGAACGGGTACGTTCAGGCCGGCTGAATTGCCTGGGGATGTTGTCTGCAGAATGTGAAAAGTCCGCGTCGGCGGAGTAGGGTGCTTCTGCGACAGGTGCACAGAAACCTGTCCTGCCTTGCACATAATCCACTTTTAGACACTTCAGGAGTTTTCATGGCGCAGCGCGTGCACGTCATGCTCATCGACGATATCGACGATTCGGTCGCGGCCGAGACGGTCAGCTTCGCGTTGGACGGCGTCTCGTACGAAATCGATCTGAGTTCCGAGAATGCCGGAAACTTGCGTGGTGATCTGGCCCGCTGGATCGGTCACGCACGTCGCACCGGCGGCCGCAAGGCCACGGCGGTCAAGTCTGCGTCTCGGGCAGATCTGGCCAAGGTTCGCGAGTGGGCGCGAGCCAATGGCCATGTTGTCTCCGACCGGGGCCGCATCTCGGCCACGGTTCAGGAGGCCTACGACCGGGCCAACAGCTGAGCTCAGCCGCACCACAGCACAACGCGCCTCCCTCGCCGGGGGCGCGTTGTGCGTTGGCGGCGGGGCTATGCCGACACTCACCCGGCGCTGAGCAGCGGCGCTAGCAGGTCGCCATACTCCGCCACCCGGTCTAGGACCTCGTCAAAGAGCACTTGCTCGATGCGTGCGGCCCCGGAGGCCGCCTGCTCCACTTCATCCCACGTGCGCGGCGTGGCCGCGAAGGGCGCCTCGGTTCCCCGCAGCGAATACGGAGTAATCGTCGTTTTGGCGGCGACATTTTGGCTCCAGTCAAGGAACACCTTGCCCGGACGCAGTGACTTCGTCATCTTCCAGACCACCAGATCTGGATGTTTCCTGGTCAATTCCTGGGCAAGTTGTGAGACGAGGTCACGGACCTGATCCGAGGTCAGATCACCTCCGAGACGGGCATACAACTGCATACCCTTGCTCCCCGAGGACACGGGAAAAAGCTCCATTCCCAATTCGCCCAGTCTCTCCTGCACCAGGAGTGCTACTACGCAACACTCGGTCAGGCCAGCGGGCTTGCCGGGGTCGAGGTCGATCACCAAACGATCCGGATTGCGCCGTTCTCCCGCAACGACCCGCCATTGGGGTGTGTGGAACTCCAAAGAATTGAGATTCACAAGGTAGGTCAGATCGCCAATATTCTTGACGAGGGGATAGACCACGGAGTCGACGCGCACGCGATCGAGCCATTCCGGCACACCCGAGGGCAGGTTCTTTTCGAAGAAGCTTTGCTGGGCTACGCCATGTGGCCACCGTACCCTGGTGACTGGCCGGTCGGCCATATGCGGCAGCAAGATGGGGCTGATCTGGGCGTAATAGTTGAGGATCTCGCCCTTGGTCGTATCCGTCGCGGGGTACATGATCTTGTCCAGGCTGGACAATTTCATCGTCCGCCCGCCGACCTCGACGCGGGTGATCTGGGGATCAGGCGGGGTCACTGTCGGCCTCCTCGATCAGATCCTCGGGCTGCAGGTCCGAACGCACCCCGACAAAGGTCGGGTGGCGCAGCCGCCCCCCGCCAGTCGCCCCGAGCGCCTTGAGATCGACGACAACCACCGGCTCGACCCAGGTCACCTCTCGGGCGTCCAGGGCGGGCACCTCGTCGGCAAAGGGGGAGTCCGCGCGGACCAGCGGCGCGAGCAGGTCCTCCATCGCCCGGGCTGCACGGCCCGCCAACCCGCTGCCCATCCGGCCCGCATACACCAAACCGCCAGGCCCCGGCCGGCCGATGAGGACCGCTCCCAGTCGGTTGGCGTTGCCAGTCTCCGGTCGCCAGCCGCCGACCACCGCCGAGAGCGTCGCCCGGTGGCTCGTCTTGAGCCAATCCGCCGAGCGCCGGCCGGGGAAGTATGCCGCCGCGCGCCGCTTGCTCACCACGCCCTCCAAGCCCTGCTCGGCCGTGGCGGCCAGCAACTGCTCCCCGTCGTCATAGGCGGGCGGCACCTGGACGTGCGACCCGCCGAGGTCGAGTTGATCGAGCAGCGGTCGCCGCGCGCTCCACGGCTGGCTTGTCAGGTCCTGTCCGAAGAGGCGAAGGACATCGAAGACGACATAGGTCACGGGCCGGGTCCCGGCCAGCCGTTCGGCCTTTCGCCGCTCCTTAACGTGCATGCGCTCGGCGAGTGCCGCGAAGCTCGGCCGGCCCTGGTCGAAGGCGACCACCTCACCGTCGAGGAGCAGATCGTCATACGTCCCGGCAAGGCCAGCCAGCTCGGGGAAGCTCGCGGTGACGTCATTGCCATTGCGTGAGGTCAGCGTGACCGCGGGGCCGCGCACCTCGGCGAGCACCCGCATACCGTCCCACTTGATCTCGTGCGCCCACTGCGCCCCGCGCGGGGGCGCCGTCGTCGCGGTGGCAAGCATGGGCAGCATGGGCAGCATTCAACCCTGTCCGGGCGGGAGCCGAGCGTGGGGTTGTCTGTCAGACTCTGACGATGCGAGCGATCTGGAAGGGCGCGGTCTCCTTCGGGCTGGTCAACGTCCCCGTGCGGTTGTATGCCGCCACCGAGAATCACGACGTCCAGTTCCGGCAGGTACACCGCACCGATGGCGGGCGGATCAAGTACCAACGGGTCTGCTCCATCGATGGCGAGCAGGTGTCCTATGACGACATCGCCAAGGGCTACGAAACCGAGGACGGCGACATGGTCATCCTCACCGACGAGGATTTCGCCGACTTGCCGACCAAGAGCAGCAAGGAGATCGCGGTCGAGAAGTTTGTGCCCGCCGACCAGATCGACCCGATGCTGCTCGACAAGTCCTACTACCTCGAGCCGGACAAGGCCGCGGCGAAACCCTATGTGCTGCTTCGCGATGCGCTGGAGACCGAGAAGCGGATGGCGCTGGTCACGGTCTCGATCCGCACCCGGATGACGATGGCCGTCCTGCGTGTGCGCGATGGCGTCATCGTCATGCAGACGATGCTGTGGCCCGACGAAGTTCGCAGCCCGGACTTCGCGGCGCTCGGAGACCAGATGGAGGCCACCGAGAAGGAACTCGCGATGGCGCACCTGCTTGTCGAGCAACTTGCCGGGGACTATGAACCAGACGACTACGAAGACGATTACGCGATCGCGCTTGACGCGCTCGTCAAGGCCAAGGTTGAGGGCGGGGAGATCAAGGACGTGCCCAAGCCGGCCGAGGAGTCCGGCGAGGTGGTCGACCTGCTTGCCGCGCTGGCGAAGTCCGTCGAGAAGGCCAAGGCGGCCCGCGGCGAGGCCCCGGCTGTCGAGGACAAGCCCGCGAAGAAGGCTGCCGCGAAGAAGAAGGCCGCGAGTTAGTGCCTGAGGGGCATACCCTGCACCGGCTGGCGGGGGCGTTGCACCACGCTTTCGTCGGTCGCCAGGCGCTGGTCACCAGCCCGCAGGGGCGGTTCGTCGAGGGGGCCGCTCTGCTCAACGGCCGCGTCGTCGAGGGTGCGGACGCCTTCGGCAAGCACCTGTTCGTGCACTTCGCTGGCGAGCAGGTGCTCAATGTCCATCTCGGCCTGATCGGCTCCTTCGATGTGCTCCCGCACATTGGTGCCCTACCCGCCCCCGTCGGCGCGGTGCGCGTTCGGATGGTCAATGAGCAGATGTATGCGGACCTGCGCGGCGCGACGCTGGTTCAGGTGATCTCGCCCGAGCAGGTCGAGGCGACGATCGCGCGCCTCGGTCCGGACCCGCTGCGCGTGGGCACGCCGGGCAACGATCCGGAGCGCTCGCTGGCTCGCCTGGCGCGCACATCTCGCACCGTCGCCGAATGCCTGATGGACCAGTCGATCATCGCCGGCGTCGGCAATGTCTATCGCGCCGAGGTGCTCTTCCGGCACCGCATCGACCCCTTCGTGCCCGGTAACAAAGTCAAGAAGAAGTCGTGGCTGGCCATGTGGGACGACCTGGTCGCCCTGCTGCCCTATGGCGTGGCGTTCGGCCAGATCCTCACCCTCGACTCCCAATTGGAAGTCGCCCGGGAGGCGCTCGACGGGCGCGACCCGGCGGCATACGACCCGAGCTGGGGCGGGATCATGCCTGGTGAGAGCGGCGGCTTCGTGCGCGGCGATGCGGCGCGCGGCGTGCGCTTCGAGCGCGACTATTACGTCTACAAGCGCGACGGGCAGCCGTGTCTGGTGTGCGGCAGCCGGATACGCACGCAGTTGCTCGCGGGCCGCAACCTGTTCTGGTGCGGGCGCTGCCAGCGCCGCCACTGACCGCCAGCACGCGCGATCAAGCGGGCTGTCGGAGCGCCCGGCTACGGTCGAGGCATGCGCTACGCCTTTGTCGTCCCGTATGCGGAGGAGACCGAGTTCGTCGACCTCGCCGTGCTCGGGGAGCAGTCCGGCTGGGACCTCGTCTTCACCTGGGAGGCGGTCTACCGCTGCGACGCCTGGGCGACGCTCGCCGCAGCGGCGATGCGCACCGAACGCATCCGGCTCGGCACCCTGATCACGCCGGCCTCGCGCTATAAGCCGTGGGATATCGCCCAGCGCGTCGCGAGCGTCGACCGGCTGTCCGGTGGCCGGGTCACGCTGGGCGTGGGCCTGGGCGCGCTCAACCAGAACTGGCTCGCCTTCGAGCCGGACGAGGGTCGCAAGGCGCGGGCGGAGAAGCTCGACGAATGCCTGGCCATCTATGCGGGTCTCCTGGCGGGACAGCCCTTTTCGTATGCCGGCAAGCACTGGTCGGTCGAGCCCGTCACCGAGCTCGTGCCGCCGCCCCCGATCCAGCGCCCGCATCCGCCCGTATGGTGCGTGGGCGCCCTCGTGCCCGGGCGTTCGACGCAACTCTCCCTCGCCCGCGCCTCTCGGTGGCAGGGCGTCTTTCCGGCCGTCGCCGGCGGCGAGGGCAATAGCGGCCTTACGCCGGCAGCGTTGGGGATGATCGTCGATCGCCTACGGGATATGCGCTATCTGACCAACCGTCCGTGGGAGGGCTATGACGTTGTCGTAGAAGGCGATTCGTATGGCGAGTTCGGCACCGTCCACGGCTCACCGCGGCTGTGGGAGTCCCTCGGCGCGACGTGGTGGGTTGAGTCTTGGTGGGATGTGCCCGAGGGGTCAGATGGTTTGACGGAGGTGCGCCGACGGGTTGCGCTTGGCCCGCCGCGCTAAGCAGCCGCTGGCGGGCGGCGCGGGGTGCGGGCGGCGCGGTCCCGGGTCGGCTCAGGCGCCGAGCAAGGTGGGCAGCAGGCCCAGGGCGCGGCTGCGCAGCCAGTCCAGGGTCTCCGGGTCGCCGGAGAGGTGGTGCAGCAGCGCCCGTTCGAAGACCCCGTCGACCATCGCGTAGGCCGTGGGGGAGTCGGTGAGCAGCGGGCGGTCGGCCAGTTCGGCATACCGGCTCAGGACCCGCCAGATCATGTCCTCCAAGGTGGCGTCGATCATCAGCACGTCCGGGCGCAGCACCGCCTCGAACATCGCTTGGGTGCGCAGGTCGTACCACAGCCGGTGCATCGGGGCGTCCTCGACGAGCGTTTCGCACAGCTTGTCGACGAAGCGGTGGAGCACTTCGTCCGCGCTCTGGGAGGAGTCGAGGATGTCGTCATACCGGGTGACGCAGCGGGCCTTGTAATGGCGCACGCAATAGGTGATCAGCTCGGTCTTGTCGGTGAAGTAGTAGTGCACGACGCCGTGGCTGAACTCGGAGTTCGCGGCGATATCGCGCAGGCTGGTGCGGGCATAGCCGTGCTCGCCGAGGGTTTGCAAAGCAGACTCGGCGAGTTGAATACGGCGCTGGGACGACTTGCGATCACGCGGCCGCTCGGCCGGGGTGGCGGCGGTCATGGCCGACAGCGTACGGCCTCACCTGCCTTTAGAACATCTCTTGACAGTCGTCAAAGGGGGCTGGGAGGGTGGCGGTGGGCACAACGGCGTGCCCGACCGGTGCGCCGGCAGTGGCCTCGACGTCCTCGTCAACAATGCCGGCATCGAGATCACCGATCTGATCGCCGGGTCAAGCCCGAGGACATCCGCCGCATGCTCGAGGTCAACATCCTCGGCACCACCCTCGGGGTCAAGCACGGCTTCCGGGCGATGCGCCCCGGCGGCGCCGCCGGCCAGGGCGGCGCGATCATCAATATCGCCTCCGTCTCTCGACTGCGCCGTCGTCTGACTCCCGGATGAGAAGTGGGGCGAGCGGGTGGTCGCCGTGATCCAGTTGGCTCCGGGCAAAGAGATCGACGCCGACGCGCTGATCGGCTTCGTCAAGGAGCGCATCGGCTCGGTCAAGGCGCCCAAGCAGATCGAGGTCTGGCCAGACCTGCCGCGCTCCAAGGTCGGCAAGATCCTCAAGACCGAGATCAAGGCCAGCCTCCGCAGCCCGGCCTGACGGCTGCGGCTCGACCACGGTCCAACCGCGAGGTCTAAACACGGACCTACCGCTTGGTATTGGTCGTGATCACGACCAGTACCAAGCGGTAGCCCAGGCGCTAGCGTGGCGGGGGGTATGCCCGACCGCTCGAGCGTGCGCTGAGAGCGAACGGGGCGGGCGGCATACGAGGGCGCGGAACATCCACCGGGCGTGAGCGGTTGAGTTGGGCAGTGCCGCACTCCGGAAGTCGCTGACGGCTGTCAGAGTGCGCAGATACCATCAATGCTGACTCGATCAGCGAGGAGCGCATACATGTTCGAACGGTTCACCGACCGGGCCCGACGCGTCGTGGTGCTCGCGCAAGAAGAAGCGCGGATGCTCAACCACAACTACATCGGGACCGAGCACATCCTGCTCGGCCTGATCCACGAGGGCGACGGCGTGGCCAGCAAGGCCCTAGAGAGCCTCGGGATCGAGCTCGAGAATGTTCGCGAGCAGGTGCAGGAGATCATCGGGCAGGGCCAGCAGGCCCCGACCGGGCATATCCCCTTCACCCCGCGGGCCAAGAAGGTCCTCGAGCTGTCCCTGCGGGAAGCCCTGCAGTTGGGCCACAACTACATCGGGACCGAGCACATCCTGCTCGGGCTCATCCGCGAGGGCGAGGGCGTCGCCGCGCAGGTGCTGGTCAAGCTCGGCGCCGACCTTAACAAGGTCCGCCAGCAGGTCATCCAGCTCATTTCCGGCTACTCCGGCAAGGAGGCGCAGGCCGCTGGTGTCGGTCCGGCCAGCGCGCAGCAGGAGGGCACGCCCGCCGGCTCGCTGGTGCTCGACCAGTTCGGCCGCAACCTCACGCAGGCCGCCCGCGAATCCAAGCTCGACCCCGTCATCGGTCGCACCAAGGAGATCGAGCGGGTCATGCAGGTGCTCTCGCGCCGCACCAAGAACAACCCGGTGCTGATCGGCGAGCCCGGCGTCGGCAAGACCGCCGTCGTCGAGGGCCTGGCCCAGGACATCGTGCGTGGCGACGTGCCCGAGACCTTGAAGGACAAGCAGCTTTACACCCTCGACCTCGGCTCGCTCGTGGCCGGTTCGCGCTACCGCGGTGACTTCGAGGAGCGGCTCAAGAAGGTCCTCAAGGAAATTCGCACCCGCGGCGACATCATCTTGTTCATCGACGAGATTCACACTCTCGTCGGGGCGGGTGCGGCCGAGGGCGCCATCGACGCTGCGTCGATCCTCAAGCCCATGCTGGCTCGTGGCGAGTTGCAGACCATCGGCGCGACCACGCTGGATGAATACCGCAAGTACATCGAGAAGGACTCCGCGCTGGAGCGCCGCTTCCAGCCGATTCAGGTCGCGGAGCCGACGCTGTCGCACACGATCGAGATCCTCAAGGGGCTGCGCGATCGCTATGAAGCGCACCACCGCGTGACGATCACCGACGCGGCCCTGGTCTCGGCGGCCAACCTCGCGGACCGCTACATCAATGACCGCTTCCTGCCGGACAAGGCCATCGACCTGATCGACGAGGCCGGCGCACGCCTTCGCATCCGCCGGATGACCGCACCGCCGGACCTGCGCGAATTCGACGACAAGATCGCTCAGGTGCGTCTGGAGAAGGAATCGGCGATCGACGGTCAGGACTTCGAGAAGGCCGCGCGCCTGCGCGACGACGAGAAGAAGCTGCTCGGCGAGAAGGCCCGCCGTGAGTCGGAGTGGAAGGCCGGCGACCTCGATGTCGTCGCCGAAGTCGACGAAGAGCTGATCGCCGAGGTGCTGGCGGCCAGCACCGGCATCCCCGTCTTCAAGCTGACCGAGGAAGAGTCCAGCCGCCTGCTCAACATGGAGGCCGAGCTGCACAAGCGCATCGTCGGCATGGACGACGCCATCAAGGCGCTTTCCCAGGCCATCCGCCGCACCCGCGCCGGACTGAAGGACCCGCGCCGCCCGGGCGGCTCGTTCATCTTCGCCGGGCCTACGGGCGTCGGCAAGACCGAGCTCGCCAAGGCGCTCGCCGAGTTCTTGTTCGGCGACGAAGACGCCCTGATCCAGCTGGACATGTCCGAATACAGCGAGAAGCACACCGTCTCGCGCCTCTTCGGCTCCCCACCCGGATATGTCGGCTACGAAGAGGGCGGCCAGCTCACCGAGAAGGTCCGCCGCCGCCCGTTCTCCGTGGTCCTCTTCGACGAGGTCGAAAAGGCCCACCCGGAGATCTTCAACTCGCTGCTGCAGGTGCTCGAGGACGGCCGCCTGACCGACAGCCAGGGCCGGATGGTCGACTTCAAGAACACCGTCATCATCATGACGACCAACCTCGGCACCCGCGATATCGCCAAGGGCGTCAGTCTCGGCTTCTCGGCCGGTCCGGATTCCCGCAGCGACTACGAGCGGATGAAGAACAAGGTCCAGGACGAGCTGAAGCAGCACTTCCGGCCCGAGTTCCTCAACCGCGTCGACGACACGATCGTCTTCCCGCAGCTGACGCAGGACGAGATTGTCCAGATCGTCGACCTCGAGATCGCCAAGCTCGACAAGCGCCTCAAGGACAAGGACATGGGCATCGAGTTGACGCCCGCGGCCAAGAACCTGCTGGCCAAGAAGGGCTACGATCCCGTGCTCGGTGCCCGCCCGCTGCGGCGCACCATCCAGCGTGAGATCGAGGACGTGCTGTCCGAGAAGATCCTGTATGGCGAGTTGAAGGCCGGCGAGATCGTCGCGGTCGGCACCGAGGGCGAGGGCAAGACCGAGATCTTCACCTTCCGCGGCACCCCGCACGCCCACGCCATCGACCTGCCGCTGGTAGTCGCCGACGCCGAGTAGACGCGGGCCGACCCACCGGCATACCTCTGAAGCGCCCGACCCCACGCGGGGCCGGGCGCTTCGGCCTTCACGAGGCGATCGGGCGGGCCCGGCGGCGCCGGCGCAGGAGCAGCCATGCCGATCCGGCAAGGCCGGCGAGTAGCAGGGCGGCGGCGCCGAGGACGGCATACAGGCCGGTCCGCTCCTGATCCTGGTGGGTCGTCTGCGCCGTGGCGATTGCGGCCCGGGCATCGCTGAGTTGACCCTTGTCCAGGGCTGCGGCTGCCGCCGAGAGCGAGGTGTCCCCCGGACGCAGACGCGCACCCACCTGGCCCAGGACGTCGAGGTGATCGACGACGCGCGCGGCGGCGGCATACTCCCCGACGGCCGCCTGGGTGTCGGCGAGGGTCGTCGGCAGCGGATTGAGAGCAGCCTGGGAGGTGGCGTGTTCGTAGGCCGAACGAGCCCCGGAAACCGACACGCCAGCCTGCTTGGCCGCCGCCTGCAGGGCAGTGGCTGGCGCGGCGAGTGGCTTGATCTTGCGAACCGCGCGAGTGGCGTCGGCGAACTCCCAGGCCGCCATCGGCTGGCGCAGCCGCAGGGGCTGCACCCAGTCGCCATCGGCTGCGTCGACGCCGCGATATGCCGTGCGCGCCTTCTTCCGATAGCCCACCTCATCGAGTTGACCAGCGCGGGATGACCCACAATCGCATCAGTTGCTCGGTCTTGGCATTGGGGCCCGTGATCTCGAAGAGGTCATAGGCCTGGCGCCAGCCGAAGTGCAACGAATAGGCGCGGGCCGGGTGCTCGCCGGTTCCGTCGTATGCGGACCTCCCCGTCGTCAGCCACCCTGTCAAGTCAGCCAGGGACGCCCCCTTGGCGCCGGCAAAGAGGTCACCGAGCGCCGCCGCCGATCCGGCATAACCGTAGGCGTCACGGCCACCCTGGGTTGGTGACCTGGCGAATGGTCACTTTGACCGGCTTGCCGTCTGCGCGCACGACATAGCGTGCGACGGAGGTCAGTGTTGAGCCGGTGTCCTGATCAGCGGCATGCGCGCTGGTCGGGGCACCCGTCCCGAGCAGCGCGAGGGCGCAGATCAGCGCGGCGGGACGACTCGGCATACGGCGGCTCACCACGGGGGCAGTATGCCGCCCGCCCCGTTGGCGCCCGCGCGGACGCGCCGGGTCAGCAGGAGGCGGCGATCTCGGACAGCCCGTCCTGCGGCTCACCGGGAGTGGTCGTCGTGGAGGAGGACGGGGTGGTCGAGCTGCTAGTCGGCGTGTCGGTCGAGGAGGTCGTCGACGAAGTGGTCGAGGTCGTCGGGTTATCGGAGATGGCGTTCTGAACCAGGGCGCGAATCGCCGTGAAGTCCGGGTGCACCACGTCGATGACCTTGTTGGTCAGCGGCAGGCTGCGCAAGGTGCCCTTTTGGATCGTCTCGACCAGCGGCACCCACGCCTTCAGGTGCTGCTGCGGTATGTCGATGCTCACGTGATCCTTGAGCACTTCAGCCAGTGCCGGGTAGTGCACCAGCATGGAGCCGGGGTTGACCTGGTGGATCAGGGCGCCCATCACGCAGCGCTGGCGACGCATCCGGGAGAAGTCGTCGGTGGTCGCGCGGGATCGGGCATACCAGAGGGCGTGATAGCCGTCGAGATGCTGCACCCCGGGCTCGATCCACCCGGTCGTGCCGACGATCGAGCCGTCCGAGAGCGCCTTGCAGCCGATACAGACGCGTTCCTTGACATTGATCTCGACCCCGCCCATTGCATTGACGAGATCGGCGAAGCCCGACAGGTCGATGACGACGGTGTTGTCGATGCGCAGCCCGAGCACCTCGCCGATGACATCGCGGATGGAACGCAAGCCGGGGTTGGGGTCGCCGGGGAAGAGGTCGGGATTGTCGGTGGCGAGCGTCCAAATGCCATTGATCAGGCACTCGTCGCCGCAGTCGTAACCATTGGGGTAGAGCGTCGAGAGCGGATTCGACGCCGGGATCGGCGCGCGCTCGAGATTGCGCGGGATGCCAAAGAGCACGGTGTCACCAGTCTTGGTGTTGATGCTCGCAACCATCATCGAATCGGTCCGCACGCCCACCCGGTCGGTGCCCGCATCCGAGCCGAGGAGCAGCACATTGACGCGAGGGACCGCTGCCCACGGGTTGTCGTTCCTGACATTCGGAACGCCCTCGGTCGAGGTGGCCCCGGGCACGCTGTCACCATCGGCGAAGACCTCCCCGACAACGGAGCGCTGGATGCCGAGGGTGTGCACGGCATACGCACTGGGCGCGGCGACGGCGAGGCAGCACAAGAAGGCCACCATCGTGCTCGCGAGCCGCTCGTCGCGGGTCATCCCGGGGGTCCGGGTCAGGGTCGCCGAGAGCACGATCGAGAGCATCCACAAGGCCGCGCCGATGAGCACCAGCCAGATGAGCACGAGCAAGGTGGTGCGCGAAACGCCTACGGACAGAGCCGATTCGATCACGCCATGGCGGGCGATCTGATAGCCCGCCACGATCAGCGCCAGGCCCGTCAGCATCAACAGCAGGCGCCCGAAACGACGAGCCCTGGTGCGCAGCAGGCCCGCTCCGGGAAGCAGAGTGCTCAGCAGCGTCATGGCATAGCTGTGCCGCAGCGGATGGGCGCGGGGCGAGGTCGGGCGGCTCGTCATACCCGGTCAGTGTCCCCTCATCGATTCGGTGTCGGCCCGGCGCTCGCCGAAGCCTCATAGGTCAAGACGCCGCAGCGCTGTCCTTGGTTGCCTTCTGACCTGACGTTTAGGCAGGTCACCGCGGCAGATCGTAACCGGCACGGCTGTGCACCAGCAGCCCCTCGGCGCACAACTGCTCGGCGAGTCGCGCCACGCGTTCCGGCTCCCCGAGGCCTTCGAGCACCTCCGGCGCCAGGGGCGCGGTTGCGGCCCGGGCCAGCGCGAGGATCCGGCCGCGCAGCTGCCGATCGGTGCCCTCATACCCCTGCCCCTTGCGCACGGGCCCGTCGTATGCCGGTCGGCCCGCCGCCACCCATCGGCACCGGTCTCGGACCGGGCAGTCCTCGCAGCGCGGGGCGCGGGCCGTGCAGATCAGCGCGCCGAGTTCCATGGCGGCGACATTCCAGGCGTTGGCGCGGTCTGGTTCCGCGGGCAGCCACTCCTGCGCGAGGGCTCGCTCGGCCGCCGTCAGGCTCGGGGCGGCTTGCTCTCGTCCGAGCGCGATACGCGTCAGGACGCGGCGGACATTGGTGTCGATGACGACGAGCGGGTTGCCGAAGGCGAAGGACGAGACGGCTGCCGTCGTGTATTCGCCGACGCCGGGGAGGGCGCGCAAGTCAGCCGGATCGCTGGGGACCTGGCCGTCGTGGCCCTCGACCATGGCCTTCGCGGCTCGGTGCAGTCCGAGCGCGCGGCGTGGGTAGCCCAGCCGATCCCACGCGAGGATGACATCGGCGGGCGAGGCGCTGGCGAGGGCGGCCGGGGTCGGCCAGCGCGCCAGCCACGCCTGCCACGGGCCGATGATCCGCGCGATCGGGGTCTGCTGGGCCATCACCTCGCTGACCAAGACGCCCCACGGGGTGGCGTCGCGGTGGCGCCACGGCAGGTCGCGCCCGGCCACGGCATACCACCGGAGCACGGCATCGTGCACGGCCTCGCGGAAGGCAGCCTCGCTCACACGTAGCGTTCGAGGATGCTCGACTCGGCCAGGCGGGTCAGGCTCTCGCGGATCGTTCGGGCCCGGCCCTCGCCGACGCCGTCGACGAGCATCAGGTCATCCTGGGTGGCGGTGAGCAGCCGCTGCAGGGTGCCGAAATGCTCGACAAGACGCTCGAAGACCGAGCCGGGCAGGCGCGGGACGCGGTTGAGGAGGCGGTAGCCACGCGGGGAGATGCTGGTGTCGAGGCCGTCCGGCCCGCCGAGGCCGAGTATGCGGGCGCACGAGGCGGCGTCGAGCAGCTCGGTGCGGCTCAAGGCGGCCAGGCCCCCGACCACCTGACTGCGCAGATCCTCACCGCCGGGGTCGGCGACATAGTCGCGGATCAGCCACTCCAGATCGTCGGCGAGGCCGCTGGTCAGCTCCTCCAATTGCAGGGTGAGGAGACGGCCGTCGACACCCAGCTCCACGACATACCCGTTGATCTCCCCGCTGATCCGGCGCACCATCTCCAGCCGCTGCAGGACGGCTGAGACATCGCGAACCGTCACGAGGTCCTCGATTTCGAGGGCGGACAAGGTGGCCGTGACCTCATCGAGGCGGGCGCGGTAGCGCTCCAGCGTCGCGAGGGCTTGGTTGGCCTTGCTCAGCAGTTCGGAGGAGCCTTCGAGGACGTGGCGGGCGCCCGCGACATACATCTGCACGATCCGCATCGACTGGCTGACCGAGACGACCGGCATCCCCGTCTGCTTGGCGACCCGCTCGGCCGTGCGATGCCGGGTGCCGGACTCGCTGGTCTCGATGTCCGGGTCGGGGACGAGTTGGGTGGCGGCGCGCACGATCCGGCTCAGGTCGGAGGCGACGACGATGGCGCCGTCCATCTTCGCGAGCTCGCGCAGGCGGGTGGCGGAGAACTCGACATCGAGCGGGAAGCCGCCGCTGCACAGTGATTCGACGGTGCGGTCGTGCCCGAGGACGATCAGGGCGCCGGTGCGGCCGCGCAGGATGCGCTCCAGGCCATCGCGCAGTTCGGTGCCGGGCGCGAGAGCGGCCAGGGTGGAGCGATAAAGGTCATCGTCCGACTGCGGGGCCACGCGGATCCTTCGGGTGTTGGTGTATGCCGGCGGTGGGCCACCGGGCTGTGGTGAAGTCTAGGCCGGGGTGGCGCGTGGGGCCTGTCAGTGGCCATCTCTACGGTTGCGGTCATGGCGAGGACAACACGATCGACGACCTTCCGGTGTGCGGAATGTGGCTGGAGCACGGTCAAGTGGGTTGGCCGCTGCGGCGAGTGCCAGGCGTGGGGGTCGGTCAGCGAGGTGGGGGCGCCGACCACGAGGACGGCCGCGGTGGTCAACGCTGGGCGCAAGCCCGTGCCCATCGGTGAGGTCGATGTGACGAGGGCGGCGGCTCGCCCAACGGGCGTGGCCGAGTTCGACCGGGTGTTGGGTGGCGGGTTGGTGGCGGGCGGTGTTGTTCTGGTCGCGGGGGAGCCGGGGATCGGCAAGTCGACCCTGTTGCTCGACGTGGCCGCCCGGGCGGCGCGAGGTGGCGCCTCGGTGCTGTATGTCAGCGGCGAGGAGTCCGCGGCCCAAGTCCGGGCGCGCGCTGAGCGCATCGAGGCGATGGCGGCGGAGTTGTATCTCGCGTCCGAAACCGATCTGGGGACGGTTTTGGGGCAAATTGAGGGCCTGCGTCCTGGGCTGGTGGTTATCGACTCGGTGCAGACGCTGGCGAGTGCCGATGTCGATGGGGCGGCGGGGAATGTCTCGCAGGTGCGCGAGGTCGCGTCGGCGGTGATATCGGTGGCCAAACGGCTGGGGATCGCCACGGTTCTGGTCGGGCATGTGACCAAGGATGGGTCGATCGCCGGACCGCGGATCTTGGAGCATCTGGTCGATGTGGTGGTGGCCTTTGAGGGGGATCGGCATTCGCGGCTGCGACTGGTGCGCGCGGTCAAGAACCGCTTCGGCCCGACCGACGAGGTCGGCTGCTTCGATCTCAGCGACGCAGGGATCGTCGGGCTGGCGGATCCGAGCGGGCTGTTCCTCAGTTCCCGCGCGGGGGCCGTGCCGGGCACCTGCATCACGGCGACCCTCGAGGGGCGGCGCCCGCTCATCGCGGAGGTGCAGGCGCTGGTCTCACCCTCCGCTTTGCCGACGCCTCGACGGGCGACGCATGGGGTGGATGCGAGCCGGGTCGCGATGATCACGGCGGTGCTCGACAAACGGGCGGGTGCGCCGCTTCTGCACAATGACGTCTATATCTCGACGGTTGGTGGCGTCACATTGCGCGAGCCGGCCGCCGATCTCGCCGTTGCCATGGCGATGGCGAGCGCCATCCTTGATGTGCCCCTCGACCCGCGCACGGTGGCGATCGGCGAGGTGGGCCTGGCGGGGGAGATCCGCCCGGTGCAGGGGATCGAGCGCCGGTTGGCCGAAGCGGGGCGGCTCTCATTCACGACGGCGCTGGTGCCGGTGGGGGTCCTGGGGACCGTGCATGTGCCGGCCGGTTTACGCGTGGTCGAGGTGGCGGATATCCGGGCTGCGGTCGGGCAGTTGCCGGCCCGACCCGAGCCGGTGCGCCAGCGCACCGAGCGCGTTTCCGTGCCGGCGAGCTACCGCGGTCCTGGGCGGGGGTATGCCGCCCCGCCCGCCCCACCCCCGCGCCTGCGGGCCGTGCCCGACCCGACGTAAGGGTCTGGTCGCTGACCCTCGTGGGCTCAGTGGCTAAAGGCGTGGCGTCCCGTGATGGCGTTGCGATAGAACGCGGGGATGCTCTCGTGGCGCGCGATCCGCAGGCTGTGGTTGCGGCGCACAACCGGAATTGCCGCGGCGATGGCGGTGCCGGCGAAGACCAGCGCGCCGATTCCGAGCATGGCGGCGAGGTAGGTGACGAGGGGCATCAGGTCGAGCGTGAATGACATGGTCGTGGTCCTTTCGGAATGAGTTCTACATCTGTAGTGCATAAAGAACGCTACACCTGTAGTGTCCGTTATGCAACATTTGTAGTTGCTTCGGGGTGTTACCCGCGCCACGCCTAAGTGATCGGATGCCCAGGTCAGGGGTGCGGGTCGGCGCAGAGGGCGTCGATGAGTTGCCGAGTTGCCGTGGTGACCCACTCGGCACGGTGCTGCGGATGTTGCAGTCCCGCGGCCAGGAGCACGCCTTGGAAGGCGGCGGCCGTGGCCTCGGCGCGTTCGGCGGCCCGTGGTGCGCCGACACTGTGCGCGATATCGACGACGAGGCGCACGAACTCGCGTCGAGAGACATCGAAAACAGCGGCCAAGGCGGGCGTGCGCATGGCTTCAATGCCCAGTTCGGCCTGCACCCGGACCAGGCTCGAATCGGCGGTCAGCGCCACCAGATGCCGCGCCACCTCGGCGCCGACGAGATCGTCCCGCTCGGCGCCGGAGTGCTCCCGCGAGATCGCCTCGACCCGGTCCCGCAGGGCGCTGATCATGTCGGCCAGTTGTCGCGCCACCTGCTCGGTGAGGCCGGTCAGCAGGGCCAGCCGCGTGCGGAAGTAGCCGCTGGTCGAGCCCTCGGGCACGCCCGCCTGGGCATCGACTGCTCGGTGCGTCAGAGCGCGTAGGCCGCCGTCGGCGACGACCGCCGTTGCTGCCTCGAGCAGCTCGAGCCGGCGGCCGGTAGCCAAGGGGGGCAGGGACATGAGCCTCATTGTGCCGCGCGCCGAAGCGGCTCAGAACCGGCGCCACCACAGGTTCACGGCATAGTCGACCTCGTTGCCGGCATGGCCCGCGAGGATCCGTTCGGCTGCGGCCGGCTCGAACTCGATCCGCACAATGGCCTCGAAGCGCCCCCGGTCTGGACACTGCCACCGCGCATCGATCGCGATGGCCTCGAATCCCCTTCTGCGCCAAAAGCGTTCGACGGCAAGAGCGTCGTATGCCGGGAGGCCGTCCCGAAACCACCTGCCGAAGGTCGAGCGTGTCGCGTCATTGTCCAAAAAGGCCGCTACCCCGCCTGGTGCGACAACCCGCTCGACCTGCGCCAGTCCTGGCTCGCAGCCAGGCCCGAAGAAGTAGGCCCAGCGCGCCACCACCAGATCGAAGCTCGCCGCGGCGAAGGGCAGCTCCGCGGCGGCGCCGATGACCACCTCAGCGCGCCGTGTCGCCATGGTCGCAATCGTCCGCGCGCCTGCCGGGGCACCCACGCCCGCCGGATCCGGTCGAGTTCGGGAAACACGCCCATGATCGGGCCCTCGCGTCGGCGTGTTTCCCAAACTCGACGGATGAGGGCCCGGCGCAATGCGCGCCAAGGCCCGGGCCGCGAGCGGCGGGTGCGGCTCCAGCCCCACGACGCTAGCGGCGCCTCGGGCCGCGAAGCGGGGCAGGTGGAAGCCAGCACCACAGCCGATGTCCAAAACCCGAGCCCCGGCGATGGGGCGCAACCGGTCAATGGCTGCCTCGACATACTGCTCCTGGTCGAAGGCCTCGTTCTCCCACTCGTAAATGTCCGGGTGATCCCAGATGTTCGGGCTCGGCGCGACACCACCGGCCGCGGCCGCCGCCCGGCTCATCGCGCGTTCATCGCGCGTTCATCGTTTGCGGGTGCGCCGCTCGCGGGCCTCGATGGTCGCCGGGTGGATCAGCAGCGGCAGCAGGGTGCGAGCGCCACGGGATCGCACCAGGCGCACATTGAGTAGGTGAGCCTCGCAGCGGACGACCAGTTCGTCATACCCTTCCGGGCCCATCAACTCCACGAGTTCGGCGCGCAGCGAGCGATAGACCGGCTCGCGTCCCACGTGAGCGGCGGGGTTGCCGGAGCAGTACCAGTCCAGGTCGTGCCCGCCCGGGCCCCAGCCGCGCCGGTCGTACTCACTGATCGACACCTCCAGATAGGACGTCTCGTCCGGCAACTCGACCGTGCGATAGGTGCGCCGGATCGGCAACTGCCAGCACACATCCGGTTTCGCCGTATGCGGAGCGCGCCCGGTCCGGACTGCCTGCTGGTGCAACGCGCAGCCCGCCCCGCCGGCGAAGCCCGCCCGATTGAGAAAGATGCACGCGCCCTCGACGACCCGCGTCTTCGTCGCGGAACCCTCCCGCTCGGTCCACGCCTTGGTCTTGGTGGAGGACGGTTTGAACTGCCATGTCGACTCGTCCAGCTCCGCAGCGATCAGCGCCACCCGGTCGCGATCGTCGTCATCGGTGAAATGCGCGCCCAAGGTGCAGCAGCCGTCATCGGGGCGGTCGGCATAAATGCCCTGGCAGCCGTTGCCAAAGATGCAGGTCCAGCTCGATGTCAGCCACGTCAGGTCACACCGGAAGCGTTGCTCGGTATCCGCTGGGTCGTCGAACTCCACCCACACGCGGGGGATCTCCAGCGGCGTCTCGCTCACGAGGGGAAACTGTATGCACCGTAGGCTGTCCCCGTGCGACTGGGCGTGATCGATATCGGATCGAACACCGTCCACATGCTGGTTGTTGATGCGCACTATGGCGCTCGGCCGCTGCCCGCCGCGACGCACAAGATCGCCCTGAAGCTCTCCGAGCACCTCCACGGCGACCAGATCGGCGAGAGCGCCATCACGACCCTGAACGACTACCTCGACCGCGCGCGCGACCTCATCGAGGACCAGGGGGTTGAAGATGTCGTCGCCTTCGCCACGAGCGCGATTCGCGAGGCCGCAAATGGCGATAGCGTCCTCGACCAGCTCTCGGAACGCGCCGGCACCCGAATCCAGGTGCTCAGCGGCACCGACGAAGCCCGCATGACGTTCCTCGCGGCCCGAAGGTGGACCGGGTGGTCGGCCGGCAACCTACTCGTCCTCGACATCGGCGGCGGCTCCCTCGAATTGGCCATCGGCCTCGATGAGGAGCCCGACTCGGCGGTGTCGGTGCCCTTGGGCGCCGGGCGCGTCACCAACAATCTGCTGCCGGGCGACCCGCCGTCCCCCGATGTCGTTCGCGAAGCCCGCCGCGCGATCCGCACCCAACTCGCCGCCGCCGTGCGCCCGATCCTGCGTATGCCGAACCCCGACACCGTGGTCGCCACCTCCAAGACGTTCCGCTCGCTGGCTCGGCTGGCCGGGGCCGCGCCGAGCGCCGAGGGCCCGCTCGTGCGCCGCACCCTGCGTCGCCAGGACCTCAAAGAGGTTGTCGACCTGCTCACCCCGCTGACGGCGACCCAGCGAACCCGGCTGTCCGGGGTCTCCGCAACCCGATCCCGCCAAGTCCTCGGCGGTGCCCTTGTCGCCGAAGCCGCCATGGACCTGTTGCATGTCGACGACCTGACGATCTGCCCATGGGCGCTGCGCGAAGGCATCATCCTGCGCCGCCTAGACACCCTTTCCGATGTCGTCACGGACACGACGGGCTGGATCGGCGATGTCTGAGACGCCGGTGGCGATCCCTGCGGCGCCGGTGGCCTTGAGCACCGCGTCGGTCTATCCGGAGTCGGTCGCCACCGCCTTCGGTCTCGCCGCCCGCCTCGGCTATGACGGCCTCGAAGTCATGGTGATGCCAGAGCCGGTCAGCCGCGAGGCCGGGGCGCTGGCAGCACTCTCGGACCTGCACGGCATACCTATCGTCTCGATCCATGCCCCGACTCTGCTTCTGACGCAACGGATTTGGGGACCGGATCCGTGGACGAAGGTCGATCGGTCGATCGAATTGGCGCAGGAGGTCGGCGCCTCCACGGTCGTCGTGCACCCGCCGTTCCGGTGGCAGCGCGAGTATGCCGAGGGTTTTGTCGAGGGGGTCAAGGAGCGCGAGGCCGAGACCGGAACGATCATCGCGGTCGAGAATATGTTTCCGTGGCGGGCTCGGCAGCGGGAGATGCTGGCCTACCTGCCGCACTGGGATCCGGTCGGCGTCGACTTCGACCACGTCACCTTGGACCTCTCGCACACCGCGACGGCCGGCTCGGACGCCATGGCCATGGTTCGGGACCTCGGCCCCCGCCTCACCCATCTCCATCTGGCGGACGGGACCGGCCTGATCCGCGACGAACATCTCGTCCCCGGCCGCGGCAACCAACCGTGCGCCGAGGTCCTGGAGGCGCTCGCCGCCGGGGGATTCGGGGGCAGCGTGGTGGTGGAGGTGTCGACGCGGCGGCTGGATCCGCATACCCGCAGCGGCGACCTCGCCGAGGCCCTCGCCTTCGCCCGGCTCCACCTCGCCGGACCCGCCCCGTCATGAGCCCGCGCGGTCGGCGGCCGGCGGGCTCGGACACCCGAGGCGAGATCGTCGAGGCGGCCCGCGCGGAGTTCGCCGAGCGGGGGTATGACGCCGCCTCCCTGCGCGGGATTGCTCGCCGCGCCGGCGTGGATTCCGCTCTCGTGCATCACTATTTCGCCGGCAAGCCCGCGCTTTTCACCGAAGTGATGACGGTGCCCGTGGACCCGGCATACCTCGTGGAAACTGTCATCGGCCAGCCGCGAGAGCGGGTGGGGGAGGCCCTGGTGGCGACCTTCCTGGGTATCTGGGATTCGCCGGAAGGGCAGGAGCGCTTCGCCGCACTCGCCCGGTCGGTGCTGACGCACGAGGAGGCGGCGCGGATGCTGCGCGAGTTCCTTGTGCGTGAGGTTTTTGCCAAGGTTGCGGTGGCGCACAATCCGGGCCTCGACCCCGCGACGGCCGAGCTGCGCGCCACGCTTGCGGCTGGTCAATTGCTTGGCATGGCGATGCTGCGCTACCTCCTGCGCTTCCCCGCCCTGCGCCGCGCCACTGTGCCCGAGTTGATCGCCGAGGTCGGCCCGGTGATCCAGCGCTATCTCGCGCCGGACGCGTGAACAGTGCTGCGCCGCAGCCGGATTGACTAACTTCTGCTAGCAGAGGTTAGTCAACTGTGCACATGTTGCACCCTGTCCACAGTTGACTAACCTGTGCTAGCAGAAGTTGCGCGACACCCCGGACGCACCACATCCTCAGTCGGTGCGGCGGCGCAGGGTGAGCGAGCCGAGAACAAGGGCGGCGAGGATCCAGGCGGCGATGACCAGCATGTCGGTCGCGGCGTCGCCGAGGGCGTCGGCCGAGGTGGCGACGGCCGACATGGCGTCCACGGCGTATGACAGCGGCAGGACATCGGAGATCGCCGACAGCACGTCGGGCAGCCTGTCCCGCGCAACCAAGAGCCCGCACAGCAAGAACTGCGGCAGGATGAAGGCCGGCATGAACTGCACCGCCTGAAACTCGGTGTGCGCGAACGCACTTGCCAGCAGACCGAGCGCCGTGCCGAGCACGGCGTCGAGCACGGCGACGACGACTAGCACCCACACCGGGCCGGCCACATCGAGCCCGCACACGAAGACGGCAAAAGTCGTCGCCACCAGCGCCTGAACCACGGCCATCAGCCCGAACGCCAAGGCATAGCCGAACATCAGGTCCGCCTTGCCCAGCGGCCCGGCCAAGAGCCGCTCCAAGGTTCCGCTCGTCCGCTCGCGAAGGGTCGCCACGCTCGTCACGACGAACATCACCACGAACGGGAAGACGCCCAGGAGGGCTGGCCCGATCCGGTCGAAAACCGGCGTGCCATCAAAGATCCACGCGAGCAACCCGAGCAGCACGCATGGCACCACGAGCAGCAATCCCACGGTCCGGTGATCACCGCGAATTTGGCGCAGCACCCGGCCTGCAGTCAAAAACGTCAGACGAGGATTCATCGCGAGCCTCCGGCGGCATCGATCAGGGCGAGAAAGGCGGCATCGGCATCTGTCGTGCCGGTGCTGCGCAGCAGGTCCTCCGGGGTGGTGTCAGCCAGCAACGTCCCGTCACGCATCAGCAACAGCCGGTGACATCGGGTGGCCTCGTCCATGACGTGACTCGACACGAGCAGAGAGGTCCCGCGCTCGGCGAGCCGGTGGAAGAGTTCCCACAGATCGCGCCGCAGCACGGGGTCCAGGCCGACCGTCGGTTCATCGAGGATCAACACCTCCGGATCGCCGACCAAAGCCGCCGCGAGCGAGACCCGGGAGCGCTGGCCGCCAGAGAGCTTCTCGACGCGGCGATCGGCATAACTCCCCAGGTCCACCGCCGCGATCGCGGACTCAACGGCCTGAGCACCAGCCCCCACGAGACCACCGAAGTACGCGGCATTTTCGTGGACGCTCAGGTCCGCATACACACTCGGCGCCTGGGTGACGTAGCCGACCCGGCGGCGCAGCCCCGCCGAGCCAGCCGGCTCCCCAAGCACCTCGACGCTCCCGCCAGCGACCTTTTGCACTCCGACGATGGCGCGAAGCAGGGTCGACTTGCCGCTCCCGCTCGGACCGAGCAATCCGACCACCCGCCCACGGGGGATCGTGACGCTCAGGCCCGGGAGCACCACCGTCCCGCCCCGCACGACTTTCAGATCCTGGATGACGACCGCCGCAGCGTTATTCATCATGTGGTGAAAATAGCACCGCCATCACGACAGGACAAGCGGACGCGCCCGAGCCATAGTGTGACCCTTATGGGCCCGGCCGATCTGTTGCGCAAGTCCCTGCTCACCCTCGCCGCGGACAACCGCGTCCGCGACCTCATCGAGCGCGCCCCCGTCAGCCGCTCGGTCGTCAAACGCTATGTGCCCGGGGCGTATGACAGCGATGCCGTCGCCGCGGTCGCCACCCTCCGGGCCACGGGCCGCTGGGCCACCATCGACTTCCTCGGCGAGGACACGACCGACCCGCAGCAGGCGGAGGCGGTCACCACGGCATACCTGCGGCTCTTGGATCTCCTTGCCGCCGACCAGCTCACGGCCCGCGGGGAAGCCGAGGTCAGCGTCAAACTCAGTGCCATCGGCCAGCAACTCGAGGGCGGCGACGCGATTGCCCTGGCCAACGCCCGGCGCATTTGCGAGGCCGCCCAGCGCCTGGGCACGACGGTCACCCTCGACATGGAAGACCACACGACCACCGACCGCACGCTGACCACCCTGGCAACCCTGCGCGCGGACTACCCCTGGGTTGGGGTGGCGATCCAGGCCTACCTGCACCGCAGCGAGGCCGACTGCGCCGCGCTCGCGGGCGAGGGCAGCCGGGTGCGGCTGTGCAAGGGCGCCTATTCGGAGCCGGAGGAGGTCGCCTTCCAGTCGATGGACGAGGTGGACAAATCGTATGTCCGCTGCCTGCGAATCCTGCTCTCCGGCAAGGGTTATCCCATGATCGCCACCCACGATCCGCGCCTCGTCGAGATCGGGACGGCGCTCGCGCGGGAGGCCGGTCGCGCCCCGGATTCCTTCGAATTCCAGATGCTGTATGGCGTGCGGCCCGAGGAGCAGCGCCGCCTCGCCGACCGCGGGCATCGGATGCGCGTCTACATCCCCTATGGGGAAGAGTGGTACGGCTATCTGATGCGCCGGATGGCCGAGCGGCCCGCCAATGCGATGCTGTTCGTCCGCTCGTTGATCTCTCGTGGATAGGACCTTTCGGTGACCATTGCCATCTTCGGCGCAGGCGTGATGGGCGAGACGCTGCTCTCCGGCCTGCTGCGCTCCGGGATTTCTGCCGATGACGTGGTCATCACCGAGCGGCGTCCCGAGCGGGTTGCCGAGTTGGAGGCGAGGTATGCCGTGCGCACACTCGACAACCTTCAGGCCGCCTCCGCCGGTGACGTTCTCGTCCTCGTGGTCAAGCCCCAGGACATGGTCGCCCTGCTCGAAGAAATCGCGCCCGCCGTTGCCCCCGGCAATCTCGTCGTCTCCCTCGCCGCGGGCGTGCCGACCGACGCGATCGCGGCCGCCCTGCCCGAGGGCACCCCGGTGGTGCGGGTCATGCCGAACACGCCTGCCCTCGTCGACCAGGGCATGGCCGCCCTCAGCCGCGGCGCCCACGTCAGCGACGAGCAGATGGAGCAGGCTATGGCGCTGCTGCGCTCGTGTGGCAAGGCCGTGGAGGTGCCGGAGGGCTACCAAAATGCCGTGACGGCCATCTCCGGCAGCGGGCCCGCATATGTCTTCTATGTCGTCGAAGCCATGATCGAGGCGGGCGTCGTGCTCGGCCTGCCCCGCGCCACGGCGACCGAACTGACGGTCCAGACGCTCTATGGCGCGGCGACGATGATCCGCGAAACCGGCACCCATCCGACGGTGCTGCGCGAACAGGTCACCTCGCCCGGCGGTACCACCGCGGCCGCCCTGCGCACCCTCGACGATCACAAGGTGCGGGCGGCCTTCGTCAGCGCGATCGAGGCCGCAGCGCACCGTTCGCGCGAGCTCGCGGGCGGCTGAGACCGGGCGTCACGCTGTGCGTGAACGCTGCGTTAACGGATACCGTCCAGGCAGCCGCACCCGCTCTGGCATGCCAGGATGGTCCCTATGACTGAGATCCGAGTGCGTTCCTTGTCCGAGGAGGATTGGGCGACCTACCGCACCAACCGGCTGGCCGCGCTCGCCGAGTCACCGGAAGCTTTCGTCGCCCAATTGGCCGACGAGCAGGCGTATGACGAGCAGCTATGGCGGCTGCGGATGCGCCGGGCCCAGCGGATGCTGGCCGAGGTCGAGGACGAGGCCGTGGGCATCGTCAGCGTGGGCGAGCTCGCGGACGCGGACAACACCGCAGAGATCTTCGGCCTGTGGGTGCGCCCCGACTGGCGCGGCAAGAGCGTCGCGGCCAAACTCGTGCGCGCGGCGTCCGAGCAGGCCAGGGAGGACGGTTTCGACCGGATCGCCTATTGGGCGGGCACCGACAACGGCCGCGCCGTGGCCTTCGCGTCCAGCTTCGGCTTCCGGCCCACGGGTCGGCGCCGTCCGATGCGCGTGACTAACGGCGCCGATGACGAGGAAGAGATCGCGATGGTGCTCTCCCTGGCCGAGGACCGCTCGCGGTAGGAACGGCTGCCCTCGATCATCACGGGCGCGCGGCGAAGCGTTCGATCAGGCTGGACGGACCGGACACAATCAAGGTGTCGTGGGAGGTGACCTTGGTTTCCGGGGTGGCGTGCACGAAGTCCAAACCGGGGGACTTCACGCCGACGATCGTCACGCCATACTTCGAGCGAATCTGGCTCTGGCCCAAGGTGAAACCGATCGCCTCCGACGGCGGCGACATCTTGACGATCGCGAAACCGTCATCGAACTCGATGTAGTCCAGCAGGCTGCCGCCGACCAAGTGCGCCACCCGGCGGCCGGTCTCCGCCTCGGGGAGCACGACATGGTGGACCCCGATCCGATCCAGGATCCGGGCGTGCTCGGGGGAGAGCGCCTTGGCCCAAATGTCGGGGACGCCGGCGTCGACCAGATTCGCGGCCGCGAGCACGGAGGCCTCCACGGATGAGGCGATGGCGACGATGGCGACCGGGAAGTTCTGGCACTTCTGGTCGGCCATGACTCGCGGCAGGCTGGCGTCCCCCTGCACGACCTTGAAGACCTTGCCGAGGAAGGACTCCGCCTTCACCGGGTCCTTCTCCAAGGCGGTCACGCGGTGTCCGAGGCGGTTCAATTCGATGGCCGCGGCGGCGCCAAAACGCCCCAGGCCGACGATCAGGACATCGTGCTGCTTCTTGCCCACCGTGGGTTTCTTCCCTTCGAGGTCGGATGCCCCATACCTGGCACAGGAGGGACGCGGTAGCGTGCTTGGCATGGTCGCACAGGCGCGCGTGATCTGGGATCCGAGCTTCACGGCATACAACTTCGGCCCCACCCACCCCATGGCCCCCCTGCGCCTGGACCTGACCGAACGCCTCTGTGAAGACCTCGGCATCTGCACCGCCGGCGACCTGATCAACCCGCCCATCGCCAGCGACGAATTGCTCGCCACCGTCCATGACCCGGCCTATATCGCCAAGGTCAAGGAGGCGTCCGCTGACCCGTCCGCCGCCGACCCGGCATACGGCCTGGGCACCGACGACGACCCGGCCTTCCCCGGGATGCACGAGGCCAGCGCCCGCATCGTCGCCGGGACCGTCGAGATCTGCCGGCAGGTCTGGGCCGGCGAGATCGAGCACGGTGTGAACTTCTGCGGCGGCATGCACCACGCGATGCACGATCGGGCGGCGGGTTTCTGCATCTACAACGACATCGCCGCCGGCATCCGCTACCTGCTCGATCAGGGAGTGGAGCGGATCGCGTATGTCGATATCGACGTCCACCACGGCGACGGCGTCGAGGCCCTGTTCGTCGACGATCCGCGGGTCCTGACCGCCTCCATTCACGAAAGCGGCCGCACGCTCTTCCCCGGCACCGGCTGGGCCCGCGATATCGGCACCGGCAAGGGGGAGGGGTATGCCGTCAATGTCGCCCTCCCGCCCGGCACCACCGACTCCGCCTGGCTGCGTGCCATTCGCTCCAGCCTGCTGCCCATCGTGCGCGCCTTCCGCCCGCAAGTCCTCGTCACCCAGCACGGCTGTGACACGCACGCCGACGACCCGCTGGCCAACCTCGTGATGACGGTCGACGCTCAACGCCAGGCCGCGCTCGACCTGCACGAACTGGCCCATGACGTCTGCGACGGCAGATGGGTCGCCCTCGGCGGGGGTGGGTATGCCGTGGTCGACGTCGTCCCCCGCGCCTGGACCCACCTGACGGCGATTGCGAAGCACACGCCTATCCCGGTGGACACGCCCACGCCAGAGGGATGGCGGGAGTATGTCGAGAAGCTCACCGGCCGCCCCGCTCCCACCCGCATGGGTGACCTGCCCGTCGGCGAGTCGCCCATCTGGGTGCAGCCCTGGGCCATGGGCTACAACCCCCACAGCCCCGTCGACCGCGCGGTCATGGCCACCCGCGAAGCCACCTTCAGCCACCACGGCCTAGACGTCTGGTACGACTGAGCCCTCTGCTACGTCTCCTCCTCCCGCTCGTGGTGCCCGCTGGCGCGGTCCCCACTCGCGGTCATCGTCGACTCCGCGAGTCCACGACCGCCCTCGCGGCCCCGTCTCGCCGCATCGTCGCCTCCGCGAGTCCACGACCGCCCTCGCGGCCCCGTCTCGCCGCATCGTCGCCTCCGCGAGTTCACGACCTCCCTCGCGGCCCAGCCGGCTACAGGAATGCCCCAGGCGCACGGCATACACCGGCTCTGAACTGCGTCTTTGCCAGTCCCGCGGGCCACGGGCGCGGCATCCTGTAGCCCGCCGGGCCGGACTGGGCAGGCCACGGCGGCGGATTGTTCGACTCGGCTGCGGCGTGGCGGCTGGACAGGCGGACAAATTTCTCACTCTCGCGGCCATCTTCGGCTTCCCACGAGTCACAACTGCCCCTATGGTTGCTCTCGACGATTTCCGCGCTGGGAGAGAGTCGGGCGCTGCCCGACGCTGCGCGGTCAGAAATGGCGAGGTAACTATGTCTGCCGACCGGCAGCTCTCCGAGGTCCGCTTCCTGACGGTGGCCGAGGTGGCGTCGATCATGCGCGTGTCCAAGATGACGGTCTACCGCATGGTGCATGGCGGTGAGCTCCCCGCCATCCGCGTCGGTCGCTCCTTCCGCGTCCCCGAAGATGCCGTGGACGCCTACCTCAAGTCCTCCTATATCGAAACCGCCTGACGGTTCGATCCGCAGACCGCCGCGCCGCCCGAGCTGGGCGGCGCGGCGGCGTGCTACCTACGGGACACCGCGTCCGCACGACGACCCGTTTTGGGGCCGTCATGCCCGGGCGGTTAAGCTGACCCGTCGGTACCCGAGCGCGCCCACCAGGTGAGCGCCGGGCAGCCGGGCACCACCGAAATTTCGCCTCGAGCACCAAAGGTTCGACATATGGGTTCTGTGATCAAGAAGCGCCGCAAGCGGATGGCGAAGAAGAAGCACCGCAAGCTGCTGCGCAAGACGCGTCACCAGCGTCGCAACAAGAAGTAAGCCGCGACCGGCGCGGAGCCCGCGATGCCTGAAGTCGTCCTGATCACCGGTGTGTCCCGCAACCTCGGCGGGGCCTTCGCCCGTGCGCTCTCCCTGATCGAGGATGGCCCGGCCCGGATCATCGGCGTCGATGTCATCCCGCCCGCGCATTCGATCGGCCGCGCCGAGTTCCTGCGCGCGGACATCCGCAGCCCGATGATCGGCAAGATCATCGACTCTGCGGCGGTTGACACGGTCGTGCACATGGGCGTCATCGCGACGCCGATCGCCTCTGGTGGCCGCGCCACCCAGAAGGAGATCAACGTCATTGGCACCATGCAGTTGCTCGCGGCCTGCCAAAAGGCGCCCTCCGTGCAGCGGCTCGTGGTCAAGTCGACGGCTGGTGTCTATGGCTCCAGCCACCGCGATCCGGCGATGTTCACCGAGGACATGGCGGCCAAGAAGCTGCCGAATGTCGGCTTCGGCAAGGACTCCGTCGAGGTCGAGGCGTATGTCCGTGGCTTCGCCCGCCGTCGCCCCGATGTCGGCATCACCATGCTGCGCCTGGCGAATGTCATCGGGCCGCGAATGAAGACGGCTATGACCGACTACTTCCGGCTGCCGGTCATCCCCATCCCCCTCGGCTGGGATGCGCGCCTGCAATTCCTGCACGAGGACGATGTGTCGGCGGCCATGGTCGTCGCGACGATGGGTGAGCCGGCCGGCACCGTCAATGTCGCCGGCGATGGCATCATCACCGTCTCGCAGGCGGTCGCGCTCGCGGGTCGTCCGTTCGTGACGATCCCCGCCCCGGCCAGCCGCGCCCTGTCTGGGCTGTTCAAGCGCACCGGCCTGATCGATTTCTCGCCCGAGCAACTCGACCTGCTCGTGCACGGCCGAGGCCTCGACACCACGCGGATGCGCGAGGTGCTCGGCTTCGAGCCGCGCTTCACCACCCGCGCGGCCTTCCAAGATTTTGTGTATGCCGCCCCGCGCCCCATCGACTCCGCCCTCCACGCGCTGTCCGGCGCCGCGGAGGATGCCGGGCTGCGCATTAACGCCATAGCCGGTGCCGTGCCCTTCGGAAGGGGGCTGTGATGGCCGATCCCACACCCCGAACCTCGACCTCGGGCAAGACGTCGAAGAAGACCCCAGCGAAGCCGCCCCGCGCGCAGAGTCAGCCCACCGGCAACGCGACAAAGAGCGCTTCAGGCAGCCCTCGCCGGTCTTCGGTCGCCGCCGGCGCGGCGCGCGCTTCCGGTGAGCGCGCCCGTCGCCGCTCGACTCCGCTCCTGCAGGGCGACGGGGCACCCTCCGACCTGCCCGCGACCACTGCAATGCGTCCGGCGAGCAGCCGCCCGTCAGCGGAGCGACCTGCCGTCAGCCGTCCGCCGGCCGGCCGGCCCGCGACCAGTCGTCCGGCGACCAGTCGTCCGGCTACCCGCGCCACGTCGGCCCGCCGTCCGGCCGAGGCGGCCGCGACGACGCCAGCCGCCGCCGCAGCCGAAAAGCCTGCGGCCCAAGCGAATCCGGCCGACAGGCAGCGCCCGATGCTGCGCGTCGTGCGCGAGCACGAGCGCAATGTGCGACCCACCGCACCGGACCTGAGCCTGCTCATGGACATCGCGCAACGGCTGGCCAGCACGCTGGCGGTGACCCTCGGCATACCCAGGGCAGAAGCCGAACTCAAGGTGGCGCAAGCGCTGGCTTTCATCCGCCGCCGGATGACCGGCGACTATGTCGTCGACGCCTATGGCTACGACGCCGACTTCGCCGAGTCGGTGCTGCTGCCGGTGCTGCGGCCGCTGTTTTACACCTGGTTCCGCACCGAGGTGCGCGGCATCGAGCACATCCCGGCCGAGGGCGCGGCCCTGGTCGTCGCCAACCACTCCGGCACCGTCGCCATCGACTCCCTCATGACGACCGTCGCGATCCACGACAAGCACCCCAACCACCGCGCGCTGCGCGAACTCGGCGCCGACCTGGTCTTCGGCACCCCCGGCCTGGGGATGGTCGCCCGCAAGGGCGGTGCGACGCTAGCCACCAATGCCGACGCCGACCGGCTCCTCGCCGATGGCGAACTCGTCGGCGTCTGGCCCGAAGGGTTCAAGGGGGTCGGCAAGCCCTTCGGCGAACGCTACAAATTGCAGCGCTTCGGGCGGGGCGGTTTTGTCTCCGCGGCCATCCGCGCCGGCGCCCCGATCGTGCCGTGTTCGATCGTCGGGGCCGAAGAGATCTATCCGATGCTCGCCAATATCAAACCGTTGGCGCGGATGCTCGGCCTCCCGTACTTCCCGGTCACCCCGCTCTTTCCGCATTTCGGACCGTTGGGCTTGGTGCCGCTGCCGAGCAAGTGGATCATCGAGTTTGGTCCGCCCATCGAGACGGCGCACCTCGGCCCACACGCGGCCGATGACCCGATGCTCGTCTTCGATCTCACGGACCGCGTGCGGGAGACGATTCAGCAGACGATCTACACCATGCTCGCGCGTCGACGCTCGGCCTTCGCCTGACCCGGGCCAGGTGGCGACCGTGAGCGACGCAGGCCCGAAAGACCCAAGCTGGACGCCCAGCGCACCCCTGACCCTGATCGGCAAGCCCGGCTGTCACCTCTGCGATCTCGTCCGCCCGGTGCTCGCCGCGGCCGCCGAGCGCCACGGACTGGCGCTCGAAGAGGTCGACATTCGCGAGCACCCGAACCTGCTGGCGGCCTATGCCGAGATGATCCCCGTCACATTGATCGATGGCTCCGTGCACGACTACTGGCGGATCGACCAGGCCCGCCTGGACGCCGCGTTGAACGCTCGCCGCTAGGCCCATTCCACGCTGCGCTCACGACTTTGTGCGCTCCTTCACAAGCGCGTAATGTGCTGGGCAGAAGCGGTGATCCGGGATTTTCCCGATCCCACGCAGCAGGGCACGGTCGACGAGGAGGCGAGCTGTGGCGGCAACGGAGTTGCGACGCCGCGGCGTCCCCGACGCCACGGTCGCCCGCCTCCCCGCATACCTCCGGGTCCTCGCCGCGATGGCCGACCGCGGGGTGCGCAGCACCTCCTCCGAGGAACTCGCCGCCGCCGTCGGCGTGCACTCGGCCAAGGTTCGCAAAGACCTCTCGCAGCTCGGGACGTATGGCGTGCGGGGGGTGGGGTATGACGTGCAGCACCTCTCGCTGGAGATCTCCCGCGAGCTGGGGATGACCCGGGAGTGGGCCGTCGTCATCGTCGGCATGGGTCACCTGGGGCGTGCCCTGGCGGGCCACCGCGGGTTCTTCGCCCGGGGTTTTCGCGTGGCCGGCTTGTTCGATGTGGACCCGGCCGTGATTGGTGAGCGGGTTGGAGAGCTGACCATTCAAGACCTCGCCGACCTGCCGGGGACGGTGCGCGGTCGGGATGCGATCGGGGTCATCGCCACTCCTGAAAGCGCCGCGCAACAGGTCGCGGATGCGCTTGTCGCGGCGGGGGTCAGCTCGATCCTCAACCTGGCCGGCGGCAATCTCGCGGTCCCCGACGCGGTGGATGTGCGCCCAGTCGAGGTCGCCGCGGAGCTGCAAATTCTCGCCTTCCTGCGCCAACGCCGAGACTTCGATGTCGACCTGGAGCGGGTGGCGCCATGAGCCTGCTCGTCCTCGGCCTCTCCCACCACAATGCCCCGCTCGACCTGCTCGAGCGCATCTCGCTGGACAGTGAGGGGCGCCGCCGCCTCGCCACCGAGTTGGCGGGCAGCGAGCACATCGCCGAGAGCGTCGTTGTTTCGACGTGCAATCGCACCGAGGTCTATGTCGAGGCCGTGACCTTCCATGGCGCGGTCGCTGCGGTCACCGAGGCGTTGGAGTCGGTGGCGGACCTGCCGCGCGCCGATCTGACCGACCGCCTGGCCGTGCACTTTGAGGACCGCGCGATCGCCCACGCCTTCCGCGTCGCGGGTGGCTTGGACTCGATGGCCGTGGGAGAGAGTCAGATTCGCGCGCAGTTGCGAATGGCGCTGCATGAGGCCCAAGAGGAGCGCGTCGTCGGGCCCGCGCTCAACACCCTCTTCCAGCGCGCCTTGCGCGTCGGCAAGCGCGTCCACACCGACACCTCGATCGACACCGTCTCCGGCTCCCTCGTCGACGCCGGCCTGGCCGCCGCCCGGCCGATCCTCGGCGATCTGTCCGAAGCCAGCGTGGTGGTGGTCGGCGCCGGCGCCATGGCCGCGCTGTCGGCGACGACGGCCCGCCGAGCGGGCGTCGGTCGCCTGGTCATCGCCAATCGCACGCTGTCGCGCGGTGCCGCCCTCGCCGCGCGCGTTGACGGCGAGGCGGTGCGCTTCTCCGAACTCGACGAAGCCCTCGTCGGCGCCGATATCGTCATCGCCTGCATCGGCGCGCCGGGCGTCATCCTCACGGCCGACGATGCCGCGCGCGCCCAGGCGCTGCGCGGCGGGCGCCCGCAGGTCTATCTCGACCTCGCGATGCCCCACGACATCGACCACGCCATCGCCGATCTGCCCGGCACCACCCGACTGGGCCTAGAGCATCTCGGTCTCCTCATCGCGGACTCCGCCAGCGGGCCCCAGGTGCAGGCGGCGACGGATATCGTCACCGCCGAGGTGGCGGCATACCTCACGGAACGCTCCGTGCAAGCGGCGGCGCCGACCATCGCCGCCCTGCGCGCTCGCGCCGTCGAGGTCCTCGACAGCGAACTCGCCCGCCTCCAGGGACGCACCCCGGAGCTGAGCGATGCCGAGCGCCGCGAAGTCGAAATCGCCATGGGTCGGCTGGTCGACAAGCTGCTGCACGGACCCACCCTGCGGGTCAAGGAGCTGGCCGCCAGCGGCCGCATCGGGGCGTATGCCGATGCCCTCGCCGAACTCTTCGCTCTCGATCCCGAGACGGTCGCCACCGTTTCGGCGCCGCCACCCTTCGACCGGGCCAGCGACGAGGGGGCGGCGCGATGAGCCCGCAGCCCATGACGGCCGGCCCACGCACGCTGCGCCTCGGCACCCGCCGCAGCCGCCTGGCGACGACGCAATCCGGCCACGTGGCCGACGCCCTGCAGGCCCTCGGCCACGAGATTGAGCTCGTCGAAATCGTCACCGAAGGCGATATCTCGACGGCGCCGCTGGAACAGATCGGCGGCACCGGTGTCTTCGCGTCGGCGCTGCGAATGGCCTTGCACAACAGCGATATCGACTTCGCTGTCCACTCACTGAAGGACCTGCCGACGACTCCGGAACCTGGTCTCATTGTGGCGGCGACTCCTCGTCGTGAGGATGTTCGCGATGTCGTCATCGCCCGGGACGGCCTCACGCTGGGGGAGTTGCCGCCCGGTTCCGTGGTCGGCACGGGCTCGCCCCGCCGGGAGGCGCAGCTGCGGGCGCTTGGCCTCGGTCTGGAGTTCACGGGCATCCGCGGCAATGTGGAGACGCGCATCGCTCGCGTGACGGCCGGCGATGTGGACGCCATCATCCTGGCCCGCGCCGGCCTGGCCCGACTGGGCCTGACTCACCTCGCCACCGAAGTCCTTGACCCGATTCAGATGCTGCCCGCCGCCGGTCAAGGCGCCCTCGCCGTCGAATGCCGCGCGGACGATGCGGAACTGATCGCGCTGCTGGCTGCCGTCGACGATGCGGATACCCGTGCCTGCATCACCGCCGAACGCACCGTCCTGCGCGAACTTGAGGCGGGCTGCACGGCGCCCATTGGCGTCCTCGGCGAGATCGTCGAGGGGTTCGATGGTCCCGAGCTGTCGTTGCGCGCCTTCGTCGGGACGCGCGCCGGCGCCCTGGAGTTGCGCCGCTCCATGGTCGGTGCGGCCGACGATCCGGAGGGGGTCGGCATACGCCTGGCCCGGCTGCTCCTGGAGGACGGCGCGGCCCAGGCCCGAGAGCCTCGACCACCGACCGACGGCCCGCCGTCAACCCCACCCCCCACCAGCGTGACCGCATCGATGGAGAGCGACCAGTGAGCCCCACGACCACCCCGACCGGGCGCAAGCGCCCGGCTGCCCGCGTGGCCTTTGTCGGCACCGGCCCTGGGGATCCCCGCCTGCTCACCCTCGCCGCGGTGGAGGCCCTCGCGGCGGCCGATGCGATCGTCACCGATCAGTTGACGGCGCTCGATGTCGTGCGCAGCCACGCCTGCCCGGACGCCGAGATCGTCGATGCCTCGCATGGCACGCCGGGCCAGGCCCTCACCCACGCCTCGCGCGCCAAGCTCGTCGTGGCGACAGCCAAGGCGCACCCGGGCGGCCTCGTCGTGCGGCTCATGGACGGCGACCCGGCGACCTTCAACGGGCTGGCCGAGGAGGCCATCGCCTGCCAGAAGGCCGGCATCGCCTTCGAGATCGTCCCGGGAGTCACGGCGGCGACGGCGGTCCCGGCATACGCCGGAATCCCGCTCACTGGGGCCGCGGTCACCGGCGTCCACGTGCTCGCCCCGGGGCAGAGCGGGATCGAGTGGGCGGCATATGCGGACCCCGCCACCACCGTGGTCCTGCTCGGCACCGCGCCCGATCTGGAGACGGGCGCGCAGGCGTTGCTAGCCGCCGGCCGCGACCCCAAAACGCTGGTCGCGCTGACCGAGCACGGCACGACCACTCGGCAGCGCACGCAGGTGTGCGAGTTGCGCGTCGCCGCGCGCACCGTCGCCGGTCTGGGGTTCCCGACGCTGGCGATCCTCGGCCCGACGGTGCCGATGCGCGAGCACCTGTCGTGGTTCGAGTCCAAGCCGCTCTTCGGGTGGCGCGTGCTCATCCCGCGCACGATGGACCAGGCGCAACCGGTGCTCGGCCTGCTCGCCGGACATGGAGCGCACGGCGAGATCGTGCCGACAATCAGCGTCGAGCCGCCGCGCACGCGCCATCAGATGGACAAGGCGATCCGGGGGCTGGTGACCGGTTCGTATGAGTGGATCGGGTTCACCTCGGTCAATGCCGTCAAGGCGGTGCGTGAACTCTTCGAGGAGATCGGTCTGGACGCCCGGGCGCTCGCCGGCTTGAAGGTCGCTGCCGTCGGTGGCGTGACGGCAGAAGCCTTGCGCGCCTGGGGTATTCGCCCCGACCTGGTGCCATCGGGGGAGGCTTCGGCGCGCGGGCTGGTCGCAGAATGGCCCGAATACGATGCCGACCTCGACCCCATCAACAAGGTCTTCCTGCCGCGGGCCGATATCGCGACCGACACCCTCGTCGCCGGCCTGGAGGATCTCGGCTGGAGCGTCGAAGCTGTGACCGCCTACCGCACCGTGCGCGCCGCGCCGCCGAAGCCGGAGGTTCGCGAATCGATCAAGGGCGGCGACTTCGATGCGGTCGTCTTCACCTCCTCCTCGACCGTGCGCAATCTCGTCGGCATCGCCGGCAAGCCCCACGCATCAACGATCGTCGCGTGCATCGGCCCGGCGACCGCGAAGACCGCTGAGGATCATGGCCTGCGCGTCGACGTCCTCGCGCCCGAGGCGAGCGTGCCGGTGCTCATCGAGGCGCTCGCGGACTTCGGTCGCGGCCGGGCGGCCGCGGCTCTCGAGGCGGGGGAAGTCTTGCGCCGGCCGAGCGAGAAGCGCCGCAGCACTGCGCGCCGCCGGGCCCGCTCGTGATGCCGGCTGCCGGGGGTATGCCGTCGGGCACCTTCCCGAGCGTTCGGCCCCGCCGGTTGCGCACTTCAGCCGCGATGCGGCGGCTGGTCGCGCAGACCCGGCTGCACCCGGCTGATCTGATCCTGCCGGTCTTTGTGCGGGAAGGGATCGATGAGCCGCAGCCGATCGGCGCGATGCCGGGGGTCGTGCAGCATACGATCGAATCCCTTGTCGCAGAAGCACATCGGTGCGTCGACGCGGGGCTCGGGGGCATCATGCTCTTCGGAGTGCCGCTGGCGAAGGACGCGGAGGGCTCGGGCGCGGACGACCCTGAAGGCATCCTCAATGTCGCCACACGGGCGGTGGTCGACGCGGTCGGGGATCGGCTCGTCGTGATGACCGATCTGTGCCTGGATGAGTTCACGTCGCACGGGCACTGCGGGGTCCTCGACGCGGCCGGGCGGGTCGACAATGACGCGACGCTGCAGCGGTATGCCGCGATGGGACTCGCTCAGGCGCACGCAGGTGCGCACGTGCTCGGTCTCTCGGGGATGATGGACGGCCAGGTTGGGCACGTCCGCGCGGCCCTGGACGCCGAAGGTTTCCAGGACGTCGTGATCCTTGCCTATACGGCGAAATACACCTCCGGTCTCTATGGGCCCTTCCGCGAGGCGGTCGCGAGCTCGCTCGTCGGAGACCGGGCGGCATACCAACAAGACCCGCCGAACGCGACCGAGGCCTTGCGCGAACTCGCGCAAGACCTCGCCGAAGGGGCCGATATCATCATGGTGAAACCGGCCGGCCCACACCTCGATATCGTCGCCGCCGTGGCGGCCGCGAGCCCGGTTCCCGTTGCGGCATACCAGATTTCGGGGGAGTACTCCCAGATCATCGCCGCCGCCGATCGCGGCTGGATCGACCGCGACCGGGTGATGCTCGAGTCCCTGATCGGCATCCGCCGCGCCGGTGCCCAGCTGATCCTGACCTACTTCGCCCTCGACGCCGCCGCCCTCCTGTAAGAGCCAACAGCTCCCGCCGCGGGCGTCAGGCCTGCTTGAGCAGCTGGACGTCGAGGACGATCTTGATCTTGTCGGAGACGAGCACGCCGCCGCCCTCGATGGCGGCATTCCAGGTCAGGCCCCAGTCGGCGCGCTTGATCTCGGCCTCGGCCTCGAAGCCGGCCTTGGTGTTGCCCCACGGGTCGGCCTGGACGCCATTGAAGTCGACCTCGAAGGTGACGGGCTTGGTGGTGTCCTTGATCGTCAGATCGCCGGTCAGTTTCTCGCCGTCGAAGGAGGTGGAGACGAAGCGCATCGTCGGGTAGTTCTCGACGTCGAAGAAGTCCGCGCTCTTCAGGTGCGCGTCGCGGTCGGCGCTGCGGGTGTCGACAGAGGCCATCTGGACCGTGACATCGACGGTGGAGGCGGTGACGTCCTCGGCGACCACGACGGTGCCGGCGACATCGGCGAAGTTGCCGCGCACCTTGCTGACCATCAGGTGGCGGGCGACGAAGCCGACCTCGGTGTGGCTGGGGTCGATCGCCCAGGTGCCGGCGGGGAGGTTCTTGATATTGCTCATAGTGCTCATCCTTGGGGGAGTTCGTCGTTCGCGGTGGGTACGATCATTAATATTTCAACGAAATCGACGATCGTCAAGTCGGCAATGGTTGCGCGTTCTACGACAGGCCCCTTTACCTGGCAGAATGGGCCCCGATGACCTCCTCATCTGCCGCGTCTGACGACACGCGCTGGCTCACCGAATCCGAGCAGCAAGCGTGGCGCTCGTACCTGCGCGCCACCCGGCTCCTGGAGGTCGCCCTCGATCGCGACCTGTCCCACCACGGCACCCAGCTGTCCGAATACGAAGTTATCTCCATGCTCTCCGAGGCACCCGACGGTCGCATGCGAATGTCTGCCCTCGCCGACCTCGTCGTGCAGTCCCGCAGTCGCATCACGCACACGGCCGCTCGCCTCGAGAAGCGCGGCTGGGTCCGCCGCGAGGCCTGCCTCGACGACCGCCGCGGCGTCGAACTCGTCCTCACCGACGCGGGCAAGGCGAATATCGACCAGATGGCCAGGTGCCATGTCACCTCGGTCCGTGAGCACCTCATCGAAGTGCTGGAGCCCCAAGAGTTCCTCGCCCTCGGCACCGCCTTGCAAAAGGTCCGCGACCACCTGGCCCAGCCCGGCCAGGCCGGCGACTCCCTGCGCTGACGCCCGACGAGTTCGGGCCCCGTTCGCCCGCCTGAGAGACTTGGACGTATGCCGTCCGCTCACCCCTCCCCGGCCCCCGCAGCGCCTCTTCACCCCAGTGACGCTCCCGCCTCGGAGGCGCTCTTCGCCCGCGCCCGCCGCGTCGTCCCCGGCGGCGTCAACAGCCCGGTCCGCGCCTTCAGGTCCGTCGGCGGCACGCCGCGATTCGTCACCAGCGCCCGCGGTGCCTACCTGACCGACGCCGACGGCCGCGAGTATGTCGATCTGATCGGCTCGTGGGGCCCGATGATCCTCGGTCACACCCACCCGGACGTGCTGCGCGCCGTGACCGAAGCAGCCGGCCGCGGCTTCTCCTATGGCACACCGAGTGAGAACGAGATCGCCCTCGCCGAGGAGATCGTCGCGCGCATCGAGCCGGTCGAGCAGGTGCGCCTGGTCTCCAGCGGAACGGAGGCCACCATGAGTGCACTTCGCCTGGCCCGCGGCATCACCGGCCGCTCGCGCGTCGTGAAGTTTGCCGGCTGCTATCACGGGCATGTCGATGCCCTGCTCGCCGCCGCCGGCTCGGGCGTCGCGACCTTCGGCCTGCCCGACTCGGCCGGCGTCCCGCAAAGCGCCGCAGCCGAGACGATCGTCTTGCCCTACAACGACATTGAGGCGCTCGAGGCGGCCTTTGCCGCCGATGGCGAGCACATCGCCGCGGTCATCACCGAGGCTGCCCCGGGCAATATGGGCGTCGTTCCGCCGCTGCCCGGCTTCACCGAAGCGCTGCGCCGGATCACCCGCGCGCACGGCGCCCTGCTCATCTCCGATGAGGTGATGACCGGCTTCCGCTGCAGCCGGGCCGGGTGGTACGGCCTGGAGGGTCCGTATGACAGTGGTGCCCCCGATCTGTTCACCTTCGGCAAGGTCATGGGCGGGGGCTTCCCCGCGGCGGCTTTCGGCGGCAGTGCGGCCCACATGGCATACCTCGCCCCCGACGGCCCCGTCTACCAAGCCGGCACCCTCTCCGGAAACCCCGTCGCCACCGCCGCCGGGCTCGCGACCCTGCGCGGCTGCACCGACGACGTCTACTCCCACCTGACCACGACCGCCCACACCATCGCCGACGCCGCGGCCGCAGAACTCACGAAAGCCGGTGTGCCACATACGATCCAGTGGGCCGGCTCGATGTTTAGCATCTTCCTCACCGAGGGCCCGGTGACCAACTACGACCAGGCCAAGACCACCAGCAGCCCGGCCTACGCCGCCTTCTTCCACAGCATGCTCGACCAGGGCGTCCACCTGCCGCCGAGCGCCTATGAAGCATGGTTCGTCTCCGCCGCCCACGACGACGCGGCCCTGGACCGGGTCGTCGAAGCCCTCCCGGAGGCCGCGCGAGCCGCCTCAGAATCCTTTGCGACAATCGCGCCATGAGCGAGCGCACCCTGGTCCACCTCCTGCGCCATGGCGAGGTGCACAATCCGGACAAGGTCCTCTATGGGCGCCTCGACGGCTTCCACCTCTCCGAGCGCGGCCGGGCGATGGCGCAGGTTGTCGCCGATCACCTCCACGGCCGCGATATCACCCACCTGGTCTCCTCCCCGCTGATCCGCGCGCAAGAAACGATGGCCCCGCTCGCGGAGCGCCTCGGCCTCCCGGTCACCTTGGACGAGCGCGTCCTGGAGGCGACGAATCGCTTCGAGGGCCAGCAGGTCAGCCTTGCAAATCTGTTGCGCCCCAAGAACCTTGCCAAGATGCACAACATCACCAAGCCGTCCTGGGGCGAGCCCTATGTCGAGATCGTCGAGCGCATGAGTGCCGCCGTCGACGCCGCCCGAGCGGCCGGCACCGGCCACGAAGCGGTCATCGTTTCCCACCAACTGCCGATCTGGATGATGCGCAGCGCCGCCGAAGGTCGCCGCCTCTGGCACGACCCGCGCAGCCGTGAATGCTCGCTCGCCTCGGTCACGACGATCGCCTTCGACGGCCGCGAGATTGCGTCGGTGTCGTATGCGGAACCGGCCCGGCACCTGATCTCCGATGCCACCGCGAGCGTCGGCGCGTGAGCCCCTCTCGCCGCGCGGCCATTCTCGCTGCCCTCACCGCGGCCGCGGCCCTGAGCCTGGCCGGATGCACAGGCAATGACATCGCCAACCAGGCCAAGGCCGGCGACGGCAAGGGCTATATCGCCGGCGATGGCACCAGCGAACTCATCCCCGAAGCCAAGCGCGGCGAGCCCGTTGTCCTGACGGGCACCACCGTCGACGGGGCGGCATACGACAGCAGCACCGGCCGCGACAAGCTCCTCGTCGTCAACATCTGGGCCTCCTGGTGCGGCCCGTGTGACAAGGAAGCCCCCGACCTGGTCGCGGTCGCTACCGACCCGACGGTGACGGCTCAGGCGGACTTCCTCGGCATCAACTTCCGCGAGGAGGCGACGACCGGCAAGGCGCAGGTCGAGGAGTGGAAGCTGCCATACCCCAGCCTCAGCGACCCCGGCGGCAAGGCGGTGCTGATGCTGCAGGGCAAGGCCAATGCGATGCCATCGACCCTGGTCCTCGACCGGCAGGGCCGGATCGCCGCCCGCATTTCCGGGCCCATCACGGCTTCGACCCTGACCGGCCTGATCGAGGATGTCGCCGGGGGCCCCGCCTCGTGAGTCAGCTCGTGGCGGGCGCCTCGCAGACGGTGGCCTCGGGCGCGTTGCCCGTCGCCATCGCCATCGCGGCCCTCGCCGGCCTGGTCTCCTTCGCCTCCCCGTGCGTGCTCCCGCTAGTCCCCGGATTCCTGGGGTATGTCGCGGGTGCCGGCCCCTCGCCCATCGCACCGACACCCGCACCCACCGCGCCGCGCGGGGTTGTCGCGGCGCCCGCCCGCAGCCGGGTCGTGCTGGGCACGCTGCTCTTCATCGCCGGCTTCAGCGCCGTCTTCATCCTGATGGCCCTATTCGTCACCGGCATCGGACGGGCCTTTTGGGAGCATCAAGAAGCCTTGACCCGGATCGGCGGGGCAATCGTCATCGTCATGGCGCTGGTCTTCCTCGGCGCCGGCACCCAGCGCACCCTCGCCCCGCGCTGGCGGCCGCGCATGGGCCTGCTCGGGGCGCCCGCACTCGGCGCCGTCTTCGGGATCGGCTGGACCCCCTGCTCCGGCCCGACCCTCGGCGCGGTACTCGCGATGGCCACCGCGACCGAGCCGAGCGTGGGGCGCGCGGTAACGCTCGCGACGGCATACTGCCTCGGCCTCGGCCTGCCCTTCCTCGTGATGGCGGCGGCCTGGGAGCGGGCGGGCCGCTTCAACGCCTTCCTGCGCCGGCACAGCCGCCGCATCCACCTAGCCGGCGGCTTGCTCTTGCTCGCCGTCGGGATTCTGCTGGTCAGCGGCCTATGGGCGCGGATCATGAGTTGGCTTCAGGTGCACGCCATCGGCGGTTTCGAGGTTTTCCTGTGACCGCCCAGAGCGCCCGCATCCAGCAACCCAGCCTCGGCCCGCTCGGTTGGGCCCGCTGGGCCTGGCGCAACCTCACGAGTATGCGGACCGCGCTGCTCCTGCTGCTGCTGCTCGCGGTCGCCGCCTTGCCCGGGTCCATCTGGCCGCAGCGCTCGATCAACCCGACCCGCACCTCGGACTACATCGCCCGCCATCCGACGATGGGCCCGATCCTGGATCGGCTCGGGTTCTTCGAGGTCTATGCGACCCCGTGGTTCTCGGCGATCTATCTGCTGCTGCTTATCAGCCTGATCGGCTGCGTCCTGCCCCGCACGCGAATCCACCTTCGCCACCTGCGCGGCCGCCCGCCGCGCGTGCCGGCTCGCCTCGACCGGCTCCCGGCGTATGCCGAGCGCGACCTCGACGCCGACCCCGACGTCGCGCTCGCCAGCGTGAAGGCCGCGCTTGGCCGGCGCTATCGGGTGGACGTGCGCGACGGGCATACCCTCGCAGCGGAGAGCGGCTATGCGAAGGAGACCGGCAACCTGCTCTTCCATACCGCCCTGATCGGTGTCATCGTCGGCGTCGCGGTCGGGCACGTGTGGGGGTGGAAGGGCGATGTCATCGTCCCGGTTGGCGGGAGCTTTTCTGACACGGCGATCAACTACGACACCCTCGATCCCGGGCCGCGCGTCGACACCGCGAAACTGCCGCCCTTCACCTTGACCCTGGATCGCTTCGACGCGAGCTTCGAGGACCGCGTGGGCGGTGGCCAGTTCGGGCAGCCGCGGGACTTCTCGGCATACCTGCGCACCACCGACTCTCCCGGTGCGCCGGAGCAGTCGCACGTGCTGAAGGTCAACCACCCGGTCGAAATGAGCGGGGCCGCGATCTTCCTGCTCGGCAATGGCTATGCCGCCGATGTGACCGTGAAAGATTCGCGCGGCAAAGTGGTTTACACGGGACCGACGGTCTTCCTCGCGCGGGACAACAACTACACCTCCTCCGGCGCGATCAAGGTCCCCGGCGCCCAGCCGAAAGAACTCGGCTTCTTCGGCAATCTGCTGCCCACCGGTGTCATCACCCAGGACCAGGGCCCGATCTCGATCTTCCCTGACGCGCGCGACCCCAAGATGGCGCTAGGGCTGTATGAAGGCGAGCTCAACCCTGGGGGGCTGTCGGGGTCGGTCTATACCTTGAACACCAAGGAGATGACCCAGGTCAAGGACACCAATGGCGAGCCGCTGCGCATCTGGATCGCGCCGGGGGAGACGGTGCAATTGCCCGGCGACCGCGGGTCGATCACCTTCAACAAGGTGGTCCGCTGGGCCGGCCTGTCGATCCGCCACGACCCGGCCAAGGACCTGACGCTGTGGTCTTCGCTCCTGGCACTGGCCGGGCTGATCGCCTCGCTGCTGATCCGCCGCCGCCGAGTCTTCGCCCGCGTCGAGGCCTTGCCGGCGGGTGGCTCCCGCGTGCGCCTGGGCGCGCTCGCCAAGGGCGACGACTCCGGCCTGCAGGACTACCTCGATCGGCTGGCCGCCGGACTGCCGAGTCGGTGACCTGCAAGACTGCGGGCATGCGTCATACCTCTGCCCTGCGCGGTGGACACCTATCAAAGTGGCTGGCGCAAGGTGTATGTCGCGGAGGAAGGCCGGCCGATCATCGGCCGGGTCGGGACCTATGTCGAGAAGCTGGTTGCCGCGTGGCGCGTGGGGGACAAGGCGGCGGCTGGTCGCTATGCCACGCCCGAGGTCGTCGCCTCGCTATGGCGCACTTCCGGTGGGCCGGCCGGGTCGAGTTGGACGCGCTTGTCCTCGCGGGCGTGGACGTACAACGGCGTCACCGTTACCTACACCTCCCCGAAGGGGACGGTCGTCTTCAGCGTCGCCCCCAATCTCGCGGCGGCCGACAAACCCCAGGCCGTCACTGCCGTCCGCTGAGGCCTAAGGGGCCTGTCAGGACCCCGTGAGAGGATGCCCGCGTTATGACACGTGAAGTTCTGGAGCAGTACTCACTGGTGAGCCTCTACTCCGCCATCGTGGTCCTCACGCTGGCGATGCTCGGGTTCATCGTCTATCTGGCGCGCTCGGCGGCGGCCGCGCCGCGTGATGCCGTGGAGCCGGCGCGCGCCGACGTGCTCGTCGGGGCCGGCGGTCCGGCGGTTCACCGGTCGCCGGATGGACCGGGCGATGATGCGGCGAGCGCGAGTGGGCTGGTCAAGGCGCGCAAGGCCGCCGGGCCGGCGCGCATGCTCACCGGGCTCGCCACGCTGCTCGTCGGGGTCTCGATCCTCTTCCGCGGCCTGTCCGTGCACCGTCCGCCGCTGGGCAACCTCCACGAGTTTGTCGCCGCCGCGTCCTTTGTGCTGCTGCTGTCCTTCTGCCTCTGGGGCTTGAAGCGCAATGTCGACTGGCTCGGCGCCTTCGTCACGGCGCCCGTGCTGCTCATGCTCGGCTCGGCCACCACCTTCTGGTACACCGAGGCCGCCCAGCTCATGCCCTCCTTGAAGTCCGGCTGGCTGGTCATCCACGTGACGGTCGCGACGATTTCGGTGGGTGTTTTCACGCTCGCCGCAATGGTCGGTCTGGCCTATCTGCTGGTCGACCGCGCGGAGGCTCGGGGCGGCGGGGCACCCGGCCGCCTCGCCGGTCTGCGGCGCGTGCTGCCGCCCGCCCCCGAACTGGAGCGGCTGTCATACGGCCTGCACGTCATCGCCTTCCCGCTGTGGACTTTCACCCTGATCGCCGGCGCCATCTGGGCGCGGCAGGCCTGGGCGTCCTACTGGAACTGGGACCCCAAGGAGGTGTGGACCTTCGTGATTTGGGTGGTGTATGCCGCCTACCTGCACGCCCGCGCCACCACCGGGATCAGCCGCCAGAAGGCGACCTATATCGCGCTCGCCGGCTTCGCGTGCATCATCATCAACTACTCCATCGTGAATATGTACTTCGTCGGCCAGCACAGCTATTCAGGGGTATGACGTGGTCCGCTACACCCTGCTGCGTTTCCTGATCTTCTTCGGCTGCCTTGGCCTGCTCTGGCTGCTCGGGCTGCGCGACCGCTCGCAGCAGCCGTGGCTGCTGGTTGGTGCGGCGACCCTCTCGGTGCTGATCTCGTACTTCGCCTTGCGCCCGCTGCGCCAGGACACCGTCGACAAACTCAGCAACCGGGTCGAGGGCCGGCTCGCCGCCAAGCGCGCCGACTCCGATGAGGCCATCGAAGACGCTGCCACGCAAGACGCGGCCACCGACGCCGACTTCCGCTGACCCTGACTTCCGCCGGTCACGGGACGTTTTTCGGGGTTTTCTAACTGGTGCTAGCACCACGCAGTCGACCGGCGCGGACGACCTAGGAACCGACTCACGGCCCGACCCGCGTCAGGCCAGGAACAGGCCGAGGGTGAGCAGGACGGCATACACCAGCTGGGTGCGGCCGGTGCCTTCGAGCACGGGGATCAGGTCACGCCCTCGAGCGCCGCGGGCGACGCGCGCCACCTGCTGCAGGCCCAGCGGTGCAGCGAGGAAGGCAAGCAGCGCCCAGGGGGCGGAGACGGCATACATCAGCACCGTGAAAAGGGCGCTGATCACCAAAAAGGCATAGAACGAGCGGGTTTTCGCATCGCCCCAGCGCACGGCGAGGGTGAGCTTTTCGGCCTCGCGATCGCTCGGCAGGTCGCGCAGATTGTTCGTCACCATCAGCGCGGTGGCGAGAGCGCCGACGCCATACGCCCCCAGCACCCCCACAACGCTCAGCGCGTGCGCCTGCGTCCACATCGTGCCGAGCGTTGCGACGAGCCCGAAGAAGACGAAGACGAACGGCTCGCCCAGCCCGCGATAGCCATAGGGCCGCTTGCCACCGGTGTAATACCAGGCCGCGAGGATGGCCGCCGCGCCGACCCAGAGCAGGTTCATCGTGCCGGCCAGCGCGCACAACGCCAGGCCCGCGAGCCCGGCCAGGCCGAAGAAGCCGAAGGCCATCACCTTCACATGCCGCGGATCCGCCAGGCGCTGCCCGACCAGCCGCACCGGCCCGACCCGTGCCTCGTCAGTGCCGCGGACGCCATCGGAATAGTCATTGGCATAGTTCACGCCGACCTGCAGCGCCAGGGAGACCAGCAGCGCCAGCAGCGCCAGACCGAAGTCCTCGCGGTCGAGTTGCGCGGCGGCACCGGTGCCGACGAGGACGGGTGCAACGGCGGCGGGCAGGGTCCGGGGGCGGGCACCGGCGACCCACTGGGCAGGCGTAGCCATGAGAAGGATTCAGTCCTCGGTCAAACGAAAGGGTCAGAGATTGCGCAGGAAGTCGGGGTCGTCGTCTGGTCCCTTGGGGCGCGGCGGACGGGGCCGACCGGTCTCACGGCCGGGCAGGGCGAGCGCCCGCGGCCGGCCGGCGAACCACCAGCCAGCGGGGCCGGCATACGGGAACAGCAAGATGACGAAAACCCACACGACCTTGGGCAGGCCGCGCACCTGCTCCTCCGGCGTCTGCACGCAGTCGACCAGCGTGTAGATCGCGAGGACCAGGGCGATCAGCCCCGGCAGGAAGCGCAGCATGCCCCTATTGTCCCACCATCGCGGCGATCGCCCGCCGGTCGGGCTTGCCGGGGCCGCGCTCGGGCAGGTGCGGCAGGACGCGCACCACCTTGGGCAGGGCGTATGCCGCCAGCTCACCCCGCAGCCGATCCCGCACCTCATCGCGGGTCGGCGGGTGCTCGCCGGTCACCGCGAGCGCGACGATCTGGCCCCACTCAGGGTCCGGAACCCCCACGGCGACAACGCTTTTGAGCCCGGGGTATGCCGTGAGCACCGCCTCCTCCACCACCCGCGGGTGCACTTTGAGCCCGCCGGTGGTGATCACATCATCGCGTCGCCCGTGGACGGTGAGCCGGCCGTCGGGGTCGAGGGCGCCGAGGTCGTCGGTGGCGAACCAGCGCTTCCCATCCCGGGTGGTGAAGTTCGCCGCAGTCAGGTCGGGGCGCCCGAGATAGCCGTGGGCGATCATCGGGCCGCCGAGGTGGATCCGCTCGTCCTCATCGATGGCAATCTCGACCCCCGGCAGCGGCCGACCGTCATAGACACAGCCGCCAGCGCTCTCGCTCATGCCATAGGTCGCGACCAGCCGCACGCCCGCCGCCAACGCGCGCTCCCGCAGTGTGAGCGGAACCGCGCTACCCCCGACGAGCACGACGGCGAACCGCCGCAGGGCCGCCGCACCGGCCGGGTCGTCGAGCAGCCGGCCCACCTGGGTCGGGACGAGGGAGGTGTATGCCGTCTCGCCCGTCAGCGCCGCCGTCGCCGCGGCGAAAGCCTGCGGCGTGAACCCAGCGTCGCGATCCATGATGACGGGCGTCGTCCCGGAAAGGATTGAGCGGACCAGCACCTGCAGGCCGGCGATGTGCTGGGGCGGGATAGCCAGCAGCCACTGGCCGGGGCCGTGCAGGACGGCATACGTCCCGGCGGCGCTGGCGCGCAAGCTGTCGGCGTCGTGCAGCGCGAGCTTGGGCTCGCCCGTGGAGCCGGAGGTGCCGACCGCGAGGACCAGGCCAGGTGGGAGGTCGTTGGGATCGTGCGGGGGCAGGGGAGGGGGTGCGCCGACATACGGCCGCAGCGCCGGGCCGCCGTTCAGGGCATCGCGCAGCCGGGCCAGCAGGGCGCTCGGGTCGACGAGCTCGAGCGTGCTCAGACGTCCTGCCCCGCGAGGAAGGCCTTGGCGCGATCCTTCGGGCGCCCGATGATCGCGACGCCATCGCGCACGAGGATCGGGCGCTGCAGCAGTCGCGGGTGGGCGAGCAGGGTGGCGACCACCGAATCGGCGTCATCGATGTCGTCGTGCTCGAGGCCCTGCTCGACGAAATAGGCGTCCCGGCGCACCAGATCGCCGACGGGATCGCGAAGAATCGCGATGAGATCGCGCAGCTCGGCCTCGGTGAGCTGCTGCTTGAGGTAGTTGCGGACCGCCACCGCCGCGCCGACGTCCTCGGCGTTCTCCAGCGCCGCGCGGGAGGTCGAGCAGGCCGGATTGTGCAGGATCGTCGTCTCACTCACGCTCGCCACTTTAAGCGCTCGCCGAGGCTGGGCGCGGACTGGCAGGCTGGGCGGGTGGACGTGCGCTGGCTGTGGATCTTCCTCGATGTGCCGACCCCGGCGGATGAGCTATGGCAGTTCTGGGCCGACGCCACGGGCACGCAGGTGGTCGACGTGCGCGGGGCGGGCGGCGAGTTCGCGACGTTGGCGCCGCCGGCCGGAGATCCGTGGGTGAAGCTGCAAGCAGTCGGCGACGACGGGGGAGTGCATCTCGACCTCGATGTCGAGGATCCCTCGGCCGCAGCGCTTTTCGCGATCGGGCTCGGCGCGCGGGAGGTCTTCCGCTATCCCGGGGATGGGTATGTCGTGCTCCGCTCGCCCGGCGGCTTCGTCTTCTGCCTGACGACCTGGCATGGCGCTGCGCGTCAGGAGCGCGGCGGCGCGGTCCTGCTCGACCAGCTCTGTCTCGATATTCCGGCGGATCAGTGGGAAGCCGAGTGCGCTTTCTGGGGTGCGCTCATGGGGATCGAGCCGGTGACGGGGTCGATGAATCAGTTCCGCGTTCTGCCGCGACCACGCCACCTGCCGGTCCGAATCCTATTGCAGCGCAACGACACCGAAGGCGGCGTGGTGACGGGACACCCGGATCTCGCCTGCGCCGACCGGGCGCGAACCCGCGCGGAACACGAGGGGCTGGGCGCACGGCATACGGCTGAGTGGACGCACTGGAGCGTCATGACCGCCCCGGGCGGGCAGGTCTACTGCCTCACCGATCGGCGCCCCGCGACGGGGACCTTGTGAGCGCGTGAGCCTCAGTCGGCGTCTTCGATGAGGTCCACCAACTGCGGGGCGTCGTCGAAGAGCATGACGAGATAGCCCTCGTTCATCGCCAGATCGGGGGTGATCCGCCGCCGGTAGGTCACCTGCCACAGCCGCTCGTGGACGGGCGCTGCATGCCAATCGGTCAATTCGGCGATCGCGTAGTCGTTGCCGCTGCCGAAGACTCCGCCCTCGTGGAAGTCGTCCGTGCGCCGCCAGAAGGCCGCCCGCAACTCGCTGCGCGCCGAGGCGCCGCTCCTCCTCCGCCGCGTCGAGGTCCTGGTCGAGTCCGATCCGGTAGATCGGCTCCATCTGCCGCTGATAGGACTGCACGACGCCGATCGCCTGCTCGGCCGTGAAAGGCGGCACCGGCCGCGCCAACTGGTCGCTGTCGTGCTCGGTGGGTATGCCGTCGACCGCACCGCGCGGGCGTGCTCGCCCAGATCCTCCGGAACCGACGGGTGATCCCAGCCCCACATCCAGGCGGAGTCCGCCGTGTTCAGGGTGCCGACGATCTGCACCGGCGCCACCGCCTGTTGGCCCCTCGTGGGTGAAGGTGATCGTGCCCTCGGTGATATTGACCGCCCAGGCCGCCTCGCGCAGGTTCATGAAGCGGTCTTGCAGGATGGTCTGCAATTGCAGGTGGCGCGTCGCCTTGGCCACCAGGGCGTCCCAGGGCAGGTCGACGTCGCTGGCCGGCTGGGAGAGGTCGGTCAGGATCGGACTCCGTCAATCATGGTTCTCGTGAGGGCCCAGCCTGCCATGCCGGGCCGGGTGCGCGCGCCGCTGACCGGTGGTTGCTTGCCGGCCGGCTTTCGGAGTGCTCCTCGCCAGCGGTGGCGCTCGTGTCCGGCGGTGCTGGCAGGATTCATCGGGTGTCCGCCCTTGAGTTCGCCCAGGCCCTGATCGCCGCGGCGATCCGGGAGGGGGTGTCCGAGATCGTGCTGTGCCCCGGCTCGCGCTCCGCGCCGCTGGCGTATGCCGCGTATGCCGCCGAGCAGGCCGGCTTGGTGCGTCTGCATGTGCGGGTGGACGAGCGGTCGGCGGGCTTCCTGGCTGTTGGTTTGGCCAAGACCTCGCGCGTCCCCGCCGCGGTGATCACCACCTCCGGAACGGCCGTGGCCAATCTGCACCCGGCCGTCTTGGAGGCGCACCACGCGAAGGTTCCGCTGCTTGTCCTCTCCGCGGATCGGCCTGCGGCACTTCGTGGTTCGGGCGCCAACCAGACGACGACCCAGCCGGGCATCTTCCCGGGGGCGGTGCGTTTCGAGGCCGATGTGGCGGGCGAGGTAGCCGCTCCGATCGTTGGGACGGACGGTGCCTCCGCGCTCGATCTCGGTGCCGTCGAGTCGCTCATGTCGACGGCCATCGCCGCCGCGCTCGGGTCACCCGCGGGTGAAATCCCCAGGCACGACCCAGGCCCCGTTCACCTGAACGTCTGCCTCGCCGAGCCCCTGGTGCCGGATTCCTGGCCGCTACTCTCACCCGCCGCCTCGACCGCCCCGGCCAAGTTGACACGTGGAACGGTCGCCACGGTCGAGCGTCACGCTGGGGAAGTTTGCTGCGGCCAGGGCGACAGCAAAGTTCCCCACCGAACCACCCTGGTTGTCCTCGGCGATCTCGTGGACGCCCACGACCGCCCGCAGGTGGTGGCCTGGGCTGCACAGCACGGCTATCCCGTCATCGCCGAACCCTTCGGCGAGCGGGCCGACGACGAGCCCGGTGTCCTCCCGCATGGCCCGCTCCTGCTCACCGATGCCACCTTTGTCGACGCCCATGCGCCCGAGCGCGTCATCGTCGTCGGTCGCACCACTTTGTCCCGTCCGGTCACCGCCCTGCTTCGCCGCCCGGGCCTGCGCGTTGAGGCCCTCACCGACACGCAGCGGTATGCCGATCCTGCTGGGGTCGTCGCCCACGCCACCGACCTGCACGCGACACTCGCGCACGCGGCATCTGCGACCCACCGCACTGCCACCCAAGCCGCTGTCACCCACCCAGATCACGGCCCGTGGGCTCGCGCCTGGCACGAGGCCGGCACAGCCCTCGCGGCGGCCGTCGCCGACGACCCGCCAGCCTGGCCGAGCGGTCTCGCCATCGCGCGAACCGTCATCGACGCCCTCCCCGAGGACGCGATTCTGTTCACCGGCCCATCAAATCCGGTGCGAGACATCGACTTCGGCGTATGCCGCGTGCCCCCCGGCTGCGCCATCCTCGCCTCCCGTGGCCTCGCGGGCATCGACGGCTGCGTCTCCACCGCCATCGGGATCGCGCTCGCTGAGCCGGACCGGCCGACATACGCCCTGATGGGCGACCTGACCTTCCTGCACGACACGAACGGCCTGCTCATCGGCCCCGCCGAACCCCGCCCGAACCTGACCATCGTGGTCGTCAACGACCAAGGCGGCGGCATCTTCGGGCTCCTCGAGCCTGGCCGGGCGGCCCTGACCGAACCCTACGAACGGCTCTTCGGCACCCCGACGACAACCGATCTCGGCGCACTCGCCGGAGCCCACGGCATACTGCATGACCTCGCCACCACCTCGGAAGCGCTCGCCGCCAGCGTGAGCCAGACCCCGAACGGCCTACGCGTCATCGAGGTGCCCATCGATCGCGCCGGTCACGAGGACGCCCACGCCCACCTGCGCGCCACCGCCGCCCGCGCTAACGCCTGACCTACCGACTGGTATCGGCCGTGATCGCGACCAGTACCAGGCGGTAGCCCGGGCGTTAGGCCGCGCACGCCCGCCCGCCGCGCCGCCACGGCCCGAGCAGGCGTCAGGCCTTGACCGCGTGGTGCAGGGCCACGATGCCGCCGGACAGATTGCGCCAGCGCACCGAACTCCACCCGGCGTCGGCGATGATCTGCGCCATCTCGCGCTGCGCGGGCCAGGCCCGGATCGACTCGGCCAGATAGACATACGAGTCCGGGTTCGAGCTGACCCGACGGGCCACGGGCGGCAACGACCGCATGAGGTACTCGTTGTAGATCGTCCGGAAGGCCTTGTTCGTCGGCGCCGAAAACTCGCACAGCACGAAGCGCCCACCCGGCTTCGTCACCCGGGCAAACTCCCGCAGCGCCAGCGAAGAGTCCGACACATTCCGCAACCCAAAAGACATCGTCACCGCGTTAAAAGAGTTGTCCGCGAACGGCAATCGCAGTGCATCGGCCGCCGTGAACCCCAAGTCCGCACGCCGGCGCTTCCCGACCTTGAGCATCCCCAGCGAGAAGTCCGCCGGAATCACGCGCACCCCAGCGTCGGCATAGGGCTCCGAACTCGTCCCCGTCCCTGCCGCGATGTCCAGCACCGTCTCCCCAGCAACCGCCGCCACCGCCGCGACCACCTGCTTGCGCCACCGCCGGTCCTGTCCAAGGCTGAGCACGTCATTGGTCACGTCATAGCGAGCGGCGACGTCATCGAACATCGCCGCGACCTCGGTCGGGTCCTTCTCCAGGCTGGCGCGACTCATGCGCCCATCATCCCTCACGCCCCGACCGGACCCGTGTCACACCCATCGGCTGCCGTTCTCGGCGCGCGGGAGTCGTAGGCTTGCCGCCGATGTCCACCCTGCCCGCCGCCGGACCCGCGCGCCTGATCGCTCGCACGGTCGAGATCCCCGAAGCCGTCGCCGCGGACCTGCTGACCCTCATCCCCGCCGCGACCCCCGCTTCGCAGGTCTGCTCGTGGGTGCGTCATGGCGAGGGTCTCGTCGGCTGGGGCAGCGCCCTCGACTTCGCCACGCGCGGGTCCGATCGCTTCGCCCAAGCGGCCGGCTGGTGGCGGGAGGTATGCAGTGCGGCCGTCGTCCGCGACGACCTCGCCCGCCCCGGCACCGGCCCGATCGCCTTCGGCTCCATGGCGTATGCCGCTGCCTCCCAAGACGATTCGCGCCTGGTCGTGCCCTCCGTTGTCGTCGGTCGTCGCTCCGGCCGGGCCTGGCTGACGACCGCCACGGTCGGCGAGGCCGTCCCCGCCACCCCCGATCTCATCCCCGCGAGCGACCCTTCCAGCCCCGGCGAGGTCGCCTTCGCCGACGGCCCCAAGACTGCGGCCGAGTGGGAGATTGCGGTCGCCGAAGCCGTCACCCGCATCACCCGCGGCGACCTCGACAAGGTTGTCCTCGCCCGCGCACTCGTCGCCCAGGGGGAGCAACCCATCGAACCGCAATGGCTGCTGCGGCGGCTCGCGGCGGCATACGCCAACACCTGGGTCTTCGCCGTCGCCGGCCTGGTCGGCGCGACCCCCGAGATGCTCGTTCGCCTTGATCGCGGGCTCGCGACCTCCCGCGTGCTCGCCGGCACCATCCGGCGCACCGGCGACGACGACCACGACCTCGCCCTCGCCGCGTCGCTCGCCCGCTCCTCCAAGGACCTGGAGGAGCATGAGTATGCCGTGCGTTCCGTCGCCGATTCCCTTGCGCGACACTGTGGTTCGATGAATGTTCCGGAGACACCATTCGTCCTGCACCTGCCCAATGTCATGCACCTCGCGACCGACGTCGCGGGCGCCGTCGATGACGGCTCGACCTCCCTGGAACTCGCCGCCTCGCTGCACCCGAGTGCGGCGGTCTGCGGCACCCCTACCCCCGCCGCGGACGCCCTCATCACCGAGTTGGAGGGCATGGATCGCGGGCGCTACGCCGGCCCGGTCGGTTGGATGGATGCCGCGGGCGATGGCGAGTGGGGCATCGGCCTGCGTTCCGGTCGCCTCGACGAGGCCGATCCGCGCACGATCACGCTCTATGCCGGCTGCGGAATCGTCGCCGGTTCGGATCCCGACGACGAGGTCGCCGAATCGGACGCCAAGTTCCTCCCGATGCGCGACGCACTCACGGCGCGCATTTGACGCCGCCGCCTGGCGGCTAAGGCCCCGTGACGCGCCTCCTCCTGCCTAGCCTGAGGAACGGGCCCGGGCCGCCGGGCGCCGGATGCGAGAGGAGCGCCAGATGACGCAACCGAACCAGTTCTCCTCGGGCGAGGCCGTGGACAAGGCCAAGGAGTATGCCCGCGAGCACCCCGAACAGGCCGATGCCGCCTTCGACAAGGTCGAGCAGGTCATTAGCGAGCGCACCGGCGGCCGCTTCGATTCGATGATCGAGCAGGGCCGCGAAGCCTTGGAGGATGCGCTCGGTATGCCGGACGAGACAGTTCCCGCCCCGCCGACGACCCCCGAGCAGCCGGCACCGCCGTCGCAGCCTGCCCCGCCCGCACAGCCCACCGAGCCTGCCGAACCCGCCGAGACGGCGCCTCCGACCCAGCCAGCCCCGCCCACCGAACCCACGCCGCCGGCCGAGCCGACGCGCCCGGCCGAACCCACACCGCCGGCCGAACCCACCCGGCCCGCGGACCCGAGCGCCCCGCCGGCGACACCGACGGATCCCGTGCCGCCCCAGCCCAGCGAGCCGACGAGCCCCAGTGCCCCGCCCGCGGAACCGGGAAGCACGCCGACCACGCCCGTTCTCCCAGTGGATGGAGCCGCGACTTAGGCAAGCCTTACTTCCCCCGCCGTGCGCAGGCTCGCCTAGACTCGCTCAGTTCGTGAAACCGTTCACAAGCGTGCGAGGGACCATCACATGACACAGCCTGTCGATCAGGCCGATGTCGTCGTCGTCGGCGCCGGCCCGGGCGGGAGCGCCACGGCTGCCTACCTCGCCCAACACGGACTCGATGTCGTCCTGCTGGAGAAGGCCACCTTCCCCCGCGACAAGATCTGCGGTGACGGCCTGACGCCGCGCGCGGTCAAGGAACTCGTCAGCCTCGGCGTCGACACCACCGGCTGGCAGCGCACGCAGGGCCTGCGCATCAAGGGCGGCGGCCACACGCTCACGCTCGACTGGCCCACGACCCGCACTTTCCCGGGATATGGCATGGTCCGCACCCGCAGCCAGTTCGACGAGGCGTTGGCCCGCCACGCCCAGCAGCGCGGGGCCAAACTCCTCGAAGCCACCTCGGCAACCGAGCCGATCCGCGACGAGCGCACCGGCCGGGTCGTCGGCGTCAGCGCTAAGCGCCTCGACGCTAAGGGGCGGGCCACGGGGGAGACGTATGCCGTGCGCGCCCCCGTCGTCGTCGCCTCCGATGGCGTCTCCTCCCGCCTCGCGACCGCCGTTGGCCGGGAGAAGCGCGAGGACCGGGTCATGGGCGTCGCCGTGCGCGCCTATTACAAGACGCCCCGCCAAGACAACTATCTCGAGTCCCACCTCGAACTGTGGACCCGCGATGACGCCGGCAACCGGCAGCTGATGCCCGGTTATGGCTGGCTCTTCCCCCTCGAGGACGGCCGCACCAATGTCGGGCTCGGCATCCTCGACACCTCCAGCGCCTTCGGCAAGACCGACTACAAGGACGTCATGCGCCGCTGGGTCGAAGACATAGACGCCGACTGGCACCTGACCCACGATGAGTCCGCCGGCCCGATCCGCGGCGCCGCCCTCCCCATGGGCTTCAATCGCAGCCCGTTGTATGCGGACGGACTCCTCCTCGTCGGCGATGCCGGCGGCATGGTCAATCCGTTCAACGGCGAGGGCATCGACTACGCCCTCGAGGCGGCCCGCGTGGGCAGCGAGATCATCGCCCAGGCTCTCACCCGCGGCAGCGACGCGGACCGCGAGCGGGTGCTCGCGGCATACCCCGAACTCATGAAGTCCGCCCTCGGCGGCTATTTCACCCTGGGCCGGTGGTTTGCCCACGCGATCGGCCACCCCGAGGTCATGCGGCTGGCGACGAAGTACGGCCTGCCGCGCACCACCTTGATGAAGTTCCTGCTCAAGGTCATGGCCAACCTTCCCGAGGAGCGCGGCGGCGCAGCCTCCGACCGGATCATCAATGCGATGGCGAGGATGGCACCGGATGCATAACAGCCAGGCGACGTACGGAGTGTCGGCCTTGCGCCATAGGATTGCCCATGGCTGGATCGTGACGCGCACCACATCGACGGAAAGGGGAGTTGAGCAGCGATGACCAACCCCTATGTCCCGCTGTTGTTCTTCTTAGCGATCGGTGGTGGCTTCGCGATCTTCTCGGTCGCGATCGCGCCCCTGACCGGGCCGAAGCGATACAACCGCGCCAAGATGGACGCCTATGAATGCGGCATCCAGCCCAGCCCCCAGGCTGAGGGCGGTGGCCGCGTGCCGATCAAGTACTTCCTGACGGCGATGCTGTTCATCATCTTCGACGTCGAGTCGGTCTTCCTCTATCCATTTGCCGTCGCGTTCGGAGGCCTTGGCCTGTTCGCGCTCGTCGAGATGGTGCTGTTCATCCTCACGGTCTTCGTCGCCTACGCCTATGTCTGGCGCCGCGGCGGCCTGGACTGGGACTGAAGGGACCCTAAGGACCAGTTATGGGTATCGAAGAGAAACTGCCTGCCGGATTCCTGCTCACGACCGTTGAGCAGGTCGCGGGCTATATGCGCAAGAGTTCGATCTGGCCGGCCACCTTCGGTCTGGCGTGTTGCGCCATCGAGATGATGGCCGTCGGCACGCCGGATTACGACATCGCCCGCTTCGGCATGGAGCGCTTCAGCGCGACCCCGCGCCAGGCGGACCTGATGATCGTCGCCGGCCGAGTCAGCCAGAAGATGGCCCCGGTCGTGCGCCAGGTCTATGACCAAATGCCCGAGCCCAAGTGGGTCATTTCGATGGGCGTCTGTGCCAGCTCCGGCGGTATGTTCAACAACTACGCCATCGTCCAGGGCGTCGACCACATCATCCCGGTTGATGTCTATCTCCCGGGCTGCCCGCCGCGCCCGCAGATGCTGCTGAACGCGATCCTTACGCTGCACGACCAGATCCAGCACTCCAAGCTGGGCGTGAACCGGGTGGCCGCCGCCCGCGCCGCCGAGGCGGCCGCGCTCGAGGCAACGCCGACCGCGCTGATGGCGCCCACGCACGACCACGGCGAGCGACGGAGCCTGCTGGCATGAGCGAGACCCCTAAGACGGAGACGCCTGCGGTCAACGAGTCCGCGGTGGACCAGGCGGCCAAAACGGATGTTCAACCGCCAGTCGCCGAGAACCTGCCGGCCGAGCCCGGCACCATCCCCGAGCCGGTCCAGCGCGGCGAGCGCCGCGGCATGTTCGGCGCCCACGACTCCGGCGACACCTCCGGGTATGGCGGGCTGCGCAGCCCAATCCTGTTCCCCGCCGCCGCTGTTCGCCCCTATGGCGGCGACTTCGACGCAATCGCCGATGCCCTGGAGGCCGCCACCGGCCGCGGCATCGACCGGGTGGTCATCGACCGCGGCGAGATCACCTTCTTCGTCGCTCGTGAGCACCTCGCCGCGGTCGCGCGCGCCTTGCGTGACGACCCGAGCCTGCGCTTCGAGCTATGCCTGAGCGTCTCCGGCGTGCACTATCCCGCCGAGACCGGCGCCGAACTCCACGTCGTCTACCACCTGATGTCGATCACCAATGGCGGGCGTCGCATCCGCCTCGAAGTGACCGCCCCCGACGCCGACCCGCACATCCCCAGCGTCGTCCCGACCTATCCCGCCGCCGACTGGCACGAGCGTGAGACCTGGGACATGTTCGGCGTGATCTTTGACGGACACCCGGCGCTGACCCGCATCCTGATGCCCGACGATTGGCCGGGCCACCCCCAGCGCAAGGATTACCCGCTCGGCGGGATTCCTGTGGAATACAAGGGCGGGACCGTTCCGCCGCCCGACCAGCGGAGGTCGTACAGCTGATATGAGCGAGTCAACCGTTTTCAGCGAGGCCGAGGTCGATGAGACCGACGAGCGCGTGGATGTGTATGCCGCCTCCGGCGAGGAGGAGTCCGGCCGCGTCTTCAATGCCGTCGGCGGCGACTGGGACGACATCGTCGGCGAGGTGGGGTCGCGCCCCGAAGAACGCATCGTCGTCAACATGGGCCCGCAGCACCCGTCCACCCACGGCGTGCTGCGACTGATTCTCGAACTCGAAGGTGAGACGATCACCGAGGCTCGCGCGGGCATCGGCTACCTCCACACCGGCATCGAGAAAAATATGGAGTTCCGCACCTGGGTTCAGGGCGTGACCTTCTGCACGCGCATGGACTACGTCATGCCGCTGTTCACCGAGACCGCCTACTGCCTGGCCGTCGAGAAGCTGCTCGGCATCACCGACCAGATCCCCGAGCGCGCCAGCGCCATCCGGGTGCTGATGATGGAGCTCAACCGCATCACCAGCCACCTGGTTTGCATGGGCACCGGCGGTATGGAGATGGGCGCGACCACGGTCATGACCGTCGGGTTCCGCGAGCGCGAGCGCATCCTGTCGGTCTTCGAGATGATCTCCGGCCTGCGGATGAACCACGCCTACATCCGCCCGGGCGGCGTCGCGCAAGACCTGCCCGCCGGCGCCATCCAGGCAATCCGCGAGATGATCCCGCTGCTGCGCCAGGGCTTCCACGAGCTCGAACTGTTGATGCTCGAGAACCCGATCCTCAAGGGCCGCATGGTCGGCGTCGGGCACCTCGATCTCACCGGCTGTATGGCGCTCGGCGTCACCGGCCCCATGCTCCGCAGCGCCGGGTACCCGCTCGACCTGCGCAAGGACCAGCCCTACTGCGGTTACGAGAAGTACGACTTCGAGGTCCTCACCCGCACCGGCGCCGACGCCTACGACCGGCTCTGGCTGCGCGTGAAGGAGATGTTCGAGTCCTTGAAGATCGTTGAGCAGGTCATCGACGAACTGCAGAACAACCCCGGCCCGGTCATGGTCGAGGACAAGAAGATCGCCTGGCCGGCGCAGCTGGCCGTCGGCCCCGATGGCATGGGCAACAGCCTGGCCCACATCAAGGAGATCATGGGCACCTCCATGGAGTCCTTGATCCACCACTTCAAGCTGGTCACCGAGGGCTTCCGCGTGCCGGCCGGACAGGCCTATGTCGCGGTCGAGTCCCCCAAGGGCGAGCTGGGCTGCCATGCCGTCTCCGACGGTGGCACCCGCCCGCATCGCGTGCACTTCCGCGAGCCGAGCTTCAACAACCTGCAGGCCGTGGCCGCGATGTGCGAGGGCGCCCAGGTCGCCGATGTCATCGTCGCCGTCGCCTCTATCGATCCTGTGATGGGAGGAGTCGACCGCTGATGGAGCATTACGGCGAACAAACGGCCTCCGGCTTCTTGCATGTCTCGGCGGAGAGCAAGGAGCCCTATGCCGATGACATCCGAGATTCGCTGCACCGCGACGCCCAGGCGATCATCGCGCGTTATCCCGTCAAGCGCTCCGCGCTGCTGCCGATGCTGCACCTCGTGCAGTCGGTCGACGGCTATATCGCCGGCCGCGGCGTGAGCTTCTGCGCCGAAGAGCTCGACCTCACCGAGGCCGAGGTCAGCGGGGTGGCGACCTTCTACACCCAGTACAAACGCCACCCCAATGGCGAGTACACCGTCGGCGTCTGCACCAACACGCTCTGCGCGATCATGGGCGGCGACCGCATCTGGGAGGCGGTCAGCGAGCACCTCGACCTTGAGCACGACGAGACCAGCCGCGATGGCAAAATCACGCTCGAGCGCGTCGAGTGCAATGCGGCCTGCGATTTCGCACCGGTCGTGATGGTCAACTGGGAGTTCTACGACAACCAGACCCCCGAGTCCACAATCGCCCTCGTCGACGACCTACGCTCCGGCGTCGCCGTCAAGCCGAGCCGCGGCCCGGACCGTCAGGTCAGCTTCAAGGAGATGTCGCGCGTGCTCGCCGGCTTCCCCGACGGCCTCGCCGACCAGGGCGTCGGCGCTGGTCCCGCGAGCATCGAGGGCCTCAAGGTCGCCCACCAGCACGGGTGGACAGCACCAGGCGACTCCGCATCGGGGGCGCCCGCTGACGCGGCCGAGCAGGCCGGTCAGGTCAAGGATGAGCGGGCCGTGGTCCGCGATGCCGCCGGCGAGTCGCTTCAGGGCGCTCGCGAGAGCACCGCCAACGACAAGGCAGGGGAGTGAGATGACGACGCTGACCCCGATTCTCTCCAAGTTCTGGGACCACCCGCAGAGCTGGACGCTGGGCACCTACGAGGACAATGACGGCTACCAAGCCCTCAAAAAGGCCCTCGGTATGGAGCAGTCCGCTCTCGTGGCGATGACCAAGGACTCCGGCCTGCGCGGCCGCGGTGGCGCCGGCTTCCCGACCGGCATGAAGTGGTCCTTCCTCCCCCCGCCGGACGGCGGTCCCCGCTACCTCGTCGTCAACGCCGATGAGTCCGAGCCGGGCACCTGCAAGGACATTCCGCTGATGATGGCGGCGCCGCACTTCCTCATCGAGGGCGTCGCGATCACCTCCTACGCCATCGGCTGCAACCACGCCTTCATCTACCTGCGCGGCGAGGTCGTCCACGTCTACCGCCGCCTGCTGCGCGCGGTGGAGGAGGCGTATGCCGCGGGTCACCTCGGCAAGAACATTCACGGCTCCGGCTTCGACCTCGATGTCACCGTGCACGCGGGGGCCGGCGCCTATATCTGTGGTGAAGAGACCGCGCTCCTCGACAGCCTCGAGGGCCGTCGCGGCCAGCCGCGCTCCAAGCCGCCATTCCCGGCCGTCGCCGGCCTGTATGCCCGTCCGACCGTTGTCAACAATGTCGAGTCGATCGCCTCGGTGCCGCCGATCCTGCTGCACGGCGCCGACTGGTTCTCCGCCATGGGCACCGAAAATTCCAAGGGCTTCGGCTTCTTCTCCCTCTCCGGGCATGTCACCCGGCCGGGGCAGTATGAAGCCCCGCTCGGCATCACCTTGCGTGAACTGCTCGACATGGCCGGCGGCATGCGCGGCGGCAAGAAGCTGAAGTTTTGGACTCCGGGTGGGTCTTCCACGCCGCTGTTCACCGACGCGCACCTGGACATTCCGCTCGACTTCGACTCGGTCGCCAAGGCTGGCTCGATGCTCGGCACCCGAGCTCTGCAGATCTTCGACGAGACCACCTGTGTCGTGCGCGCCGTCGACCGGTGGATCGACTTCTACAAGCACGAGTCCTGCGGCAAGTGCACGCCCTGCCGGGAGGGCACCTGGTGGCTCAAGCAGATCTTGGGCCGTCTCGAGCATGGCGTCGGTGACGAAGAAGACCTCGACAAACTGCTCGATGTCAGCGACAACATCCTCGGGCGGTCCTTCTGTGCGCTCGGTGATGGCGCGACCTCGCCCGTCACCAGCAGCATCGAGTACTTCCGCGATGAGTACATCGCACATCTGACACACGGCGGCTGTCCCTTCGACCGGGACGCATCCGCCCTCTTCGCCACAGAGAAGGCGTCCGTATGAGCGCGCAGGACCTGGTCAATCTGACCATCGACGGCATCCCGGTCTCGGTGCCCAAGGGCACCTTGATCATCCGGGCCGCCGAGCAGATCGGCATCCAGATCCCCCGCTTCTGCGACCACCCGTCGCTGGAGCCGCAGGGTTCCTGCCGCCAGTGCCTGGTCGAGGTGGCCCTGCCCGGCCCGCCCGGACCCGATGGCACCCCCGGCGCACTGCGGCAGATGCAGGGCCCGCCCGGGCGGATGAAGCCGCAGCCGTCCTGTGTCATGACGGTCTCGGAGGGCATGGACGTCAAGACCCAGTTCACCAGCCCCGGCGCCGAGAAGGCGCAGCACGGGGTCATGGAACTGCTGCTCATCAACCACCCGCTCGATTGCCCCGTCTGTGACAAGGGCGGGGAATGCCCGCTGCAGAACCAAGCGATGTCCAGCGGTCGGCCGGTCTCGCGCTTCGAGGACTTCAAGCGCACCTATCCCAAGCCGATCAATATCTCCTCGCAGGTGCTGCTCGACCGCGAGCGGTGCGTCCTGTGCGCCCGGTGCACCCGCTTCTCCGACCAGATCGCCGGTGACCCCTTCATCGCGCTCGTCGAGCGCGGCGCGCTGCAGCAGGTCGGCATCTACGAAGACCAGCCCTTCGAGAGCTACTTCTCCGGCAATACCGTCCAGATCTGCCCCGTCGGAGCCCTGACCGGTGCGGCATACCGCTTCCGCTCGCGCCCCTTCGACCTGGTCTCGACGCCCGGCGCCTGCGAGCACTGCGCCAGCGGCTGCGCCATCCGCACCGACCACCGCCGCGGCACCGTGCTGCGCCGGATGGCCATCAACGACCCCGAGGTCAACGACGAGTGGAACTGCGACAAGGGCCGCTGGGCCTTCGCCTCACCCACCGTTGGTGACCGCATCTCGCTGCCCCTCGTGCGCGGCGCGAGCGGTCAGCTCGAGGTCGCCTCATGGCCTGAGGCCCTGGCCGCCGCAGCGGCTGGCCTGCAGGGTCGCAAGGCCGGTGTCCTGACCGGCGGCCGGATCAGCAGCGAGGACGCGTATGCCTATGGCAAGTTCGCGCGAACAGTCCTCGGCACCAATGCCATTGACTTCCGGGCCCGCCCGCATACCAAGGACGAGGCCCGCTTCCTCGCCGCCGCGGTGGCCGCGACTGGCCCCGAGGGTGGCAGCGTCACCTACGCGCATATCGAGAAGGCGCCGAAGGTGCTGCTCGTCGGCTTCGAGCCGGAAGAGGAAAGCCCCATCGTGTTCTTGCGCCTGCGCAAGGCGATGCGCCGCAACAAGACCCAGATCAGTTCGATCGCGCCTTATGCCACCCGCGGCCTAACCAAGCTCGCGGGCGCCCTGATCCCCGCGGCGCCGGGCACCGAGACCGAAATCCTCACCTCGGAGGTGGCTCGCGAGGCCGCCTCGGGCGAGGGCAGCCTGATCCTCGCCGGCGAACGTCTCGCGATGGTGCCGGGTGCGCTTGCCGCCGCTTTGACCCTCGCCGAGGAAACCGGCGCCACCTTGGCGTGGATTCCCCGCCGCGCCGGTGAGCGCGGCGCCCTGGAGGCCGGCGCCCTGTCCGGCCTGCTGCCCGGTGGCCGCCCGGCCGGCAATATCGCCGCCCGCGACGAGGTCGCCAAGGCGTGGGGTGTTGCGTCGCTGCCGACCGACGTCGGCCTCGACACCGCCGGCATGATCGCGGCTGCCGCGTCCGGTGCGCTCGGCGCCCTGGTCGTCGGCGGCGTGGACGCCGCCGACCTCGGTGACGACACGGCCTATGACGCTCTGGAGAAGGCCTTCGTCGTCTCCCTCGAATACCGCCCGAGCAGCGTGACCGCGTACGCCGATGTCGTCCTGCCCGTCGCCCCGCACGCCGAAAAGTCGGGCACCTTCGTGGACTGGGAGGGCCGGGTCCGGCCCTTCGCGGCCGCGCTGGAGACCAATGCACTCTCCGACTATCGCGTCCTCGACCTGCTCGCCGGCGAGCTCGGAGAGTTCCTCGGCACCCGCAGCCTGGCGCAGGTCCAGGCCGAGATGGCCGCTCTCGGCCCGTGGACCGGCCCGCGCGCGCCGCGCCCGGAAGCCGTCGCCGCCACCGTGCCCGCCCTGAACGCCGGGCAGTATGTCCTGGCCACCTGGCATCACCTGCTCGACAAGGGCAGCCTGCAGGACGGCGAGCCCTTCCTCGCGGGCACAGCGCCCAAGGCCGTGGCGCGCGTCTCGCCCGCCGGGGCTGCCGCCCTCGGTGCCGTCGACGGCGACCACGTCACCGTCACCGGGCCGGATGGCGCGATCACGCTCCCGCTAGCCATCACCGAGATGGTCGAGGGCGTGGTGTGGGTGCCGACCAACTCGGCCGGCTCCCGGGTCGCCACCCTCGGGGCCGGCGCCGGTTCCCTCGTCACCCTCACCACCGGAGGTGCCGTATGACCGTCCTGACCGCCCTCGCGGCGGCGGAGCCCTATGTGCCCCGCGACAATCCGATCGCCGACTTCAGCGACACCCCCTGGTGGCTCTCGCTGGTCAAGGCGCTGCTGATCTTCGTCTACCTCTTGCTCAGCACTCTGCTGGTCATCTGGTTCGAGCGGCGCGTCATCGGCCGTATGCAGCAGCGTCCCGGCCCCAACCGCACCGGCCCCTTCGGCCTGCTGCAGACCCTCGCCGATGGCGTCAAGCTGGCCCTCAAAGAAGACCTGACGCCCAAGAACGCCGACAAGGTCGTCTTCATCCTCGCGCCCGCCTTCTTCGGCGCGATGGCTTTTGTCTCCTTCGGGATCATCCCGCTTGGCCCCGAGGTCAGCCTGTTCGGGCATAGGACGCCCCTGCAGTTGACCGATGTCCCCGTCTCGGTGCTGCTCATGCTGGCGGTCGCCGGGGTCGGGGCGTATGGCGTGGTGCTCGCCGGCTGGTCCTCCGGCTCGACATACCCCCTGCTCGGCGGTCTGCGCTCCAGCGCCCAAATCGTCAGCTACGAGATCGCGATGGGTCTATCGCTGGTCGCGGTCTTCCTCTACAGCGGCTCGATGTCGACCTCGCAGATCGTCGCCAACCAGCGCGATATCTGGCACATCATCCCGTTGGTGGTCTCCTTCGTCATCTACGTCATCACGATGGTCGGCGAGACCAACCGACTGCCCTTCGACCTCGCCGAGGGTGAGGGTGAGTTGACCGGTGGCTTCCACACCGAATACAGCTCGCTGAAGTTCGCGATGTTCTTCCTCGCCGAGTACGTCAACATGTTCACCGTCGCGGCCCTGGCCACCACCGTCTTCCTCGGCGGCTGGCAGGCCCCGCCCGGCATCGCGGCGATCAATGACGGCATGTTCAACGAGGGCTGGTGGGGCCTGCTGTGGTTCACCATCAAGCTCTGGATGTTCATGTTCTTCTTCGTGTGGCTGCGTGGCGCCCTGCCCCGCACCCGCTACGACCAGTTCATGCACTTCGGGTGGAAATTCCTCATCCCGGTCACGATCGTGTGGGTCGTCGCCATCGCCTTCCTGCAGGCCGCCAACAACGGCTTCCTCGGCGATCGCGCCGTGAATATCTTCGGCGCCGAGCGGCGACTCGCATCGCTGATCGTCATCGGCGTGCTGGCCCTGCTGGTGCTGGCCGCGACCTGGATTTGGGAAGGCCGGCAGGTCAAGCGGGCTGAAGCTCGCGCGGTTGTCGTGCCCCCGGAGATCGACCCCTTCGCCGGTGGCTATCCCGTGCCGCCGCTCCCCGGTCAGCGCCTGCGCGAGAGCGCCGGGGAATCCCAGGCCGATTCGAGCAAGGCAGTGATCCATGGCTGAGAAGGACAAGCCCGGCTTCTTCTCCGAGATGTTCGCGCCCGTTGGCGGCTTCGGAGTCACCTTCGCGACGATGTTCAAGAAGGTTAAGACTGAGGAATACCCCGAGGTCAAGCGCCCCACCCAGCCGCGATTCCACGGCCGTCACCAGCTCAACCGGCATCCCGACGGGCTGGAGAAATGCGTCGGCTGCGAGTTGTGCGCCTGGGCATGCCCCGCGGACGCGATCTTCGTCGAGGGCGCTGACAATGACGACACGCCCGGTGGCACCGGCCGGTTCTCGCCGGGAGAGCGCTTCGGGCGTATCTACCAGATCAACTACCTGCGCTGCATCTTCTGCGGGTTGTGCATCGAGGCCTGCCCGACGCGGGCGCTGACGATGACCAACTTCTACGAGCTCGCCGATGACAGCCGCGCCGACCTGATCTTCACCAAGGAGCAGCTGCTCGCTCCGCTGCAGGCCGGTATGGACGCCCCGCCGCACGCGATGGCCGACGGGATGCAGGAGCGCGACTACTACCTCGGCAAGGTCGAAGGAGGCTCGCGATGACCGGAACCGCTGAAGCTGTCACCTTCTGGATCCTCGGATCGCTGTCGGTGCTCTCCGCACTCGGGCTGCTGTTCGCGCGCAAGGCCGTGCACGCTGCCCTCGGCGTCGCCTTCACGATGGCGATCCTCGGCATCTTCTACATCGGCCAGGGCGCACCCTTCCTCGGTGTGGTGCAGATGTTTGTCTACTCCGGCGCCGTGATGATGCTCTTCCTCTTCGTCGTCATGCTCATCGGCGTCGACTCCTCCGACTCCCTCGTCGAGACCCTCAAGGGGCAGCGTTGGCTGACCCTGCTGCTCAGCCTCGGCCTCGGCGCCTTGCTGATCGGGATGATCGGGCGCATCACCGTCACCGGCACGCCCAACCTGAATGCGATCAACGCCAGCCCGGGCAATATCTCGGCGATGGCCGAGGTCATCTTCGGCAAGTACGTCTGGGTCTTCGAGATCACCTCGGCCCTGTTGATCACCGCCGCGCTCGGCGCCATGGTGCTCGCGCACCGCGAGCGGATGGGTGAGAAGCCCAACCAGCGCGAGTGGGCGCGCCGTCGCTTCCAGCGCGGCGAGTTCGTCTCCGGTCTGCCCGCGCCGGGTGTGTATGCCCGACACAATGCCGTCGACACCCCGGCCCTGCTGCCCGATGGCACCCCGACCGAGTTGTCGGTCTCCCGCACGCTGCAGGCCCGTGACCAGGTGGCCCGGCCCGGTCTGTTCAGCGCCGCCGAGCACGACCCGCACCAGGAGATCGAGGAGGGGAGCGCGCGATGAACCTGATGAATTACATCTATCTCGCGATCATCCTGTTCACGATCGGCACCGCGACGGTGCTGACGCGACGCAACGCCCTGATGGTTTTCATGGGCATCGAGTTGATGCTCAATGCCGCGAACCTCGCCTTCGTCACCTTCGGACGCATGCACGAAACCATCGACGGAGCGGCGATCGCGCTCTTCGTCATGGTCGTGGCCGCCGCCGAAGTCGTGGTCGGCCTCGCGATCATCATGGCGATCTTCCGTGCCCGCCGCTCGGCCTCGGTCGACGACGCCAACCTGCTGAAGTACTGAGAAGGGGATAACACATCGTGTCCACCCTCCTGACCCAGATCGCGATGGAGAGCACGACGTCCTCGGACGCCGTCTCCATGGCCGGCTGGTTGCTGATCGCGCTGCCGCTGGCCGGCGCTGCGATCCTGTTGCTCGGCGGCAAGGCGACCAACAGCTTCGGCCCGGCCATGGCGACCGGCTTGTCCTGGGCGAGCTTCGGCCTCGGGGTCGTCGCGCTGCTTCAGTTGGCGGCGGTCGACCCGGAGCAGCGATCCACCCACCAGGTGCTCTTCGACTGGATCCCGGCCGGCGCCTTCAACCTCCAGGCGGGCCTGCAGATCGACACCTTGTCGATCAGCTTCGTCATGCTGATCACCTTCGTGGGCAGCTTGATCCACGTCTACTCCCTCGGCTACATGAGCCACGACCCGGACAAGCGGCGCTTCTTTGCCTACTTGAACCTCTTCGTCGCCTCCATGCTGCTGCTGGTCCTCGCCGACTCCTACCTCCTGCTCTTCGTCGGCTGGGAAGGCGTGGGCCTCGCGTCATACCTGCTGATCGGCTTCTGGAACCACAACCCGGCCTACGCCACCGCCGCGAACAAGGCCTTCTGGGTCAACCGCGTCGGTGACATCGGCCTGGCCCTCGCCATCTCACTGATGTTCGCGACCTTCGGTGCCGTCGACTTCGCGAGCGTCGACGCCGGTGTCGGCGGGGCGAGCAGCGCGGCGCTGACCGCCATCGGTCTGCTCCTGCTCCTCGGCGCCTGCGGCAAGTCGGCACAGTTCCCGCTGCAAAGCTGGCTCGGAGACGCCATGGCCGGCCCGACGCCGGTCTCGGCGCTCATCCACGCCGCAACGATGGTCACCGCCGGTGTCTACCTCGTCGTGCGCAGCCACGCGATCTTCGAGGGCGCCCCGAACGCGCAGCTCGCGGTCGCGGTCGTCGGCGCGATCACCTTGACGTATGGCGCCATCGTCGGCTGCGCCAAGGACGACATCAAGAAGGCGCTGGCCGCCTCGACGATGAGCCAGATCGGCTACATGATGCTCGCCGCCGGCCTCGGCCCGATCGGCTATGCCTTCGCGATCTTCCACCTGATCACCCACGGCTTCTTCAAGGCCGGGATGTTCCTCGGGGCCGGCTCGGTCATGCACGGCATGCACGACCAGGTCGACATGCGCCGCTTCGGTGACCTCGGCAAGTACATGAAGATCACGTGGATCACCTTCGGCCTCGGCTGGCTGGCGATCCTCGGTGTCCCGCCCTTCTCCGGTTTCTGGAGCAAGGACAAAATCATTGAGGCCGCCTTCGTCGGCGAAGGCTGGCGCCCGTGGGTCTTTGGCCTCGCTGCCTTGCTCGGCGCCGGCGTGACCGCCTTCTATATGTCGCGCCTGTTCTTCATGACCTTCCACGGCAAGGCCCGCTGGACCGATGACCCGCCGCAGCACCCGCACGAGTCGCCGCTGACGATGACGGTGCCGATGATGGTTCTCGCGGTCGGCTCGGCCGCCCTCGGCCTGATCCTCGGCCCGACGAATATCTTCAGCAACTGGCTGGAGCCGGTCACCGGGCATCACGAGCACCACGAGCCGGTGATCGCCGTCCCGGTCCTGATGGCGGCGACCTTGATCCTTGTCGCCCTCGGCGCCGGCCTGGCGTGGGTTCGTTATGGCCGCGACGAGGTCCCGGTCAACGCCCCGGCCGGCAATGCGCTGACCCAGGCGGCCCGCAAGGACCTCTACCAAGACGACCTCAACGAGGCGATCTTCATGTGGCCCGGAATCAAGCTCGTGCGCTCGGTCATCTGGACCGACAACGAATTGGTCGACGGCGGCGCGATGGGCCTCGGCAAGCTGACCGGTGCCGCCTCGACGCGATTGCGGCGCCTGCAGAACGGTTATGCACGCTCCTACGCCCTGACGATGCTCGCCGGTGTCGTCACTGTCCTCGGTGCACTGTGGGTGATGAACTGATGGAGAACTTCCCCTGGCTGACGGTGATGATGGTGGTGCCGCTCGTCGGCGCCGCGCTCATCGCCGCCCTCCCCGCCGCGATGGCCGAGCGGGCCAAAGAGCTGGCGCTCGCCTTCTCGCTCGCCACCCTCGCGGTCGGCGTGGGCTCGGTCGCGCAGTTCGACCGCAATGCGATCTCGCAGTTCCAACTCTCCGAGATCCACGAGTGGATCCCCAGCTTCGGCGTCTCCTACGCCCTCGGGGTCGACGGCATCTCGTTGACGCTGATCCTGCTCGCGCTCATCCTCACCCCGGTCTGCATCCTCGCCGCCTGGCATGACGTGCCCGAAGGCGGCACCCGCGAAAAGAACTACTTCGCGTGGACGCTGCTGCTGCTGACCTTCATGGTCGGCGTCTTCGCGGCCACCGATGTCTTCTTGTTCTACGTTTTCTTCGAGGCGATGCTCATCCCGGTCTACTTCCTCATCGGTGGGTATGGCGGACCGGGCCGGCAAGCGGCCGCGCTGAAGTTCCTGCTTTTCTCGCTCGCGGGCGGTCTCGTAATGCTGGCGGCCGTTATCGGCCTCTACTTCCAGGGCCCCGGCGGCAAGGAGGGCTTCCTGATCTCCAACCTCACGGGGCTGGACATCGATCCCACCGTGGCGAAGTGGCTCTGGGTCGGCTTCTTCATCGCCTTCGCCGTCAAGGCGCCGATGTGGCCAGTCCACACCTGGCTTCCGGATGCGGCCGGCGTGGCCAAGCCGGCCACGGCGACCCTGCTCGTCGGTGTCCTGGACAAGGTCGGCACCTACGGCATGCTGCGCTTCTGCCTGCAGCTCTTCCCGGAGGCCAGCAAGTGGGCGACCCCGGTGGTCATCGCGCTCGCGGTCGTGTCGATCTTCTATGGCGCCTTCGCGGCCATCGCCCAGAACGACATGATGCGCCTGATCTCCTACACCTCGATCAGCCACTTCGGCCTGATCGTGCTGGGCATCTTCGCGATGACGTCGGTCTCGGGCGCCGGCTCGACGCTCTACATGATCAACCACGGCTTCTCGACCGCGGGCCTGTTCCTCATCGCTGGCATGCTCATCGCCCGCCACGGCAGCACCAAGATTTCGGATTATGGCGGCTGGCAGCGGGTCACCCCGATCCTCGCCGGAACCTTCCTGATCAGCGGTCTCTCCAGCCTCGCGTTGCCGGGCCTGAGCTCTTTCGTCTCTGAAGTGCTCGTCATCATCGGCACCTTCTCGCGCTACCGCGGCGTGGCCTCGATCGCGGTCTTGGCGATCGTGTTGGCGGCGATCTACATCCTGTGGATGTACAAGCGCCTGATGACTGGGCCCAAGCCGGATGGCGTCGAAGCCAAGGACTTGAACTGGCGTGAGAAGTGGGTCGTCGCCCCGCTCATCGCGAGCTTCCTGATCCTCGGCGTCTACCCCAAGCCGGTTCTTGACGTCCTCAATCCCGCGGTGCAGCGGGTCCTCACCGAGGTGGGGGTGAGCGATCCCGTGCCGGTCGTTCCCGCCGCCGTTTCCACTGGGAGTGAGAAGTGATGACCACGCTCTTGCCGACCGCCTTCACGGTCGCCGAGATCAATTACTGGGCCATCCTGCCCGTGCTGATCGTCTTCGGCGGCGCCTTGATCGGCGTCCTCGTCGACGCCTTCGCGCCGCGCTCGTCGCGCCACTCCATCCAGGTTGCACTGGCCCTGCTCACGATCGCTGCCTCCTTCGGCGCGCTGGTGTGGAAGGCCGTCGACAACAAGGGCGCGACCCTCGACGGCGCGATGATCATCGACGGTCCTGCCCTCTTCATGCAGGGCTCAGTGCTGTTGCTGTCCTTCCTATCGGTCCTGCTGATGGCCGAGAAGTTCTCCAGCGCCGGAGCGGACGCCTTCACCCCCATGGGCGCCGCCGTTCCCGGCTCGCCGCTAGAGGCGGCCGCGACCCGCGCCGGCTGGGGCACAAGCGAGGTCTTCCCGCTGGCCCTGTTCTCCGTCGCCGGCATGATGATCTTCCCGGCCGCCGGCGATCTGCTGGTCATGTTCGTCGCGCTGGAAGTTCTCTCGCTGCCGCTCTATCTGCTCACTGGCCTGGCCCGTCGCCGTCGCCTGCTGTCGCAAGAAGCCGCCCTGAAGTACTTCCTCCTCGGTTCCTTCTCCAGCGCCTTCTTCCTCTTCGGGTCCGCTTTGCTGTTCGGGTATGCCGGCTCGGTGAAGTTCTCCGCCCTCAGCCAGGCCATCACCACCGCCCCGGCGGATGTCGAGGGACTGCTGCTCCCGGGTGTCTTGCTCGTGCTCGTCGGCCTGCTCTTCAAGGTCGGCGCCGTGCCCTTCCACCAGTGGACCCCGGATGTCTACCAAGGCGCGCCGTCGCCGATCACCGGCTTCATGGCCGCCTGCACCAAGCTGGCCGCTTTCGGGGCGATCCTGCGACTGGCATACACCGGCATCGACGCGGACCGCTGGGACTGGCGGATGGGCGTGGCGGCGATCGCGGCGCTGACGATGATCGTCGGCTCGGTGCTGTCCGTGACGCAGACCGACATCAAGCGCCTCCTGGCCTATAGCTCGGTCGCCCACGCCGGCTTCATCCTCGTCGGTGTTCTCGCGTTCGATGCGACCGGTGTCTCCGGCGTGATGTTCTATGTCCTGGCCTACGGCCTGGCCACGATCGCCGCCTTCGGTATCGTCGCCTTGGTCCGCGAGGGCAGCGCCGAGGCCTCGCACATCGCGCAGTGGAGCGGGCTGGGCAAGCGGCACCCCGTGGTGGCTGGCATCTTCGCGCTGCTGCTGCTGACCTTCGCCGGCATCCCGCTGACCTCTGGTTTCACCGCCAAGTTCGCGGCTTTCGCCCCGGCGATCGCCCATGGCGGCACCACCTTGGCCGTGCTCGTCGTCATCGGTGTGCTGTGCAGCCTGGTCACGGCCTTCGTTTATGTCCGTGTCATCGTGCTGATGTATTTCAGCGAGGCACAAGGCGAGGTTCGTGCCCTCAACCCGTCCGTCCTGACGACCGTCGGTCTGGCCGTCGCCGTGATCTTGACGGTCGCGCTCGGCGTCTTCCCGGCACCGGTGCTGGACCTGGCCAACCAGGCCAGCCAGTTCATCCGCTGACCTATGGTCACTCCCGCACCCGCTCCTGCGCTCCCGGGGATCTCCCCGGGGCTGCAGGCTCGCCTCGATCTCGGCCTGGCCGCCGTCGAGGACCTGCTCACGGCCCGCGTTGATCATGACGATCCGTTCATCGCCGAGGCTAATGCGCACCTGCTGCGCGCCGGCGGCAAGCGCTTCCGGCCGCTGCTGACGCTGTTGGCGGCCGAACTGGGCTCGGGGATCAATGACGATGTCGTCGCGGCCGCGGCGGGTGTCGAGCTGACCCACCTCGCCTCGCTCTATCACGACGACGTCATGGACGATGCGCTCACCCGGCGCGGGGCGCCGTCCGCGAATGCGAAGTATGACAACTCGACGGCGATCCTCGTCGGCGACCTGCTCTTCGGCACGGCCTCGGACATCATCGCCGACCTCGGCCCGGAGGCCGTCAAGATCCAGAGCCAGACCTTCATCCGGCTCTGCTCGGGCCAGATCCGCGATGATCGTGCGTGCCCGCCCGGGCAGGATCCGAACGCCTACTACCTCGGCGTGCTCGCCGACAAGACCGGCGTGCTCATCGCGACAGCGGCGCGCTATGGCGCGCTGCTGTCCGGCTGCTCGCGCGAGACGATCGCGACGCTCATCGAGTATGGCGAGCGGATCGGCGTCGCCTTCCAACTCGCCGACGACCTGATCGACATCAGTTCGGAGATGGATGTCCTCGGCAAGGCGCCCGGTACCGACATCCGCGAGGGCAAGCGAACCCTGCCGATCATTCACGCACTGGCCTCCCAGGACCCGGCCGACGCCCGCTTGCAGCACCTGCTGCGCCTGAGCGAGCCGAGCGAGGATCAGGTCGCCGAAGCACTGGCCCTGCTTCGGCCGCACCCTGCCATGGCCCGCGCCCGCGCCGAGACCGAGGCCGTCGCCGCCGGCGCCAAGGACATCCTTGCTGCCTTGCCCCAAGGCGAGGTCACGGCCGCCTTGGCCCACCTCGCCGACCGCGTCGTCCGCCGCGACGGCTGACTGGTTTTGGCCCGAGATGGCGCGCCCGCGCACCGTCGCGGCTGTCATCGACGTCAGGGACGTTTAGTGCGTTCGCGGGTGGATGCGAACGGTTGCGGTGTGGCCGCCGCTGTCGAGTTTTGCGTCGCAGGTGTGAATCGGCACGTCGAGGACTTCAGCCAGGGCCAGGTAGGCGGCGTCGTAGGTCGTGTACTGGTGGCGCAGGTCCCAGATGCGCCCAGCCAAGGGCGCGGTCTCGTGCCGGTCGATCATCATGGCGAAGTGATGGGCGCGAGCCGTGTCGGCCAAGGCAAGAGGCAGCTTCTGGCTCAGGGTTAGACCGCGCAGGACCGAGAGGACCTCGATGTCCAGCAGGTGCGGTGCTGCGAGATGGCCGGCTAGGACATCCAGAAGGCTCTCGTCAACGTCTCGGCCGATCAGCGCCTCGACCATTGCCGAGGCGTCGACGACGATCATCGCCGAGATTGCCCGAGGACATCGACGATGTCAGACGATGATGGCCCCTGGCTCCGGTCGAGTCGACGGAGGCGTTCCACGATCTCTGCATTGGTGGGCCGCTCGGCCATCCGGGTGAGTTCGGCCGCGACATAGGCGGACAACGACATCCCCGCCGCCGCTGCACGCTCTTTCAACGTCGCCGCAACCTCGGTGGGAACGTCCCGGACGTACAGCGTTGTCATGACGACATGCTAGCAGTATGCAAGCGCTTTACCGGAGTCAGAGCTGTTCGGGGGTGCGCAGGCCAGCTTCATACGAGCGGGGATCCTCGCGCGGCTCGAGGTGGATGTTGACGTCGAGGGCGGGCAGGCTGGCGCGCAGGTCGGTCTCGATCTCCTCGACCAGATCGTGGCCATGCTGCACAGTCCAGGCCCCTGGGACTAGGACGTGCACGGACGCGAAGACTTGGTGGCCGGCCTCTCGGGTGCGCAGATGGTGGTAGGTCACCTCGTCGCTGCTGTGCCGGTCGAGCACGGTGCGGATCGCGTCGGCGCGCTCGCCGTCGATGGCCTTGTCCATCAGCCCGTCCACGGAATCGCGGATTAGGTGCCAGCCGGTCCAGACGATATTGCAGCCGACGAGGAAGGCGATGACCGGGTCAAGCCGCTCCCATTTCGTCAGCGCCACCAGCAGCACCCCGACGACGACGCCGACCGAGGTCCACACATCGGTGAGCAGGTGCTTGCCGTCGGCGACCAGGGTGATCGAGTCGTGCTGCCGCCCGGCGCGCAGCAGGGTGAGGGCCACCAGGCCGTTGAGCACCGACGCGACGATGGAAATCCCGAGGCCGACGCCGACATTCTCCAGCGGCTGCGGGTCGAGGAAGCGTTGGACCGAGGTCCACAGGATAAAGACGGCCGCGATGAAGATCATCACGCCTTCGACAACGGCCGAGAAATACTCCGCCTTGGAGTGACCGAAGTGGTGGTCCTCATCCGCCGGTCGCGCGGCGACGTGCAAGGCCAGCAGGGCGACGAAGGCCGCGACGAGGTTGACGATCGACTCGGCCGCATCGGAGAGCAGACCGACCGAGCCCGTCATGACATAAGCGCCGAACTTCAAGGCGATCGTGGCGATGGCGGCGGCGATCGAGAGCCAAGCGAACTTCGTCAGATTGGCGCGAGCGGGCGACATACTCACGATTCTCCTGGAGGGTGGCTGAGAGGCCGCTGAGGCGGCCCTATTCGGCGGCGGGATCCAGCGGGGTGATGGTGGCGCGGGAGCGTCGGGCCGCCCGCAGCGAATCCACCGAGAGAATCACCAAGGCGATCCAGACGATGCCGAAACCCACCCACGATGAGGACGTGACGTGCTCATTGAGCAGCAGCACGCCGACGATCAGCTGCATCACCGGCGTCATGAACTGGATCAAGCCCATCGTCACCAGGGGCACGCGTTGGGCCGCGGCCGCGAAAAGCAGCAGCGGGATCGCCGTCACGAGACCGGCCATCGCGAGCAGGGTCGTATGCCAGGCCCCGGTCCCGAAGGTCGCGTCGCCGCGCTCGGCGACGATGAGCAGGATGACGGCCGCCGCGGGCAGCAGGATCGCCGTCTCGGCGAAGAGCGAATGCCACGGGTCGAGCGCGACCCCGACCCGCTTCTTCAGCAGCCCGTAGAGCCCAAAGCTCAGTGCGAGGCTGATCGCGACAACCGGGAAGCCGCCGCCGGCGAGGGCGAGGTACAGGAAGGCCGCCGCGCCGATCCCCACAGCGATCCACTGCGCCCGCCGCAATCGCTCGCCGAGGAGGACCACGCCGAGAGCGACCGTGACCAGCGGGTTAAGGAAGTAGCCGAGCGCCGCTTCATAGGTATGCCCGGCCAGGACGGCGACGACATAGATCACCCAGTTCGCGGCGATGAGGAGGGCGGCGGCGACCAGTCCGAGGCTGAGCCGCCGGTCCGCGAGGGTCGGCCGCAGCCACGCCCAGTCCCTGCGGACGGCCAAGAGGATCAGGCACAGCAGCATCGTCCAAGCGATGCGGTGGGCCAGGATCTCCCAGGCGCCCGCGGGCTTCAGGGCGTGGAAGTAGAGCGGGAAGACGCCCCACACCCCATACGCGAGCACGCCATATGCCGTGCCCCGCCGCGCCTGGTCGGCGCTTGTCAACGTTCTGGGTCCGGCCGGTCTGCCGGGTTCGTCCGCCTCCGTCGCGGCAGCGCTCACGCCACGGTCCAGGTGTCCCGGCCGGCGATCAGGGTGGCGAGTTCGGCGTCACCGGCGGGCCCGCCCGCGGTGGTGACCGCGGCGTCGATCTGGCCGCGCACGAGATCGTCATAGGTCGGGCGCTCGACCTGCCGGAAGATGCCCATCGGGACATGCGTCATCGAGGCGTCATCGATCCGGCTCAGGGCGAACTGCTGGCTGGGGTCGGGATCGGAGGCATTGTGCACGACCGTCCGCTCGGGCGTGGCCTCGGCCTCGGGCACGAAAACCAGCTTGCCCTCGTCGGTGCGGACCAGCACCTGGCGTGCATCCTTGGAGCCGACGGTCACCGGCATACCGTCGGCGAGCTGTACCAGGCGGGCCTGCTGCTGGTCGCGGTCCTTGATCGCATCGAATGCGCCGTCATTGAAGATCGGGCAGTTCTGATAGATCTCGACCAGCGCGGTGCCCCGGTGCGCCGCCGCGGCGCGCAGGATGTGCGACAGGTGCGCCCGGTCGTTGTCGAGGCTGCGGGCGACGAAGGTCGCCTCGGCGCCCAACGCCAGGCTCACCGGATTGAAGGGGGTGTCCACCGAGCCGGCAGGGGTCGACTTGGTGATCTTGCCCGGCTCGCTCGTGGGGGAGTACTGCCCCTTGGTCAGGCCGTAGATCCGGTTGTTGAACAGCAGGATCGTCATATTGACATTGCGGCGCAGCGCGTGGATCAGGTGGTTGCCGCCGATGGACAGCGCATCGCCGTCACCGGTGACCACCCACACCGACAGGTCGGGCCGGGAGGTCGCCAGGCCGGTCGCGATCGCCGGCGCCCGGCCATGGATGCTGTGCATGCCATAGGTGTCGAGGTAGTACGGGAAGCGGCTCGAGCAGCCGATGCCCGAGACGAAGACGATGTTCTCCTTGCGCAGCCCGAGTTCGGGCAGGAAGGACTGCACCGTGTTCAAGATGATGTAGTCGCCGCAGCCGGGGCACCAGCGCACCTCCTGGTCGGAGGTGTAGTCCTTCTTGGTCAGCTTCGCGTCGCCGGCCAGGCGGGGGATCCCGTCCAGGCCATGCGGGATCGGCATACCGAGATCGACCGATCCGGCGTGCTCGTGCGTCGTGGTGCCCAAGGGTTTTGCCATGTCCAGCGGACCTTCATCTCGACACGTGCGGCGAATTTCCGCACACAACCGTTCGATTTTACGCGCGTTCGGTCCGACGGCCGGAAATCGCGCCGCATTCCGGACCGTCCGCGGGGGCAGGTCATAGGGTGGGGCGCATGAGCGCGTATGTCGTAGCGGCCGCCGTCCTCGGCGCCGGCGTGCTGCTCTTCGTCGCCGCCATGGCGGCCCGGTGGCTGTTCGCGCCCCGCGTTCGCGCGACCGCCGCCCGCACGACCTATGAGTCCGGCGTCGATCCCATCGGCTCCGGCTGGGCGCAGGCCCAGGTGCGTTATCTGATCTACGCCTTCCTCTATGTCATCTTCGCGGTCGACGCCATCTACCTCTTCCCGTGGGCACTCGTCGCCCGGAGCGACCTCGGCCCGGCCTCGCTCGTCGAGGTCGGCGTCTTCATCGGCATCATCCTCATCGGCCTCGCGCACGCCGCCCGGCGCGGACTGCTCCGGTGGTCCTAGATGGCCGCCGTCGATCTGCCCACCCCCCGCGTCGGGCCCGTCGGGGCGCACGCGCCGAAGCCGATGCGGGTCGTGCTCAACTGGGGACGCCGCTATTCGCTGTGGGTCTTCAACTTCGGCCTCGCGTGCTGTGCGATCGAGTTCATCGCCGCGTCGATGGGCCGCTATGACTTCATGCGCCTCGGCGTGATCCCGCTCGCGCCCGGCCCTCGGCAGGCCGACCTGATGGTGGTCTCGGGCACCGTGACCGACAAGATGGCGCCCGCCGTCCGCCGGCTGTATGACCAGATGCCCGAGCCGAAATATGTCATCTCCTTCGGCGCCTGCTCCAATTCCGGTGGGCCGTACTGGGATTCGTATTCGGTGACCAAGGGCGTCGACACGATCATCCCGGTCGACGTCTATGTCCCCGGTTGCCCGCCCCGCCCCGAAGCGCTCCTCCAGGGCATCCTGAAACTGCAAGAAAAGATCGCGGCCGAGCGCATCGGCCAGTCGGTGCCCAAGCGGTATGCCGGTCACCGCCTCGCCTCCGCCGCCGACCTGACCCGCCCGCTCGTCGAGCAACCTCTGCTGAGTCGAGCAACCTCTGCTAGCGGAGGTTAGTCAAATCAGCGCACCGTCCTAGCTGTGCGGATATGACGAGGGTCTGCTGAGTCGTCGGGCCGGTGACAGATCGGCGACAGGGCCTCCTCGGACAGTGGTGTCACCGGGCACATCCCGCCCGGACCCACCACACGAAGGAAGTCAACCGATGTCCATTCGCTTTCTCGCCGGCGCTGCTGTCGCCGGCGTGCTGTCCGCGTCGGCCGCCGGCGCCACGATGATGCCGCCACCCACGCCGGCGCCTGCGTCGATGTCCGATGCCGCCACCTCCGGTCCGAGCCGAGCGCACGGGGCCTACTTCCGGGACGCCTTTAACTTCGATGCGCCGGGGTGGCGCGGGGTCGTCGGCCGCTGGCGGGTCAAGGACGGCACCCTCTTTTCGCAGGGCATGTCCGGCCGCTTCTCCTCCGTCGCCCATGCCGGCACCTATGGCGACTTCGACTATGAGGTCCGGATGAACCGGATCGGCAATAGCGACGGCAGCGCGCCGAACTGTCTGATCGTGCGCGGCAATGCCAACCGGGTCCGTGACGACCTGTGGCTGCCGGGCTACTACTTCTGCTATACGAACAACGGCAAGGCGCTCGTCGTGGCCTTCGACGCGCGCGGCAACCGCCGTGAGCTGATGGACTACACGCCGGTGAAGGAGATCGGCACCGGCGGCGGCTATCGCACCGTGCGCCTCCAGGCGCTCGGCTCGAGCTTCTTCTTCAGCGTCAACGGCACGGAGATCGGCGCCTTCAAGGATGACCTGGCGCGCTCGGGCCAGGTCGGGGTCGGCTTCTATGTCGAGCCGGGCAAGCGTGGCAGCCTCGCCATGGACTACGCCAATCTCGGTCCGCTCAAGCCCACGCGGCAGGCGACGGCCGGCCGCTGAGATCTCAGGTATGCCGTCCGGTCACCCGCGCGGTCACGCGACGGGGCGCTGGTCCGCCGCCTGGCGGATCAGCGCCGCCGCTCGCTCGAAACCCGAGGTGGTGAGGATCATGGCGATGTCCGGCTCCGGCAGGAGCGCTCGACGGTCGCGGACGATCGCTTGCTGCCACGGCGAGAGAACCGCTCCCGCCGACTGGAGGTGATCGTCGGCGACCGTGAGCACCTCGCGGGCGCCGGCACAGCCCATGGTGGCCATCGCCGCGCCGGCCCCGGCGAGGACTTCGCCCGTGACCAACAGGTTCCCGCCACCCGCGAGGTGGGCAAGTGACTGGGCGAAGCGGCGCAGACCGAGGGCCGGCCGGTCCGAGCCGAGCGCCGCCCACCCCGCGTTGGTCGTGAACAGCGAGGCCGGCGCCAAACCGAGCTCTCGCTCCACCCGCGCCAGCGTGCGATCGAGGATCGTGAGCGCCTCCGCAGGCTGGTCTGAATCGATCAGCGCGAGAGCGACTTTCGGAACTACTTGGGTCAGGTCCACGGCGCTCGGGTCGGCCGCGATCAGTCGCCAGGCCTCCTGCCCTGCCGCCAGCGCCTCATGCGTGCGGCCGACGGCGGCCAGCATCACGGCATACGCGCCCAGGGCTTCCGGCAGGTGGTGCTCGGCTCGCTCACGAGAGACGGCCACGGCCTCCTCGGCGCACGCGAGAGCCCGGGAGAAGTCCCCGCGCACATAGGGGCCGACCGAGCGCAGGATGTGCAAGCGGCCGAGCCAGTCGGGCTCGTCGTCGAGATCGGCGGCCAGCGCATCGAGGGTCGCCCGTTGGGCGGTGCCCTGGTCCTGCGGCAGCAGCGCCACTTCGAGCAATCGCAGAATCGCGACCTGGCGGTCCGTCAAGGCCCCGCTGGCCAACGCCCGTCGCACATAGGCGACCCCCTCTCGGCCGGTCTCGGCGAAGAACCAGTACCGGGACAAGACGATGGCGAGATCGCCGAGCGTGTGCGGGTCGCCAGTGTCGAGGGCGCTGCGCAATGCACCCAGGTAGTCGGGATACGAGGCGGCGATATCGGCGATCATGGCGTCGCTGAGCGGCTGCCCGCGCCACCGGGCGGCATACCACTCCCGGTGCCGGGCCGCCGTCGCAGCGAGTTCGCCGGCGTCCTCCAAGTGCTCGCGCATGAGGACCTGGACCGTGCGGAGAAGACGCATCCGTAGGGCGCCGTCTCGTCGGTCGACCTGGACCTGGGCTTCGCGGATGAGCGTGCGGATGCTGGAGCGGACGTCGGCGGTCCCGGCGGGGGTCTGGACATGCCCGACGACGGCGAGCGCTGCGGCCATGTCGAAGGGGCCGTCGAAGATGCCCAGGCGGCGCACCATGGTTCGGGCCTGGCCGGGCAGCCGGTCAAGGCTCCACGTCAGGGTCTCCCGCAGTGATCGCTGGCGCTGGTCGCGGTCCCGCTCGGCCGCTTCGAGGTCCAGCGGTGCCTCGACCAGGCCCAGCAGGTCGGCGACCGAGGAGGACACCGACTGGCCGGCGACGATCTCCAGGGCAAGCGGTAGGCCGTCCACCCGGCGGGTGATCTCCGCCGCCCGGTGATAGTCCTCGCCAGACAGGGTCAGGCCTGGCGAGTGGTCGGTGAGCCGGTCGACGAAGAGCCGGACCGCGGGGGCGCTCATCAGGACATCGAGCGCCGCGCCCGCAGGTGGCGCGGGCAGCGGGCCGAGGGCGAGGAGGCTCTCCCCGGTCAGGTCCAGCGGCATCCGCGAGGTGACCACGACGCGCACCCCGGGGCATCGGCTCAGCACCCGGTCGACGACCTCGCTGCAGGCCGTCAGCGACCACTCGGCCTCATCGAGCAGGAGCAGGATGTCGCTCGCCCGCAGCCCGGCGGCGAGAGTGTCGAGCGGCGCCGCGGCAGCGAGCGTGATGCCGGCCGCCCGGGCGAGGGTCTCGCAGACGTCGGCAAGGGTCGCTCCGCTCACGCACGGCAATTCGGCATAGACCAGGTTCGTCTGACCGGGCAGGCTGCGGGCGTATTCCATCAGCAGGCGGCTCTTGCCCACGCCCCCGGGGCCGACGATCGTCACGAGCCGCCGTCCGGTGTCGAGCAGCTGGGCAATCTGGCGCAACTCGTCGTCCCGGCCGATGATCGATGTGGTGGGAAGGGGCGCAGATCCGCGGCGTGCGATCGGACGCCTGGTGGCCCGTTGATGGAAGTCGTTGTCCTGAGCCAGGATTCGAGCGTGCATCGCGATGACGTCCGGGTTGGGATCGATGCCGAGCTCGTCGCGCAGGGCGCGGCGCAGGTGCTCGAAGACGCCCAGGGCCTCGGCCTGCCGGCCGGAGCGATAGAGACCCTCCATGAGCAACTCGTGAGCGTGCTCGCGCAGCGGCTCGCGGTCGGTCAGCTCGCTCATCAAGGTCACGGCATCGGCGACTCCGGCGGGATCGTCCCCGCAGAGCAGCCGCTCCGCGAGCTGCTCTGCGGCGCCGTCGCGAAGTTCGTGCAGCCGGGGGCGTTCCGTGGCGACCAGCGCCTCGCTGACGCCACCGAAGGCCTCCGGTCCGGACCAGAGGGCCAGGGCGGATCGCAGCAGGTCGACCAGGCGGTGCTGGTGCTCCGGCACGAGCGCGCGGGCGCTGGTGACGAGGCGGGTGAACTCGTCGGCATCCACCTGGGCGCCGGTCGCCAGTTGATAGCCGGCATCCTGCCGGGTGATGGAGTCGGCGCCGAGGCTGCGGCGTAGCCGGGCGATGACGGTGTGGACCACCGAGGTGTCCAGTCGGGTGGCCTCCTCCTCCCAGACGGTGTCGAGGATGACCTCCGGACTGACCGGCCGGCCGCGCCGGATCACCAACAGGGCAAGGACATCTCGCGCCCGCTGGCCCCGGGGGTTAGCCCTGGCGTCGCCGGCGCTCAAGGTGCCGAGCACACGGAAGTCCATCAGGCCCATGAAAGCATCCACGCGCCTCACGCGCAGGCGGTTGACCTTTCCGAGCTCTCGGTCCGCGGGGCGCCGGCCGGCGGGTGTGCGGCGACGGCGTGCGGTCCGTGCTCGCGGACCGCGGCGAGCAGGGCCGCCACATCGAACCGGAAGTCGACGCCGTCGCCGTGCACCGTGGCGCCACAGCGGCGCAGCCACGCCCTGACCGGGGTGTTCTCGAGCAGGGTGGAGCAGGTGAACTCGTCGATGCCGAGCGCCGCAGCGAGGGCGGCCAGCTCGCTGATGAGCGCGAGCCCGACGCCGCGGCCGTGCCAGCTGTCGTGCACGGCCAGGGCGATCTCGGCGCGGGCTGGCTCGCCGCGCTCCCGCGTGAACTCGCCGTGCCCGACCGCCTCGCCGCCCGCGAGCGCCACGACGACGTGCCGCTCCCCGGGCACCACCGTCGCCAGCTGGCGCAGGTAACGCTCCGGCACCGACGGCATACCGGTATGGAAGCGCAGCCACCGCGACGCCGGCGACAGGCCGGCGAACGCCTGGCGCACCGGCTCGATCTCCCCGCCGGCCAGGCTCATCAGGCGCACCGGACCGGCTGGGAGGAGCGCGGTGCGGACACGAGTGCGGGGTGTGGTGGTCATGACCGTCAGCTAACGTGGCAGGTCTGTCGCGGATCTGTCACGGGCCCATTGCGCGAAAATGCTAGGCAGGCACGCGGCCGCCGCAGCGTCGCGTGACATCAACCTCGAGCCGGACCAGACGTGGCCGGTCGGCCACCTGCCCTGAAGTCGCTCAGCCCGCCAGGGCGGTGATCGCCTCGACCAGCTCGGCCGTGGTGAAGGGGACCCCGCGGACCCGGGCATACGACTGGGCATCGATGAGGTACTTCGCCCGCACCAGCATCGCGAGCTGGCCGGCGTTCATCTCGGGGACGAGCACCTTCTCGTAATCCCGCAGCACCCCACCGAGGTTGGCGGGGAAGGGGTTGAGGTGGCGCAGGTGCGCCGTGGCGACGGCGACCCCATTGGCGCGGGCGGTGCGCGCGGCGGCGGCGATCGGCCCATAGGTCGAGCCCCAGCCGAGGACGAGCAGGCGCGCCTCGCCGCTCGGGTCGATCACCTCGACATCGGGCACGGTGATGCCGTCGATCTTGGCCTGGCGCAGGTGGGTCATGCGCTCGTGGTTGTCGGGGTCATAGGAGATATTGCCCGTGACATCAGCCTTCTCGATGCCGCCGATCCGGTGCTCCAATCCCGGCGTGCCGGGCACCGCCCACGGGCGGGCCAAGGTGTTCGGGTCCCGCAGATAGGGCTGGAAGACCGGCGCGCCTTTGGCATCCTCGGCATTCGGCCCGGACGCGAAATCGACACGCAGATCAGGCAATTCGGCGATCTCCGGCAACTGCCACGGCTCGGCGCCATTGGCGAGATAGCCGTCCGAGAGCAGCATGACCGGCGTGCGATAGGTCGTCGCGATCCGCACCGCCTCGACCGCTGCATCGAAGCAGTCGGTCGGCGAGCAGGGCGCGACGATCGGCACCGGGGCCTCGCCATTGCGGCCATACATCGCCTGCAGCAGGTCGGCCTGCTCGGTCTTGGTCGGCAGCCCGGTCGACGGGCCGCCGCGCTGGACGTCGACGACGATCAGCGGCAGTTCGAGCGAGACGGCGAGCCCGATGGTTTCCGATTTGAGCGCGACACCCGGACCGGACGTCGAGGTCACCCCGAGCTTGCCGCCGAAGGCCGCGCCGAGCGCGATGCCGATGCCGGCGATCTCGTCCTCGGCTTGCAGCGTCATCACGCCATAGCGTTTGAGTCCCGAGAGGGTGTGCAGGATGTCGGAGGCCGGGGTGATCGGATAGGACCCGAGCACCACCTGCAGGCCGGCCCGGTGCGCGCCGGCGACCAGGCCATAGGAGAGCGCGGTGTTGCCGGTGACATTGCGATAGGTGCCGCTCGCCATCGGCGCCGGCGCGATCTCATAGGAGGAGACGAAGTCCTCGGTCGTCTCGCCATAGTTCCAGCCGGCGTCCAGCGCCGCGAGGTTGGCGCCGAGGATGTCCGGCTTGGCACCGAATTTGCCCTGCAGGAAGGCGCGGGTGCCGTCGGTCGGCCGCGAATACATCCACGACAACAGCCCGAGCGCGAACATATTCTTCGCGCGTTCCTTCTCCTTCCGCGTCAAGGAGGGGTATGCCGCGAGCGCCTCCACCGTCATGCTCGTCAGCGCCACGGGATGCACATGCCAGGACTCCAGCGAGCCGTCCTCGAGCGGATTGGTGGCATAGCCGACCTTGCTCAGATTGCGCGTCGAGAACTCGTCCTTGTCCGCGATGATCGTCGCGCCGCGCGGCACCTCGGGCAGATTCGCTTTCAGGGCAGCGGGATTCATCGCCACCAGCACATCGGGTGCATCGCCGGGGGTGAGCACATCGTGGTCGGCGAAGTGCACCTGGAAGGAGGAGACGCCCGGCAGCGTGCCCTGCGGCGCGCGGATCTCGGCCGGGAAGTTCGGCAGCGTCGACAGGTCGTTGCCCAGAGCCGCGGTCTCGGCGGTGAAGCGGTCGCCGGTCAGCTGCATACCGTCGCCGGAGTCCCCGGCGAAGCGGATGACGACGCGGTCCAGCGGGGTCTTCGTGCCTGACATGCCCTCCATGTTAGGCATGCCTGACCGCGCCGCCCGCCCCTGCTCATTTCTCTCCCGATGCCGAAAGTCTGCGCTTCACCCTGCTTTAGAGCGACCCCGAAGCGCAGACTTCCCGCGTGTATGCCCGCCGCGGCCAACCCGGCTCGCCCACCCGGTGCGGCACGGGAGCGAATCAGGACGGCGGTGACTAGGGTGGCCGATGTGACCGACGAGCGGCGCGAGGTGCCCGTGGCCGAGTGGGCCGCGGCGGCCCAGGCTGCCCGCGACGAAGGCTTCGACTTCTTCGACTGGCTCAGCGCCGTCGATCGCACGGCCGATGAGCCGCCGGCCTTCGAGGTCACGCTCCACCTGTATGCCGTGGCCCCCCGCGCCCTGCGCGGCCTGCTGCTCACTACCCGCGTCCCCGAGGGCGGTGAACTGCCCAGCCTCACCGGCATCTTCGCCGGCGCCGCTTGGCACGAACGTGAGACGCACGAGATGTTCGGCCTCGCGATCAGCGGCTTCGACGACGGCACCGGCCTCGGCCTGCGCCCGCTGCTGCTGCCCGACGGCTTCGAGGGCCACCCGCTGCGCAAGGACTTCTATCTCGCGGCCCGGGTGGCCAAGGACTGGCCGGGTGCGAAGGAGCCGGGCCAACCGCATACGGGCGGGCCCGGCCGCCGAAAGATGCAGCCGCCCGGTGTCCCGCCGCCGGAGTGGGGGCCGCGATGAGCGCCCTCGAACTCATCCTGCGCGCCGCGTCCTCGCTGGCGATGCTGCTCGTGCTGCCCCTGCTCGTCGGGCAGACCGAGCACAAGGTGATGGCGCACATGCAGGGCCGGCTGGGCCCGATGTATGCCGGGGCCTACCACGGCTGGGCGCAGCTGGTCGCCGATGGGGTCAAGTTCGTCCAGAAGGAGGATCTGGTCCCCGCGGCCGCCGACAAGCGGGTCTTCCGGCTCGCCCCCATGCTCGCGATGGTGCCCTATCTGCTCGCGCTGGCGGCGATCCCACTGCACCCGGGTTATGCCGCGGTGGAGGCGCCGGCGAGCCTGGTCTTCGTCATGGCGGCCACCAGCATCGGGGTCCTCGGCACCTTGATGGCCGGCTGGGCCAGCGCGAACAAGTACGCCCTCATCGGTGCCCTGCGCAGTGCCGCCCAATTACTGGCCTATGAACTGCCCATGATCCTCGCCGTCGCCTCCGTCGCGCTCGCCGCGGGCACCCTCTCGCTCGGCGGCATCGTCGAGGCGTGGAGCCCGTGGTGGCTGTTGTGGCAATTGCCGGGCGCCTTCGTCTTCCTCACCGCAGCCGTCGCGGAACTGCAGCGCCCGCCCTTCGATATGCCGATCGCCGACAGCGAGATCGTCTTCGGGCCCTACACCGAATACACCGGCCTGCGCTTCGCGCTCTTCCTGCTCAGTGAGTATGCCGGGATCGTGCTCTTCTCCCTGCTCTTCGCGGTGCTCTTCCTCGGCGGCTGGCGCGGCCCGCTGGACGACTGGCTGGGCTGGGCGTGGACCTTCGGCAAGGGCTTCCTCATCGCCTTGATCCTGATCTGGCTGCGGGTCTCCTGGCCGCGGCTGCGCGAGGACCAATTGCAGCGGCTGGCCTGGCTGTGGCTGATCCCGATCGCGCTGCTGCAGTTGGCGATCACCGCTGTCGGAGTGGTTCTCTAAGGTGGCGGGATGAGCGAGCGCAAGGGCATCGTGCCGGGCCTGGTCAAGGGTCTGGCCACGACGGCGCGCACCCTGACACGGCATACCCAGGTCGAGGAATACCCCCACCACCGCCCCGAGCTGCCTGCCCGCACGCGCGGGGTCATCGCCCTGCTCGCCGAGAACTGCACCTCGTGCATGCTCTGCGCACGCGAGTGCCCCGACTGGTGCATCTATATCGACGCGCACAAGGAGACGGTCCCGGCGACGACGCCCGGTGGCCGCGACCGGCAGCGCAATGTGCTGGACCGCTTCGCGATCGACTATTCGCTGTGCATGTACTGCGGCATCTGCGTCGAGGTGTGCCCCTTCGATGCGCTCTTCTGGTCCCCGCAGTTCGAGTATGCCGAGCTGGACATCCGCGACCTGCTGCACGAGAAGGACCGGCTGGAGTCCTGGGTCGAGAGCGTGCCCGTGCCGCCGGCGCCCGATCCCGGCGCCGCCGAGGTGCCGGAGGTCGCGTCTCAACGGGCTCCCGCGCGCGGTCCGCGCGTCGTCGGTGGCGGTGCGGCGCGTCCCGCTCGCCCGGCCCGGCCCGCGCCGAGTGCGCCCCCTCCCGGGGACGGCGAGGGATGACGAGCCTCGATATCACCTTTCTCGCGACCGGCGCGGTGACGATCGCGGCGGCCCTGCTGGCGGTCACCACGCGCCAACTCGTCCATTCCGCCCTCTGGCTGGTGCTCAGCCTCGGTGGTCTGGCCGGCTGTTATCTCGTCCTGGGTGCCGAGCTCGTCGCGCTCGTGCAGGTGCTGGTGTATGTCGGGGCGGTTGTCGTCCTCGTCATCTTCGCGCTCATGCTCACCCGTGCCCCCATCGGCCCGAGCGCCGAGCATTCGACCTCCCGGCTGCACCGCGCCCTCGCGGCCGTCCTCGGCGCGGGCGTCTCGGCACTGCTCCTCGCGGTGCTGCTGCCGCTGGCCGGCCGTGAGGCGGTCGCGCGGACGCCGGTGGATTCCTCGGCGCTGGCGGGCGATCTCTTCGGCACCTGGGTCTGGCCCTTTGAGGCCATCTCGCTGCTGCTGCTCAGCGCGCTGATCGGCGCCTTCAGCGTCTCCCGGCTCGCGGGCGGCCAGACCGGAGGCCCCTCGTGATCCACCTGGCCCTGCCGTATGCCGTCGCCGCCGCCCTCATCGGGATCGGCACCTATGGTGTGCTCGCCCGCCGGAACGCCGTGCTCGTGCTCATCGGCATCGAGCTGATGCTGGCCGGGGCTGGGCTGCTGCTGATCACCGCGGGCGCCGTCGGCGGGGACCGCTGGCATGGCGGCAATATCCTCACGCTCTTCGTCATCACGATCGCCGCGGCCGAGGTCGTCCTGGCGCTCGCCGTCATCGTGGCCGTCTTCCGCCGGCGCGACAGCATCGACATCTCCGTCACCAGCGCGGCGCCGGCGCACCCCGAGGGGCACGTATGACCGCCCCCCACCTCCTCGCGCTCGCCCTCCTCGTCCTCGCAGCCGGCGCTCCTGCGGTCCTGGCTGCTGGTTTGGCGAGCCGGCGGGTCGCCTCCGGCCTGGCCCAGGTCGTGGCCCTGGCCGCGGCGGGGCTGGGGGTGGCTTCGCTCTGGGGAGCGCACGGCGCATACGCCCTGCCGGTGCTGCGCACGACCGACCCCGCAACGCCCGCCGAGCTGACCCTTTTCCCGGCGCGGATCGCGACCGGCCCGGTCGTGGTGACGATCGCCGCCACCGTGCTGCTCGTGGTGCTCGCGGTCCAGGTCTTCGCCGGCTGGTATCTGCACGACGACGACCGCCAACCGGCCTTCGCCGCCACCGTCAGCCTCTTCGCCGCGGCGATGCTGCTGCTCGTGGTCTCCCGCGACCTGATCCTCACCCTCATCGGGTGGGAGGTCATGGGCTGGTGCTCCTATCTGCTCATCGGGCACTGGAGCCGCAAGGGGTCGGCCCGGCGGGCGGCATACAAGGCCTTCCTCGTCACCCGGCTCGCCGACGCCGCCTTCGTCATTGGCATCGTCGCCCTCATCGCGCTGGCCGGCTCCAGCGATCTCGAGCAGGTCTTGGGTGCATCGAGCGATCTCTCGCGCGTCACCTCCAGCGTGGCCGGGGCGTGCCCGGACACCGGGTCATGCCTGGGCCCGAACACCGCGCTCATCAATCTCGCGATGACGGCGCTCGTCATCGGTGTCCTCGGCAAGTCCGCCCAGATTCCCTTCCAGGACTGGCTGATCGACGCGATGGAGGGCCCGACACCGGCCTCTGCCCTCATCCACGCGGCAACCATGGTCGCCGCCGGCACCTGGGTCTTGACCGCGCTGCACCCGGTGCTCTTCGAGGCCCCGGTGGCCTTGTGGGTCCTGGCCGTGGCGACCGCCGCGACGATGATCTATGCCGCTTTCACCGCCTTTTTCCAAACCGACGTCAAGCGGATCCTCGCGTGGTCGACGATCAGCCAGGTCGCGGTCATGCTCAGCCCCCTCGCGGTGGCCGCCACCGTCGATGACGGCTCGGCAGCAGCGGCCGGGCACCTGTTCTCGCACGCCATCTTCAAGGCGCTGCTCTTCCTCACGGTCGGCTGGCTGGCCGTGCTCGCCGGGTCCACCGCCGCCCGCGATCTCGACGGCATCGGCGCCGACTCGACCTTCGCCAAGGCCGTCTGGGGTCTCGGCCTGATCTCCCTCGCCGGCGTGCCGCTCACCGTCGGAGGCATCTCCAAAGAGCATGTCATCGATGTCGCCGCGTGGATCGGAGGTGACGGACCGGGCCTGCGGCAGGGCATCGTCACCGTCGCCCTGCTGGTGACGGTGGCGATGACGGCGGCCTATGCCACCCGCGCGTACGAAATCGTCGCCGGACGCCGGGGCGCGCCGACCCCTCAAGCGCAGGCGACCGCCGCCGAGCACGGTCACCGCGACGCCGGGCCACTGGTCAAGGGCACGCTGGCGCTGCTGGCGCTCGCCACGCTGGCGGGCGGATTGGTCTTCCTCGTCGGCCCGCTGGATCCGGGCCATGTCAGCGTTGGCCTGCTCGCGCTCAGCGTGCTGCTGATCGGGACGGGTGTCGTCGTCGGTTGGTACTTGCGGCCGGACGACAGCCTGCCCCCGGCGCGGCTGATGACGCTGGCGAGCAACGGATTTGGCGCGGACACGGCATACCTCAAGGTGGTCGCGGTGCCGGTGCTGGCGCTCGCACGGCTGGCCGCCTTCGTCGACCGCGAGGTCGTCGAGACCTATGTCCGTGCCCCCGGCTGGATCGCCGCCCTCACCGGTCGCGGCGCCGACTGGAGCCACGCCAAGGAGCGCGTCTCGACCGACCTCGTGTGGGTCGTGCTCGGACTGCTCGCGGTCGCGGGGGTGGCGCTGTGGGGCTGATCATCGCGATGGTGCTGCCGGCCGTTGTCGGCTCGTTGCTCATCATCGGCTCGCGCCGGATCAACGCCGGGGCAGCCGGTTTTCTCGCGCTCGCGGCGGCCGCCGGGGCGCTGGTCGCCACCGTGGCCGCTGCGGCATCTGGCGCGCGCATCAAGCGTTCCTGGGTGGCGGACTGGGGGATCGGCGCGAACTTCGCAACCGACCAGATCAGTTCGCCGCTGGCCCTGCTCACCGCGAGCATCACGGTCCTCGTCGTGCTGCACGGCCTGCGGCACCGGCCGCCAGGTGGGTCGGCGGGGCTGTATTACGGCCTGCTCCTCCTCGTCGAACTCGGTGCCCTGGCGACCTTTTGGACCCGGGACCTCATCGTCTTCTTCATCGCCTTCGAGATCGTGCTGATCCCGATGTGGGTGCTGATTCACCGCTTCGGCGACAACCACGACCCGGTGGCGCGTCGCGAGGCGGCGATCCGGTTCGTGCTTTACACCGCCCTCGGCTCGAGCATCATGCTCACCGGGATCCTGGCTCTGGTCGGGCAGGCCGGCACCTCCGACATGCGCCAGGTCCTCGCGGCTGGCCTGACCTCGGACACCCAGTTGTGGATTGCGTTGTTGCTGGTCATCGGGCTGGCGGTCAAGGTGCCGGTCTTCCCGTTCCACTCCTGGCTGCCGCCGGCGCACACGATCGCGCCCACGGCCGGTTCGGTCTTGCTCGCGGCTGTGCTGCTGAAGATGGGCACCTATGGTCTGATCCGCCTGCCGTTGGCGCTCACCCCGGACGGCTTCGCGCGCGTCGGCCCGCTGCTCGCCACGCTCGGGGTGGTCGGCATCCTCTGGGGCGGGCTGATCTGCCTCGTCGAGCGCGACCTGAAACGGCTGATCGCCTATTCGTCGGTCGCGCACATGGGCTTCGTCGCCCTCGCCCTCGGCACCGGTTCCGGCCTCGGGCTGCAAGCCGCGCTGATCGCCAATGTCGCCCACGGGGTCATCTCGGCCCTGCTCTTCTTCGTCGTGGGCGCTCTGAAAGACCGGTGGGGCAGCGTCGACCTCAGCGTCGTGCGACCGGCCCTGCGCGAATCCTGGCCCGGCCTGGGGGTGGCGCTGATGGTCGGTCTCGCCGGCAGCCTCGGCCTGCCCGGACTGGCTGGTTTCTGGGGGGAGTTCCTGGCGATCGCGTCCGCGTGGAATCCGCAGGGCAGCGGCGCCGCGGCACCCATCGTGTGGCTGCAGGACGCCGAGCGGATCGGCTGGTTCGCCTACAGCCCCCTCGACGCGCTATTCGAGATCGACGGCATCCAGATCGCGCTGACCGCCGGACCCCCAAACGCCGCGTTGATCCGCGGCTTGGCCGTCGCGGCAGCCCTCGGGGCGGTGCTCGCGGCGGCATACAGCCTGCGCGTCGCCAAGCTGATCTGGATGGGTGATGAGGCGCCCCGAGACTGGGCCGGTGACGTCACGCCGGTGGAGGCGCTGGTGATGGCGGTGCTCGCGATCGCGATCATCGTGCTGGGCCTGATGCCGTATCTGATCTTCTCTGGTCCGACGCCCTTCGGGGGTGTCCTTCGATGACGACCAGCCTGATCTCGATCGACTGGCGCGTCCTGGTGCCCGTGCTCGCGCCGGCCATCGGCGCCCTTCTCGTCCTGCTCGTGGACGCCCTCGCGCCGCGCGCCCGTGGGCTGCACCTGCCGATCGGTCTCGCCGCGCTTGGGGCCGGCCTCGGCGGGCTGCCATATGCCGTCACGACGGCCACCCCGACGCGCACCCTGTGCCTGCCCGGCCCGGACGCGCGTTGCTTCTATGAGACCGGCCCGACCGGTCTGACACTGCAGCTCATCGCGCTCGCCGGCAGCCTGCTCGTGCTGCTCATGCTCGGCCCCGGCACCCGGCACCTGGACCGGATGCAGCGCGGCGGCCCCGCTGTCACCGTGGGCCTGGTGCTCGCGGCCACGACCGGGGCCGTGATGGTCGTCGCGGCCCGGGACCTGCCGACCTGGCTGGTCGCCATCGAACTCGCCACCCTGCCCGCCGTCGCGCTCGTGGCCCTCAGCCGAGGCCGCGGGGCCGAGGGCGGTGCGCTCTCGCTGCTCATGGTCTCGCTGACCTCCTTCGCCTTCCTCGCCTGCGGCATCGGGCTGTGGGTGCTCGCCACCGGCGACGCGAGCTTCTCCACCGATACTCTGCGGGTCGCCTTCGACGACACACCGCGGCACCGAGTGCTCCTGCTGTCCATCCTGTTCCTCCTGGCGGGCCTGGGTTTCAAGCTGTCGGCCGTGCCCTTCCACACCTGGACCCCGCAGGCCTTCGTCGTCTCCGACGAACCGATCGCGGCCTATCTCGCCACCGTCTCCAAGGCCGCCGCCGTGGGTGCGGCTGTCGTCGTCCTCGGCCCGCTGGTCTCGGTGACGGCCGCCGGCAGCGATGACGGCCACTCGATCCGCCTGGTCCTCGGGGTGCTCGCGGCGGCCTCGATGACGCTCGGCAATCTCGTCGCGCTCCGCGCGGACGACCCGGTCCGCCTCCTCGCGTGGTCGACCATCGCGCAGGCCGGCTGGGTGCTCGCGCCGCTCGCCATGCTCACCCCCACCGCAGTCAGCGCGTCGGTCGCCTACCTGCTGGTGTATGTCCTCGGTTCGCTCGCCGTCTTCGCCGTGACCGCCGCCGTGCACCCGCGAGCGGAGGGCGCGGGAGAACGCTCGCTGACGGCATACCGCGGCCTCGCGCGGCGCAGCCCGCTCCTCGCGATCGTGCTCGGGCTCGGCCTGCTCACCCTCGCCGGCCTCCCGCCGGCCGTGCTCGGCGTGGTGGCCAAGATCGTCGCCATCACGCCCGTGGTGGCGACCGGCCAGTGGTGGCTCGTTGCGATCCTCGTCGCCAATATCGTCCTCGGGATCGCGGTTTACCTGCGGTGGCTGCTGTATGCCGTGCGCCCCGCCCCCTCGATCACGCCCGGGGACACCGCCGAGTCCGCGCCTGCCCCACGGCTCGACCCCGGCCTGCGCATCGCCCTGCTGCTGCTCGCCGCCGCCCTCGTGCTCCTCTCGCTCGTCCCCGGCCTCGCCCTCGGCCTGGCGCGCTGACTGCGACGGCGCCCCTCCTCGCGGTACGGTCGGGACCGGGAACGAAACGACCTCAAGGCGGCGTTGGACGAGACATGCACAACCACTTCAACGGTCTGAAGACCGCTGGACTCTTCGGCCTCATCTGGGTGCTGCTGCTCGGGATGGGTTCGCTCATCAGCAGCGGCCGCTACATCTGGCTGTTCGCGCTCATCGGTCTGGCGACGACCTTCTATTCGTACTGGAACTCCGACAAGCTCGCGATCCGCGCGATGCGCGCCTACCCCGTCAGTGAAGCTCAGGCACCGGCCTATTACCGGATCGTTCGCGAACTCTCGAGCGCCGCGGGCAAGCCGATGCCCGCGCTCTATGTCTCGCCGACCGCCGCCCCCAACGCCTTCGCGACCGGCCGCAACCCCAATCACGCGGCCGTCTGCGTCACCGAGGGCATCGTCCAACTGCTCGACGAGCGCGAGTTGCGCGGCGTCCTCGGCCACGAGCTGATGCACGTCTACAACCGCGACATCTTGACCGGCTCGGTCGCCGCGGCGATCGCCGGCGTCATCACCTCTGTCGCCCAGATGGCGATGTTCTTCGGGGGCGGCTCGGATGAGGATCGCCCCAACCCGCTCGCGATGCTCGGGATGGCGCTGCTCGCCCCCTTCGCCGCGATGATCATCCAGATGGCGATCTCCCGGACCCGGGAGTATGACGCGGACGAGGACGGCGCCAAGCTCACCGGCGACCCGCTGGCCCTCGCCTCCGCGCTGAGCAAGCTGGAGACCGGCACGCGCCGGGCGCCACTGGCGCCCACGCCGCAGGTCGTCAACGCTTCGCACATGATGATCGCCAACCCCTTCCGCGCCCAGGACGTCTCGCGCTTCTTCGCCACTCACCCGCCGATGGGCGAGCGGATCGCTCGCCTCGAGGCGATGGCCTCGGGTATGCAGCGGCGCGCCTGAGCCTGAACGCCTTCAGCCCGATGCCCGCCGGATCGTCGCCCGCTTCCACCCCTGCGGGCGGCCCCGGCCAGGCAGGATGGGCCCGATGCCCAGTCTGACCCGCACCGAAGCAGCCGACCGCGCCGCCGCCATCCGGGTGACCCGGATGGTCGTGGATCTTGACTTGGACCACGGGGAGCAGCACTTCGGCTCGCGCACCGAGATCCACTTCGAGGCGCTCGCGCAGGCGAGCTTCGTCGCCCTGCGCGCCGTCTCGGTCGAGCGGATCGAGCTGAACGGACGCTCGCTCAACCCGGACTCCATTGCCGATGGCCGGCTGCCGCTGGAGGATCTGGCCGAGCGCAATGTGCTGCTCGTCGAGGCGACGATGGCCTACAGCCGCGACGGCTCCGGCCTGCACCGCAGCGTCGATCCGGCGGATGAGCAGGTCTATGTCTATGGCCACCTCTTCCTCGACGCCGCGCCGACCGTCTTCGCGTGTTTCGACCAGCCGGACCTCAAGGCGCCCTATGAGGTGACCGTGCGCGCTCCGCATACCTGGCGAGTGGTGGGCAATGGTGCCGCGACGCGCGGGGCCGACGGCCGCTGGGTGCTCGCACCCACGCCGCCGCTCGCGACCTATTTCGTGACGATCTGCGCCGGCCCCTGGGTCAGCGTGGAGCGCGAGCACGATGGCATCCGTCTCGGGATGCATGCGCGCGCTTCCCTGGCGGATGCCCTTGAGCGGCAAGCAGATTCGCTCCTGGGAGACACGGCCGCCTTCCTCGACTACTACCACCATCTCTTCGGGGTCCGTTATCCCTTCGGGGACTATCACATGGTCTTCTGCCCGGAGTTCAACGCGGGGGCGATGGAGAATCCGGGCTGTGTCACGATCCGCGACACCTATCTCTATCGCGGTGCGGCGACCCGCGATGAGTTGCTGACCCGCACCAACACCATCGCCCACGAGATGGCCCATATGTGGTTCGGCGATCTCGTGACGATGACCTGGTGGGACGACCTGTGGCTCAACGAGTCCTTCGCCGAATATCTCGCGCACCGGGCAATGGTCGCGGCGACGTCTTTTGCCGACGCCTGGGTCGACTCGACGATGGCGCGCCGGCTCTGGGGACACTCGGCGGAGCGCTCGCCCTCAACCCATCCGGTCGCTGGCGTGCCGGCGCTCGATGCGCAGGCGGCGTTGAACAATTTCGACGGCATCTCCTATGCCAAGGGCAGCGCCGTGCTGCGTCAGCTCATCGTGCACATCGGCGATGACGCCTTCCTGGCCGGCGTGCGGAAACACTTGCAGCGCAACAGCTTCGGCAATGCTGACCTCGCTGACTTCCTGCGGGCGATGGAGGAGTCGTCCGGTGTGGATCTCGCGCAGTGGAGCGCCGTCTGGCTGGAGACCGCCGGCATTGACGCGCTCCATGTGCACCAGGACACCGGCCGGGTGACCCGGATGCTGCCGCCGGGGGCGGAGAAGGTGAGCCGTCCGCATACCTTTGATGTCGCGGGTTTCACCGGCGCGCAGGAGGTTTTCCGAGTCACCGGCACGATCGATCGGCCGACCCGCAAGTGGCCTGAATTGGTTGATGCGCCTCGCGCCGAGATCGTCGTCCCGAATGCCGCCGACCTCACCTGGGCCGTGAGCGGCCTCGACCCGGAAACGCTCGCCAATCTGCCGGCCGGGCTTGCGACGGTCCCCGACGGGCAGGCGCGCGCGGTGCTTTGGCTGGCCCTCATCGACGGTATGCACGAGGCGCGCATCGACCCTCGGCACCTGCTCGCGACCTTCGACACGGCGTGGGAGCGCGAGACCAGTGACTCGGTGCTCAACCGCGTTGGCGCGCATATGGTTTCGCGACTCATCCCGATCTTCCTGCCGCCTGCCGAGCAGCCGGACGCCGAAGGGCGGGTGGCCGCCGCGGCCCGCCGGCTGTATGACGGGGCCACCGCCCCCGGACATCGGCTGATCGGCGCGCGGCTCCTGGTGCAGACCTGCGCGGACGAGGCGCTGCTGCGCACCTGGCTCGAGGGCGATGACCTGCCCGCGGAACTGGCCACGGACTCCGACTTCCGCTGGTTCGTCGTGCGCGCCCTCGCCCGCCGCGGCTGGCTGGGGGAGGAGGAGATCGAGACCTATCGGCAGCGCGACGAATCCCTCGCCGGTCAGCAGGCCGCTCTCGCAGCCCTGGCGCTGCGTCCGACGGCCGAGGCGAAGGCCTGGGCCTGGGCCGCGCTCACGCAAGATCGTGCACGCAGCAACTACGAGCTGAACGCCCTCGCCGGAGCCTTCTGGACCAGCGGCGCCCCCGAGGTGCTTGCGCCGTATGTCGAGCGCTACTTCACCGACATCCCGCCCTTGGCCGACCGGGTCGGCGAGGACGCCCTCGGGACGGTGGCCGCGCTGGCATACCCCCTGCCCATGGTGAGCGAGCAGACCCTCGCGGCCAGCCGCGCCGCCCTCGCCCGCCGCGACCTGACTCCCGCCGTCCGCCGCGCGATCATCGATGCCCAGGCCAAACTCTGCGAGGCCCTCGCCTCCCGCGCCACCTTCGGCTGACGACCCGCCTGATGACGTCAGTGCCAGCGCGGCAGGTCAGGGGTCTTGTGGGCAGTTCTCAATGACTTTTAGCCATTTGTCGTGGTCAAGGTCCGAGTTCATTCCGGAGATCCTGGCCCAGGGCGGCCGGGCCGCAGGTGCTGACCACGCCGTCCTCTTCCGCGGCTACGACCTCGGGCCCGGGATGCGCGACTGAGGCTTACGAGGGGAGCCGGCATACGGCATGCTCTGACCCATGAGCGAGGCCACCGAGTCGGTGTGGGACTACCCGAGACCGCCAGCGGTCCGGCGCGTGAGCCGCGAGGTGCGCGTGGTGCTCGGGGGCCAGGTCGTCGTCGAGACCGACGACGTCGTCGAGGTGCTCGAGACCAGCCACCCGCCGACGCTCTATCTGCCGCGATCCGCCTTTGCGACAGGCGTTCTGGTGCCGGTCACCGGCTCGTCCTGGTGTGAGTTCAAGGGGAAGGCGTCGTATGCCGATGTCGTCGCGGGAGCGGTCACCGCCCCTCGGGCGGCGTGGTGGTATGCCGCACCGGCCGC
>JAIUPO010000005.1 GCA_020160805.1 Actinomycetota bacterium | reverse complement strand
ACCCGCTAACGAAACCCGTACCCGGGCCGGACGGGGAAGCGGACACCCGGTCGTATGTGACACGCCGCGCCGACGCCGACCTACCGTGCGCCGTGCCGTTCGGTTCTCGCCCGATCACGGCGCGAATGACCTCAACGGGCGCTGGCCTCCGGTACTGACGCCGGGACGGCGACCCGCGATGGTGGGTGGACCCGCACGGTCAGGATGGGCAGGAAGAACTGCACGATCGGGCCGATGCCCACGGCATACAGCACCGTCCCCACACCCACCGTGCCGCCGAGCAGCCAGCCGAGCACCAGGACCGTCACCTCAATCGTGGTGCGTACCAAGCGAATAGAGCGTCCGGTTCGTCGGGCAAGACCGGTCATCAGCCCGTCTCGCGGGCCGGGCCCGAACTGGCTGCCGATATACAACGCGCCGGCCAGGCCGTTGGCGACGATGCCGCCGATCAGCAGACTCCATCGACCGGCCAGATTCTCCGGAGCGCTGAGGAAGCGCAGGGTCACATCCGTCGCGATCCCGATGAGCACGGAGTTCAGGAGGGTGCCCAGACCGGGCCACTGGCGCAGCGGGATCCAGAACAGCAGCACGACGAAACTCGTCACGATGACGACGGTGCCGAAGCTGACGCCCCAGTGCGTTTGCACGCCCTGATGGAAGACATCCCACGGGTCGAGGCCCAGCCCGCTGCGCAGCAGCATGGCCATCGAGACGCCATACAGCACGAGCCCCGCGATCAGCTGAGTGAACCGATGCGCGAACCGGCCGGCGCGCACCTGTTCCAGCGGGGTCATCGGCAGCAGGTCCACACGACGCGAGAGGCCGCGACGGGCCAGGTGGAGGGGCGACATACGACAAGGATGCCGCACAAGTGGACTGTCTTTCTATAGCCACTTATGTCAGTGTGGCCTCATGACGCCCGCGATCTCCGCAACGCGCCTCACCCGGCTACTCGGGCCGGACGCGCTGGCCCGGCCCGCATACCGCTCCTTAGCCGGCGCGATCATGGCCCTGCTCGCCGACGGCCGCATCGCCTCCGGGACCCGCCTGCCGAGCGAGCGGGAACTCACGGCAGCCCTCGGCTGCTCGCGAACCACGGTCACGGGTGCGTATGCCGTGCTGGCCGACCGCGGCTACCTCACCTCCCGTCGCGGGTCTGGGTCGATCGCCGTCGTGCCAGGAAAGGCCGTCGCGGCCAGCCGGGTGCTCTCGCCGGCCGTCGATCTCGACCCCGATGCCATCGACCTGACGTGCGCCGCGACGCGGGCGCCGGCGGGCGTGCTCGATGCCTTCACCCAGGCGATTGCCGAGTTGCCGAGCTATCTCGCGGACAACGGCTACGCCCCCGTGGGCCTCCTGGAACTCCGCACCGCCATCGCCGATCGGTATGCCGAGCGCGGACTCCCCACAACCCCCGACCAGATCCTCGTCACCTCGGGAGCCGTTGCCGGGCTCGCGATTGTCGCGCGCGCGCTACTGTCGCCCAGGGACCGGGTGATCGTCGAAAGTCCGACTTATCCGAACGCCCTGGAAGCGTTGCGGCACAGCGCGATTCGTACGGTGACCGTTCCCGTCGACAGCGATGGGCACGACCTCGACGAGACCTCGCGAGTGATCGCCGGGGCGGGTGCTCGGGCGGCATACCTCATCCCCGACTTCCACAATCCCACCGGCGCGCTCCTCGACGACGCGGGTCGAGAGCGCCTCGCGGCGAGCCTCAGAGCGGCCCGGACGCGGCCGATCATCGACGAAACGATCGCCGAGGTCGACCTCGGCACCGGCGCGGCGCCGAAACCTTTCGGCCACTTCTCCCCCGAGGCGATTTCACTGGGGAGCGCCGCGAAATCCTTCTGGGGTGGCCTGCGGATTGGCTGGCTGCGCGTGCCAGCCGCGCTCGCCTCGCGCCTGCTGGACGCCCGCGCCACCTTGGACCTCGGCGCGCCGATCCTCGAGCAATTGGTACTCACCTCGCTGCTGCGCACGCACGGAGGTATGCCGTCCGACCGGCGAGCCGACCTGCGCGCGGCCCGCGATGCGACGGCTGGTGCGGTGCGTGAGCGACTGCCGGACGCGAGTTTCGTTCTGCCACGCGGCGGTTTGAGTCTGTGGGTGGACCTCGGGCCGGTGAACGCGGGGGCAGTCACCCTGGCCGCGGCCGAGCGCGGGCTGCTGATCGCCGCCGGACCACGGTTCGCACCCGCCGGGGGGTTCGAGCATCACGTGCGGGTTCCCTATGTCACCGATCCGGCGCGGATGACCGATGCGGTGGATCGACTGGCGGAGGCCGTAGCGCAGGTGCGGGAGCGGGGGGTCGCCGCCATGACCACGGCCCCGGCCCGCGGCTTCGTCGCCTAAGCCAACTCACACCAGGCACGACGTGGCAGGGTTGAGCAATGGGTGACTTCCAGGTCGAACGCTTGCAGCACGTGCAATTGGCCATCCCCGCTGGCGGGGAGGACGCAAGTCGTGCTTTCTGGGTCGGCTCCCTTGGCTTCGACGAGGTCCCGAAACCGCCACTGCTCGCGGTGCGCGGAGGCTGTTGGTTCCGGCGCGGCGACCTCGAGATGCATATGGGTGTTGAGGATCCGTTCACGCCCGCGCGCAAGGCGCACCCCGCGCTCCTCGTCACGGGCCTAGACGCCCTCGCCGAGACGCTGTCAGCCACGGGTGCGGACGTGCGCTGGAGCGACGAAGTGCCGGGCACCCGGCGCTTCCACACCGACGACCCCTTCGGCAACCGGCTGGAGTTCATCGCCGCCGACGAATGAACCGTCCTCGCGCTGCACGAAGCTCAGCCGGAAAGTGGACTATCCGGGCGCAGCATGGCCGGCTGGAGATGCGTGGCGGACCCACGCCGGTACAACAACGCCGGCCGCCCGAGGCGCCCCTCGCCCTCATCGACCTGCTCCGTCGCCACGACAAATCCTGACGTCGAGAGCACCTTGCGGCGGAAGTTGCCGAGGTCGGGCGCGGCACCCCAGACCGCGGCATACACCCTGCGCAGATCGGCCAGCGTGAACGGCTCGTCGACGAATTGTGTTGCGAGCGTGGTGTATTCGATCTTGGACCGCACCCGCTCCAGTGCGTCGCGCAGGATCTCGGCGTGATCAAAGGCAAGTTCGACGCCTGCCTCCTGGCCACCATCGAGCCCGAGGTCTTCCACCGGCCACCAGCGGGCAGCGGATGCGTCCGATCCGGCCGTCGGGCCGCGCCGGGACAGCCCGGGCGCGAACGCGAGGTGCGCGATCGAGACCACCCGCATCCGCGGGTCACGATCGGGCGCAGAATAGGTCGCAAGTTGCTCCAAGTGGCCAGAGAAGCGTTCCAGCCCGGTCTCGTCCGCGAGCTCCCTCCAGGCGGCGGTCGCAGCATCCTCGTCGGGTTCGACAAAGCCACCTGGCAGGGCCCAGCGGCCGGCATACGGATCGTCGCCGCGCCGGATCAGCAGCACGGACAGCGCTCCATCGTGGATCGTGAAAACCGTCAGGTCGACCGTGACCGCGAAGGGCGGGTGGGCACTCACGTCGTAACCGGCCGGCGCGGTCATCGCACGACCTCCACGCCGGCGTCGATTAGTTCGTCGACGGCCGCGCGAGTGGATTCCGGCGCAACGCCAGCGGTGAGCGGCAGCAGCACCCGGGTGCGCATGCCGGAACGGGCCGCATCGAGGGCGGTGGCGCGGACGCAATAGTCGGTGGCGATGCCGACGACATCGACGGCCTCGACATCGGCCGCACGCAGGAGCGTGGTCAACGACTGACCGCTGTCTACCGCCACGCCCTGGAACATTGAATAGGCTGGCTCGTCCATCCCCTTGCGCACCTGGTGCGTCAGCCGCTGCGCCAACTCGGGGTGGGCGTACTCGGCGCCCGGCGTCCCTGCGACGCAGTGCACCGGCCAGGTCCCGGCGAAGTCCGGCGCCCCGGTCAGGGCGAAATGTCCGCCATTGTCGGAGTCCGGGGTATGCCAGTCCCGGGAGCCGACGATCAGGGCATAGTCGGCCCTCGATCGGTCGATGAAGTCGACGATGTCCGCAGCCACCGCCGTGCCGCCGGCGACGGCCAAGGAACCGCCCTCAACGAAGTCGTTCTGGACATCGACCACGAGCAAAGCAGTTGCGGTCATCGGTGATCCTCCTCGGTTGCGGTGGTGAAGGGTGCGCCGTCGGCGACATCGCGCGCCTCGGCGGGTAGGGCGTCGATCGCTCGGCGGGCGTGCGCGCGGATGTCATCCAGCGTGGGGTCGTGCACGACCTGTCCAGCGCGAATAACCGGGACCTGGACCGCGGTGGCGTCGCTCGGGACCTTCCCGGTCAGGGTGAAGAACTCGTCGCCGTCGCGGCGGTATGCCGTTTTGCGCCCACCCGCGGAGCCCTTGCCGGACGCCTTCTTGGCCACCGGGCGGACGGGCGCGTCGGCGCCGGGCCGGTCGGCGACGGCCACGAGCTTGTAGACCATCCCCGCCGTCGGGTGGCCCGAACCGGTCACGACGCGCGTGCCGACGCCATAACCGTCGATGGGCGCGGCGCCGAGGGCGGTGATGACGTATTCGTCGAGGTCGCTGGTCACGACGATGCGTGTGTTCGTGGCACCGAGCTCGTCCAAAAGCGTTCGGGCGCGGCGCGATTCGATATCGAGGTCGCCGGAGTCGATGCGGATGGCCCCCAAGTCGGGCCCAGCGACCTCGACCGCCGTGCGGATGCCGTGCTCGATGTCGTAGGTGTCGACGAGCAGCGTCGTTCCCGGCCCGAGGGCCGCGACCTGGCTGGCGAAGGCGGCCCGCTCACTCTCGTGGGCGAGGATGAAGGCGTGGGCCACCGTGCCGACCGTGGGGATCTCGTGGATGTGCCCGCCCGCGAGATTGCTCGTGCTGGCGAAGCCGGCGAGGTATGCCGCCCGCGTCGCCGCGATCGCCGCCTGCTCGTGCGTGCGCCGCGTCCCCATCTCGATGATTGGGCGACCGCTTGCGGCGGTGACCATGCGTGCCGCGGCGCTGGCCACCGCGGTGTCATGGTTGAGCACGGACAGGACGAGGGTTTCCAAGAGCAGACACTCTCCGAGCGGCCCTTCCGCCGTGAGGACCGGGCTTCCGGGGACGTAGATCTCCCCCTCGGGGTATGCCGTGATGTCGCCGGAGAAGGAGAAGTTCGCCAGTCGATCAGCGGCCTTCGGCGTGATGGCGCCCGTGTCGAGCAAGTAGCGCAGCTCGGCGTCGTCGAAGCCGAAGCCGACGATCTGCGGGATGAGCCGACCAAGCCCGGCGAGCATGCCATAGCGCCGGCCGGTCGGAAGGCGCCGGGCAAAGGCCTCGAAAACCGAGTGATTGTCGACGCTGCCGTCCTCGACGAAGGAGGAATACATCGTCAGCTCGTAGCGGTCCGTGAGCATCCCGGGACTGGCGGCATATCGAGCCGGGCGGCGCCCGCCCTCCCCCGCGGGCATCGCCCGTTCCGTTGTCACCATGCCGTCACTCCCTTCGTGGAGATTGCGTCATTGTGACTATATGCCCACCGAACGACCCAGGCGGGCCTAACAGGTCAGCTCATCGCGAGCGGTGTCCCGGCCGGCGCCCCGGTCGATCCGCACCAGCGCCCCTCAGTCCCGCCGGTGCTCCGACGCAAGATCAAGCTCCTCGAAGACCACTCGCCCGGCAATGGAGGAGGGATAGCCCTTGCGCGCGAGCAATCCCGCGAGCCGCCGAACTTGCACCTGGCGATCGAGTCCGTGCAAGCGGGGAATGCGCGCCCGGACCAGCTCTCGGGCCTGCTCCTCTTCGGCGGCATCCGAGAGTCCGTCCAAGACCTCCGCCGCCGTCTCGTCGTCCACCCCCTTGGTGCGCAGCTCGCGACGCAGCGCCGACTTCGCCAACGCCCGCGTCTGCTGTTTGGAACGCACGAACATCTGCGCATAGGCCGTGTCGTCGACCAAACCCACCTCGGTGAGTCGATCGAGGACCTCCCGCGCGACCTGCGGGTCGCACTCGCGTTTGGCGAGCGCTTGCTCCAGTTGGGCTCGCGTCTTGGGTGAGTTCGTCAACTGCCGCAACACGATCGCCTTCGCCACCGCATGGGGGTCGCGCGCCGGGCGCGAGTCGCCGGCACCCCGGTCGTCGTCGCCCCCAGGCTGGCGGCGCCCCCGACCGGCACGCTCCTGGCCGGCACGCTGCCGGCCCCCGCGAGCGTCGGGGTGGTCGTCGCCGGATGCAGTGGCATCCCACGGGGCATCCGGCGACGACCGGGGCGGGTGGTGTGGTGGTGGCCCGCCGGTCTCCATCCGGCCGATCGCGGCGCGTAGTGCGTCGAGATCGGCCGGCGAGCTATCGGTCACCGGCTCAGAATTCGACCGGGACGTCGGCGACCGGTGCCGGGGCATCGACCCGCGGCCCGATGCCGAGCTTCTCCTTGATCCGCTTCTCCAACTCGTTGGTCAGGTCGGGATTGTCCTTGAGGAAGTTGCGGGCGTTTTCCTTGCCCTGGCCGAGCTGGTCGCCGTCGTAGGTGTACCAAGCGCCGGACTTGCGCACGAAGCCTTGGTCGACACCCATATCGATCAGGCCACCCTCCCGGGAGATGCCCAAGCCATAGAGGATGTCGAACTCCGCCTGCTTGAAGGGCGGCGAGACCTTGTTCTTGACGACCTTGACGCGGGTGCGGTTGCCGACCGGCTCGTTGCCGTCCTTGAGCGTCTCGATGCGGCGCACATCGAGCCGGACCGAGGCATAGAACTTCAGCGCCTTGCCACCGGTGGTGGTTTCGGGCGAGCCGAACATCACGCCGATCTTCTCGCGCAACTGGTTGATGAAGATCGCGGTCGTGCCGGTGCTATTGAGGGCGCCGGTGATCTTGCGCAGCGCCTGGCTCATCAGACGCGCCTGCAGACCGACATGGCTGTCACCCATCTCCCCCTCGATCTCGGCCCGCGGCACCAGCGCTGCGACCGAGTCGATGACGATGATGTCCAAGGCGCCGGAGCGGATCAGCATGTCCGCGATCTCGAGCGCCTGCTCCCCCGTGTCGGGCTGGCTGACAAGCAGCGCATCGGTGTCGACGCCGAGCTTCTTGGCATATTCCGGGTCGAGCGCGTGCTCGGCGTCGATGAAAGCGGCGATGCCGCCATTGCGCTGTGCATTAGCCACCGCGTGCAGGGCCACCGTCGTCTTGCCGCTGGACTCCGGGCCATAGATCTCGACGACCCGACCGCGAGGCAGCCCGCCAATCCCCAGAGCCACATCGAGCGCGATCGAGCCGGTCGGAATGACCTCGATCGGCGCGCGCACCTCGTCACCGAGACGCATCACCGCACCCTTGCCGAAGCTCTTCTCGATCTGCCCCATGACGGTGTCGAGTGAGCGACTCTTGTTGTCCATTGCCTTGTCGATGTCCGATTTGCCGGCCATGCCACACCTTCCTTTGTTCGTGGTCTGGGCGCGCCTGCCTTCGACCCCACCGCGGTTTTCCGCGCTGTGATCAGACGCTAGACAAGAGCACCGACAACCCGGCAGACCCACTCGAAAAGCTGTGGATAACGCGAAGTCGAGCTCCTGACTGTGGATGAGCGTAGCCGAACATCTGTTCGATGCAATCAGACACGCCGACGACCTCACACATCTGTCCGCGTCAGCGACTATGGAGACGATGGCCAACACCCTCCCCTTCGAGCGCGCAGTCACCGAGCACGGACCGCGCGTGCTGCGGGTATGCCGCGGCATTCTCGGCACCGGTGCCGACGCTGACGACGCCTGGTCCGAGACCTTCCTCGCGGCCCTGCGCGCCTGGCCGGATCTCGACCCGGAGACCCACCATGAGGCCTGGCTGGTGCGCGTCGCCAGCCGCAAGTGCATCGACATCTTGCGCGGGCGGGCGCGCCGCGCCATACCCATTGACATTCTCCCAGAACGAGATTCGCCCCCCACCCCGAACGAGAGCATCTGGGCGCACGTCGCGCGCCTGCCGGAGAAGCAACGCCTCGCCATCGCTCATCACTACTACGGCGGGCTCCCGCATACCGAAACCGCCGAACTCATCGGCTCCACCCCCGCCGCCGTGCGGCGCGCGGCCAGCGATGGCCTCGCCGCGCTGCGCCGCTCGCTGAATCCCGAGGATTTCGTATGACGACCGACCCCCGCACCCCGCCCGTCGACCCTGAGGACCTGGCCGCCCTGCATACCCGGCTCGCGCGCGCCGCGGACGCCAATGGCCTGCTCGAGATCGCCTATCGCGAGATCGACTCCCCCGTCGGCCCGCTCCTGCTCGCCGCGACCCCTCGCGGCGTGGTTCGCGTGGCGTTCGCGATCGAGGGTTTCGACGCGGTCCTCACCGATCTCGCCACCCGCCTGAGCCCTCGAGTGCTCCGGGCGCCGAACCGGCTGGAGGCGACGGCATACGAGCTGGACGGCTATTTCAGCGGCCGGCGCACGGCCTTTGACCTCCCGCTCGACCACGCGCTGAGCAGCGGCTTCCGGGCAAGGGTGCAAGGCCACCTGACCGCGATCCCGTATGGCGAGACCGCTACCTACGCCCAGGTCGCTGCCGCGCTCGATAACCCCAAAGCCATCCGAGCAGTGGGCAGCGCGTGCGCCACGAACCCGCTGCCGATCCTGCAGCCCTGCCACCGGGTGCTGCGCTCGGATGGGAGTCTGGGCGGCTACCTCGGGGGCCTGCCCGCCAAGGAAATCCTGCTCGCCCTCGAAGGCCGCTGACCGCGCGCCGGCTGACCGCGAGCAGCTCAGCGGGAGCGGCTCAGCGGCCGCGGGCGGCGAGCACCGGCCGGCCCACCACGTGACCGGCGGCCAGGACCAAGGCGGCGCGGTGCGTCATACGCGCTGCCCCGGCGAACCGCGGCAAGCCCGCGCCCACCACCCGCGCACCAACGCCAACGAGCGGCAGGAGCACCGCTGCCCGCGACCCCACATCATTGGCACCCACCCGGTCATTGATCCGGTGAATCACCCCCGCGAGCGCCACCGCAGCCAGGGCCTCAGCAGGCCACGAGGCCGTGGTCGCTGATTGCCGCGGATTCTGGGAGTGGGGCGCCATATCAGTACCCTAAAGAGTCCCCCGCCTTGGGCCCCCTCGAACGAGAGCACTCCGCATACCCATGTCCACCGCCCTTGCCGCGTCCCCGGCACCGGCCCCTGCGAGCGCGCAACCCAAGGGCTTCCGCCCCGACGTCGAGGGCCTACGGGCCATCGCCGTCCTGACGGTGATGTGGTACCACGCACGGCTGCCCGGGCTGTCCGGGGGCTTCGCCGGCGTCGACATCTTCTTCGTGATCTCCGGCTTCCTCATCACCGGCCAGTTGGTGCGCGAGGTGGAACGCGAGGGCCGGGTCTCGCTCCCGCGCTTCTATGCCCGACGCGCCAAGCGGCTCTTCCCGGCCGCGGCGACCGTCCTGGTCACGACCGCGATCCTGACCTCCACGCTGCTGAGCCGGGTCGATCGCGAGGATTTCGGCGGCGACATCATGGCGGCCGCGGCGTATGTCGTGAACTGGCGCCTCGCCTCCCGCTCAGTCGACTATCTCGCCGAGGATGTCGGCGCCTCGCCGGTGCAGCATTTCTGGAGCTTGGCGGTCGAGGAGCAGTTCTATATCGTCTGGCCGCTGCTGATCGTGCTCTTGGCCTTCGTCATTCGCCGCGGCCATATCGCCACCCGCCCCGGCCTGGCGCTGGGCCTCGCGGCCATCACGATTCCCTCGCTCGCCTGGTCCATTCACTTGACGGCGACCGAGCCGGCGCGCGCCTATTTCGTCACGACCGCCCGCTTGTGGGAGCTCGGCGTGGGGGCCCTGGTCGCGGTGGGGGTGCCGGTATGGCAGCGGCTCCGGCCGGCATACGGCAGCGCCCTGGCCTGGTTCGGGCTGGCCCTGCTGACGGTGGGCTTGTTCCTCCAGTCCACCTCGACGCCGTGGCCCGGCAGCGCGGCGCTGGTGCCGACGGTGGGTGCGGGGATGGTCATTCTTGGTGGCTTCACGGCGGGGCCAGAGGGTCCGGCGCGCTTCCTCGGGACCCGGTGGCCGGTGGCGATCGGTGCGCTGTCCTATTCCCTGTACTTGTGGCACTGGCCGCTAGTGGTCATCGCCGACCACCTCACCGACCGCTCCCGTCTCTGGGCAGCCGTCGCGGTGGCCTTCTCGGCGATCCCCGCCTGGGCGACGCACAAGTACATCGAGAATCCGGTTCGCTATCACCCCCGCGTTTCGGCATCCGCCAAGGTCGCTTTGCTCGTGGGGCTGGCCTGCTCGCTGCTCGGGGTGGCCGCCGGTGCCGGGACGTATGCCGCCGCGCGCGTAGGCGGGGTGAAAGTCGCTGCGTCCGGCGCGGATGTCCAGGGCGCGAAGGACCTGCTTGAGCGGGCGAAGAACCCGTCCACGCTGAACGATCCGGCGCTGGGCATCACGCCCGATCCGCTGAAAGCCGTCGACGATGTCCCCAAGGCGCACCTGGACGAATGCCAGGCCACGATCGATGCGGTCGAGGTCAAGACCTGTGAGTACGGCGACCTGACCTCCCCAACGCGGGTGGCGGTGGTCGGGGACTCCAAGATGCTGCAGTGGATGCCGGCTCTGGAGCCGATCGCGACGCGCAACAGGTGGCACCTGGTGCTCTACATCAAGTCCACGTGCGCGTATGCGGACGTGGTCTTCGATCAGGATGGCAAGGACTACACGTCCTGCCGGCTGTGGGGCGAGGAGGTGCACAAGCGGCTCGTCGCCGACCCGCCGGCCCTCATGATTACCTCGAGTCTGCGTCCCTGGGCCTGGGTGAACGGTCAGCGCAATGAGGCGGAGTTGGCGGCTGGGTATGTCCGCTGGTGGAAGGACCTGCAGGCTCCCGTCATCGCCATCGCCGACAATCCGTACCCCGGCAAGGAGGTGTATTCCTGCGTCGCCGAGCACCCGAAGACCTATATGGACGCGTGCTCGGTGCCCTCGGGTCCGGGCCGGGGGACACCGTCGATGGCGGCTGCCGTGGAGCAGGTCAAGACGGCGCGTTTGGTATCGATGAATGACCTGGTGTGTCCGGGCGATCGATGCTGGCCGGTGATCGGGAATGTGCTGGTTTATCGCTCCGGCTCGCACATCACGGCGACCTATGTCGCCTCGCTGACCGACATGCTCGAAGCCCGCCTGCTGCGCGCGGCCGAGGAGTTGGGCGTCACCGACTGAGCGTCGGTTGGGCTGGCCTCTCATCGCGCGGGGTGAGGGACGGCATACAAGTCCTCCATTCGGTCGTGACTCGCACCTTTCGTCGTGACTCCTACCGCCGGATGGAGGAGTCACGTCCAAACCGACGAGTCACGACCGAATAGGGGAGTCAGGCTGGGGCTGGCATATGCCGTGTCGAAGCTCCCCGAGGGGGGTTGTCGGTCGGGCGTGCGAGAGTTGGCAATCTGATGACAGGTGATGTGCTCGAGCGCTTCTCCCCCGCCACGCAAGCGTGGTTCCGGGGCAGCTTTCCGGCGCCCACGGCCGCGCAGCAGGGCGCCTGGGAAGCGATCAGTGGCGGGCAGGATGCGCTGGTCGTGGCCCCCACCGGATCGGGCAAAACTCTGTCCGCCTTCTTGTGGGGCATCGACCGGCTGGTTCGCGAGCCGATTCCCGAGGACCCGCTGCACCGCTGCCGCGTTCTCTATATCTCCCCCATGAAGGCGCTCGCGGTCGATGTGGAGCGCAACCTGCGGGCGCCACTCGTGGGGATTGGACATGCGGCCGCCCGGCTCGGCCTGCCCGCGCCGGATGTCTCGGTGGCGGTGCGTTCGGGCGACACTCCTGCCGCGGAGCGCCGGGCGTTCGGCAAGCGGCCGAGCGACATCCTCATCACGACGCCGGAGTCGCTTTTCCTGCTCCTGACCTCCAGTGCGCGCGAGGCGCTGGCCGGCGTCGAGACCGTCATCCTTGACGAGGTGCACGCGGTGGCCGCCACCAAGCGCGGCGCTCACCTGGCCGTCAGCCTCGAACGCCTCGACGCCCTGCTCCCCAAGCCGGCTCAGCGCATCGGCCTCTCGGCGACCGTGCGACCCATTGAGGAGGTCGCGCGCTTCCTCTCCGGTGGCCGCCCGGTGCAGATCGTCGCCCCGCCGTCCACCAAGGAATGGGACCTGCAGGTCGTCGTGCCAGTGGCCGATATGTCGACGCTCGGCGAGCCGTCGGGCGATCTCGCCGGGGCGGCCAGCGGCCCGGAGCGGCGGACGTCCATCTGGCCGCATGTCGAGGAGCGGATCGTCGATCTCGTCGAGGGCGAGCGCTCGACACTGGTTTTCGCCAACTCTCGCCGCCTCGCCGAGCGGCTGACCGCCCGGCTCAACGAGATCTGGGACGAACGCCTCACCGCGGCCGAGCAGGATGCCTCGGTGCTCGACCCTGCGGCCGCGGGTGCCGAGGGGGCGGTCGCGAGTATGCGGAGCCGCCCGCCCCGCACCCCCGCCCAGGTCATGGCGCAGGCGGGTGGCTCGGCTGGTGCCCCACCGATTCTCGCCCGGGCTCACCACGGTTCGGTGAGCAAGGAGCAACGCCTCGACATCGAGGAGGCGCTCAAGGCGGGGCGGCTGCCCGCTGTCGTCGCCACCAGTTCCCTCGAGCTCGGCATCGACATGGGCGCGGTCGACGCCGTCGTTCAGGTCGAGTCGCCGCCCAGCGTGGCCGCCGGGCTGCAACGCGTGGGGCGTGCCGGCCACCAGGTGGGAGCGGTCTCCCGCGGCTACTTCTTCCCCAAATATCGCGGCGATCTCGTCCAGACCGCTGTCGTCGTCGAGCGCATGCGGGCCGGGGCGATCGAGGCGCTCACGGTCCCCGCCAACCCGCTCGATGTGCTCGCCCAGCAGATCGTCGCGATGACGGCGATGGACACCTGGAGTGTCGCCGACCTGCATGCGCTGCTGCGCCGCGCCGCGCCCTATGCCGGCCTGTCCCGCACCGTGCTGGAGGCGGTGCTGGACATGCTGGCCGGACGCTATCCCAGCGAGGAGTTCGCGGAGTTGCGACCGCGCGTTGTGTGGGATCGCCTGGCGGACACCGTGATTGCGCGCAAGGGCGGCCAGCATCTCGCGGTCACGAGCGGCGGGACGATCCCCGACCGAGGCCTCTTCGGGGTCTTCCTCGCGACCGACGGGCCAGGCCGGCGCGTCGGTGAACTCGACGAAGAGATGGTCTACGAATCCCGTGTCGGCGATGTCTTCACCCTCGGCACCTCCAGTTGGCGAATCGAGGAAATCACCCGCGACCAGGTGCTCGTCACCCCGGCGCCCGGAGAGCCGGGCCGGCTGCCCTTCTGGAAAGGCGAAACGCAGGGGCGCCCGGTCGAGCTGGGAACCGCCCTCGGGGCTTTCGTTCGAGAGGTCGCCGGACTCAGCGCTGCCAAGGCGACCGCACGGGTGCGCGCCGCGGGACTGGACCCGTGGGCGGCGGACAACCTCACGGCATACCTGCGGGAGCAACAGGAGGCGACCGGGGTCGTGCCAAGCGACACGACGATCGTCGCCGAACGCTTCCGCGACGAGATCGGCGACTGGCGGGTCGCCGTCCACTCCCCCTTCGGCATGCCGGTGCACGCGCCGTGGGCCTTGTGCATCGGCGCGCGGATGCGCGAGCGCTATGGCGTCGAGGTGCAAGCGATGGCCGCCGATGACGGGATCGTGCTGCGGCTGCCGGATATCGAATTCGATGATGGCGCCGACGCGGGTGCCGAGCTGAGCGAGCTGCTCTTTCTCGATCCCGAAGAGATCGAGCCGATGGTGACGGCGCAGCTTCCCGGCTCGGCCTTGTTCGCCTCGCGTTTCCGGGAATGCGCGGCGCGGGCCTTGTTGCTGCCGCGGCGTCGGCCCGATCAGCGTCAGCCGCTGTGGCAGCAGCGGCAACGCGCCGCCCAATTGCTCACGGTCGCCGCGAATTATCCGGACTTTCCGATCGTCTTGGAGACGGTGCGCGAGTGCTTGCAGGATGTTTATGACGTGCCCGGACTTGTCGAGCTGATGCGATCCATCGGCGCCCGGCGGGTGCGCACGGTCGATGTGGCGAGCACATCGCCGTCGCCGTTCGCGCGCTCGTTGATGTTCGGATATGTCGCGCAGTACCTCTATGAAGGCGACTCCCCCCTCGCCGAACGTCGCGCCGCCGCACTGGCGCTCGATCCGCAATTGCTCGCCGAATTGCTCGGCCGCGGTGAGGGTCTGGCGCTTCGTGAACTGCTCGATCCCGCGGCGATCACCCGCACCGCCGCTGAGCTGCAGCGCCTGACGCCCGAGCGGGCGGCCCGCAATCCCGACGAACTGACCGACCTCTTGCGCGTCCTCGGGCCGCTCAGCGAGGACGATCTGCGGGCGCGCGTCACACCCGAGCTCGCCGTCGATCTGGCGGGGGCCTTGGCGAGCCTGTCGGAGCAGCGTCGGGTGATCGCCGTGCGAGTCGCCGGGGAGCAGCGGTATGCCGTCGCCGAGGACGCCGGGCGGCTGCGCGATGCCCTCGGCACCGCCTTGCCCGTCGGCCTGCCGATGGCCTTCCTCGACTCGGTCGTCGATCCGCTCGGGGAGTTGGTTGCGCGATATGCCCGCACCCACACCCCTTTCCTGCTCACCGATCTCGCCGCTGCCTTTGGGATCGGCACCGCGGTGGCGCACGATGCCCTGCGTCGGCTCGCGGGGTCTGGGCGGATTGCCGAAGGTGAGTTCCTGCCGACCGGGGCCGGGACGGAGTTCTGTGATGCGGAGGTCTTGCGGCTGCTGCGCCGCCGCTCGCTCGCCAGCCTGCGCGCCGAGGTCGAGGCCGTCGAGGTTCGGCAGTATGCCCGCTTCCTCCCCGGCTGGCAGGGTGTCGGTGGCCGGGTGCGCGGCACCGAAGGCGTGCTGCGCGTCGTCGAGCAACTGAGTGGCTCGTTGCTGCCCGCGAGTGCCATCGAGTCGTTGGTGCTGCCCGCCCGAGTGTCCGGCTATCAGCCCGCCATGCTGGATGAGTTGATGTCGGCCGGTGAGGTGCTCTGGCAGGGGCACGGGTCGCTGCCCGGTGACGACGGCTGGGTGTCGCTGCACCTCGCCGAGAGCGCGGCGGCGACCTTGCACCCACCGCGGGTGGGCCCTCCCGCGGACGCTGGCCGGTCCCCGGCCGAGGGATCGGTCGCGGAGATCGAGGGATCAGTCGCGGAGATGGGGGCAACCGCTGCACTGCGAGCGGCCTTCAGTGCTGGCGGCGCGTACTTCTTCTCGGGGCTGGTCGCCGCCGCCCAGCTCAGTTCCGACCGCGAGGCGACGACCGCGCTGTGGGAGCTGGTGTGGGCTGGCGAGGTCACTGGCGACACCTTCGCGCCGGTTCGGGCGCTCTTGGCCGGCGGGCGGGGCGCGCACAAGCAAAAGCCGCGTCCGGCGCCGCGCTCGACGCGCTATGGCCGGCGGGGCAGCCTGGCCGGCATACCCCGAAGCGGCGGCTTGGCCCGCGCCGCGGGGCTTGGCTTGAGCGGCGTGCCGCCGATCGCGACCGGGCGATGGTCACTGCTTCCCGAGCCGGATCTGGATGCGACAACCCGCGCCGTGACGACCGCCGAGGTGCTGCTCGATCGCTATGGCGTTCTCACGCGCTCGGTGATTGCCGCTGAGGATGTCCCGGGTGGCTTTGCCGGGATCTACCGCGTGCTCGCGGCCGCCGAGGAGACCGGACGGCTGCGGCGCGGCTACTTCGTGGAGTCGCTCGGGGCTGCCCAGTTCGCGACGACGGGCGTCATCGACGCCCTGCGCTCGGCGACCGGACCAGTGCCTGCGCTGGTCTTGGCCGCCACCGATCCAGCCAATCCGTTCGGCGCGGCGCTGCCGTGGCCGGAGCGGCCCGAGGCCTCGGGTCATCAACCCGGTCGCAAGGGGGGCGCGCTGGTCGTGATGGTTGACGGCGCGTTGGTGCTGTATGTCGAGCGCGGCGGCAAGACGCTCCTGTCGTGGCCGGCCGAGGAGGCTGCCCTGCAAGGTTCTGCGGACGCTCTCGCTCTCGCCGTGCGCGATGGGGCGCTTGGGCGGTTGACCGTCGAGAAAGCGGATGGCACCTCCGTGCTCGCCGCCGGCCACCCGATCGCCTCCGCCCTCGAACGCGCCGGCTTCACCCTGACGCCCCGCGGCCTGCGGCTTCGGCGATGACCTCGCGGGTCCGAGCCACAGGTCGAGTTCGGGAAACACGCCCGGAATCACGCGCCGCCATCGGCGTGTTTCCCGAACTCGACGGTTGTGCGGTCACCGATCGGGCGCTAGGTGCGGTGGTCGCCCCGGGAGCGGGCTCGGATGCCTGAGGGCGACACGGTCTGGCGGACGGCCGACCGCCTCAACCGAGCGCTGGCCGGGGTGCCGCTCACCCGCCTGGAGTTGCGCTGGGGCGAGCTGGGCGGCCTCGACCTGCTGCCCGCCACCACGCTCGCCGTGACGAGTCGCGGCAAGCACCTGCTGCACGACCTAGACACGGGGGTGACACTGCATACCCATCTGCGGATGGAGGGCAGCTATCGGCTGCGGCCAGCGACGGAAATGACCGCCCGCGCCCGGGCCAATCCGCAATTGCGGGTGCTCGCGGAGACCGCAGACTGGGCCGTCCTCGGGCTCCGGCTCGGCCTCGTGGAACTCTGGCCCAGCAGCGAGTCGGGGCAGCGGCTGGCATACCTCGGCCCCGACATCCTGGGTGCGGACTGGGACCTCGATCGAGCGATGACCAATCTGCGAGCAGGCCCCGGCCGGCCCATTGGTGAGGCCCTCTTGGACCAACGCAATCTCGCAGGAGTCGGGACGTTCTGGGCATCGGAGGGCCTCTTCATCCGCCGGATCTCGCCCTGGTCCCCCGCGAGCGCCCTGCCGGTCGAGGACATCTCCGCGCTGCTCGATCGGGTTGTGCATCTGATGACCCGCGCCGCAGCCACAGGCATCCAAAGCTCGACCGGGCGGGACGGCCGCGACGAGGTGGCGTTCGCGCACGCGCGGTCCGGTCGACCCTGCCGCCGCTGCAACGACACCATCCGGGTGGCGGGCATCGGGCCGGCCCCTCGGACGCGCACGATGTTCTATTGCCCCACCTGCCAAGGTGGTCTGGCCCCCACCGATGACGGTCGCCGCCAGCGCCCGCTGGGCGCCTCGGGTGGCAGGCGATCGACATACGGGCGGCCAGGCTCCCCGCGCTGAGCCCGCCTGCCGTGTCGTCGGATTCCAAAAGGACGGGAATCGGCCGCGTGCGCTGTGCGCGTGGCCCCGCCTCAGGAGCCCATAGCGTCCGAAGCGCTCAGGCGGCGGAGGCAGAAACCGGCTTGCCGGGCCGCGCCAGGGGCAGCGGGGTCAGGCCAGCCTCGATGGCCTCGGCCCGGGCGATACGCAGGCTGACATCGCTCAGCACAGCGGAGAGGGGGACGCCGAGGGCTCCACATACGGCGGTGAGCAACTCGGATGAGGCTTCTTTTTGGCCGCGCTCGATCTCGCTGAGGTAGCCGAGGGAGACGGAGGCCGCCGCGGAGACCTGCCGCAGGGAGCGGCCCTGTGCGGTGCGCTCGTCGCGCAGCGCTTCACCCAGCTCACGCCGAAGCAGCGTCATCAACCTCTCCTCATCGTTGTTCGTCTGTGTGGGAAAGATACTCCCCTGGTCCGACAACGGACCCGAGGGTCGGCTCCGCGTCGAGCGAACGCTCCAGCAATCGCAGCGCTTCCGCCACCGTATCCGACCGGATGTCCGCTCGCGACCCCGACAACGCCAGTTCGCGCACGATGTCACCGGAGGGCGCACTGACCGCAACAAATACCATCCCCACAGGCTTCCCGTCCGACGGAGCGGGGCCTGCGACACCAGTCGTCGCGACGGCGGCATCGCACGACAGCACCCGGCGGGCGCCGCGCGCCATCGCTAGCGCGACCTCCCCGTCGACGGCCCCTCGCTCGGCCAAGAGCGCCTCGGGCACGCCGAGGACGGCGGCCTTGACCGCGCTGGCATAGGACACGATTCCCCCGCGCACGACCGCGGACGCGCCGGGCACCGACGTCAGGACGTGCGCGACCCCACCGCCGGTCAGGGACTCGGCCGTCCCCAGCGTGCAGCCCGTATGCCTTGCCCGCCCGATCACCCGCGCCGCCGCCTCCGCGACCCCCGCCTCGCGCTCCTCCGCCCGCGGGTCAGCGGCCATCACGGGCCGCTCGGCGAGCCCGCTTCATCGCCGCGCGCTCGCTGGTCTGTCGCAGGCGTAGCGCCTTGACGACGATGTCGATACCGGTCACCAGGGTGAGCACCACGGCGGCGATCATCACCAGCCAGGCGATGACGTGCAAAGCATCGGCGAGCGGGAAAGTCCACAGCGGCAGGATGAACATCAGCAGGGCGACGGACTGCAGCGCGGTCTTGGTCTTGCCGCCGCGACCGGCGGGCATCACGCCATGCCGGATCACGACAAATCGCATGATCGTGATCCCCCACTCGCGCACGAGCACCGCGATCGTGATCCACCACGGCAACTCGCCGAGCACCGACAATCCGACGAACGCCATTCCGGTGAGCGCCTTGTCGGCGATGGGATCGGTGACCTTGCCGAAATCGGTGACCAGGCCACGCTTGCGCGCCAGGTCGCCGTCAATCCGGTCGGTCGCGATGGCCAAGGCAAAGAGCCCCGCTGCCCACCACCGCAAGGTGTCATCCGATCCATGCTCCGCGAGCAGCAACCATCCAAAAAAGGGCACCAGGGCGATCCGCAGCACCGTCAAGGCGTTGGGCAGGTTCCAATTCGACACCTTGACCACCGGATCCGTCATCGGGCGACGGCCTCCAGATCCACCCCGACACTGCCCTCGATCGTCACCGGCACGACCTCGCCCGCGCGCAGCACCCGAGCGCTGGAAACGCTGGTCTGCCCGTCGATATCGGGCCCCTGGAAGAGGGCCCGGCCGAACGGCATACCCTCCTCCTCGCCCTCAATGAGCACCAGCGTCTCGGTGCCGACGCGCTCCTCGGCGCGCTGGGCGGTGAGTTCCTCGGTCAGCGAGCGCAGCCGCGCGACGCGGTCCTCGATCTCGTCATCATCGACCTTGCCCGGCATCCCGATGCCCTCGGTGCCGTCCTCATCCGAGTAGCCGAAGACGCCGACAACATCGAGGCGAGCTTCGGTCAGGAAGGCCTCCAACTCCTCGACATCGCCGTCGGTTTCGCCCGGGAAGCCGACGATGACATTGGAGCGAATCCCCGCCTCCGGGGCGAGGGCACGCACCCGCTCGATGAGCCCCAAGAAATTCTCGGCATCGCCGAACCGCCGCATCCGGCGCAGCAGCGGCCCCGAGGCGTGTTGGAAGGAAATGTCGAACCAGGGCACGACTTTCGGCGTCGCGACCATGGCCTCTAGCAAGCCGGGACGGATCTCGGCCGGCTGCAGATACGACACCCGCACCCACTCCAGGCCGTCGACCGCGGCCAGTCGCGGCAGCAGCTTCTCCATCGCCCCGAGGTCCCCGAGGTCCTTGCCATAGGACGTGGAGTTTTCGCTGACGAGGAAGACCTCCTTGACCCCGCGCTCGGCCAACCAGCGCGCCTCGGCCACGACCTCGTCCGGATGCCGCGAGACGAAGGCGCCGCGGAACATCGGGATGGCACAGAACGCGCATCGCCGGTCGCAGCCGCTGGCGATCTTCAGCGGCGCCCACGGCCGGTCATCGAGCCGCGCGCGCACCACGGGCGGCCCGCTCGCCGGCGCCACCGCGGCCAGATCCGCGCCAGAAGAGGTGCCCGCTGGCCCCGTCACCGCACCGGGTGCCGGCTGCCCAAGCCCGGGTATGGCGACCGCCCCCGCCTCGCTGCGCCGCGCCGCCGGGGTGAGCGGCAGCAAGCGGCGCCGGTCACTCGGAACATGACTGGCCGGGCGCGCCCCGCCGAGGATCGCCCGCAGGTGCCGAGACAGATCGGCATACGAATCGAAACCCAGGACGGCATCGGCCTCGGGCAACTCGTCCGCGAGTTCCTGCCCATACCGCTCTGCGAGGCACCCCACGGCGACAACGGCCTGGGTGCGGCCGGTCGACTTCAGGTCGCTGGCCTCCAGAAGCGCGTCGATCGAGTCCTTCTTGGCCTGCTCGATGAAGCCGCAGGTGTTGACCACCGCCACGTCCGCGTCGGCAGCGTCGTCGACCAAGGTCCACCCCTGGGAGGACAGCCGCCCGGCGAGTTCCTCGGAGTCGACTTCATTGCGCGTGCAACCGAGGGTCACCAGCGTGACCGTGCGGGCCTCGGTTGCCGTCATATGCGCAACTCTAAGGCGCCCGCCCGGGAGCGCTTGCTCCCGACGCGCTCAGGCGCTCGCGGTCACCGTGACCGGCAGGCTCCCCCAACTGCTCACAAGATTGCTCAGCTTGCGGCGACCAGGCCCAATCGTCAGCGCGGACACCGAGCGCACGAGCGTCTGCAGCAACGCCTCGGCCTCCATGCGCACCAGCCCCATCCCGGCGCACGTGTGGACGCCATGCCCAAAGGAGAGGTGGTCGAGTGGATTTCGCGCCACCACAAAGCGATCCGGGTCGACATACTGCCTGGGGTCGCGGTTGGCCGCGGGAAAGAGCAAGGCCACGTGCGCACCGGCGGGCACGAGCGTGCCCTCGATCTCCACATCGCGCGTCACAAGCCGCCCCATGGCGTGGATCGGGGACTCGAGGCGCAGCGACTCGGTGAAGGCTGCCGCGGTGAGGGACGGATCGCTGCGCAGAAGCTCGAATTGATCGGAATGCGCGCCCAGATGTCCGATGACATTCCCCAAGGACGCCACGGCGGTGTCGATGCCAGCCGCCACATATTGATGGATGAGTGAACTGCACGATTCCCGAGGGATCTCGCCCCGGTCGGCAGCCTCGAAGACGGCCCGGCCGATGCTGCCCTCCGTCAGCTCATCCGGCGTGACATTTTTCGCCCACGCGACCAGGTCACCAGCGATGACGAAATGCCGCATCGTGCGCTGGTTGAACGGGCCGAAGAGGTTGAGCGCCGCTTCACCCCAGGGCACCATCCGCGCCCGCAGCGCACGGGGTATGCCGATCAGTTCCGTGATCACCCGCGCGTGGAATTCGCCCGCGAGCTTGGCGGCATCGAAGCCGCCTGCCGTCACGGCCGCGCCGACCAATTCCTCGGCGTGCTCGGTGATGCTGTCCTGACGCACGCGCAGCACGCGGGGCGAAAGATTGCCTGCAAGCACCTTGCGCAGCGCCGAATGTTCCGGGGGATCAGAGGCTAGGGCGGTGCCCTGCAAAGAGGCATTCATGAAGTTGTTGAAGGTCGGCTTGGCCGAAGAAAAGGTCGATGGATCGCCGAGGGCCGCCTTGAGCGGCCCGAATCGGGTGATGGCCCACAGCTGATTGGTGGGCAGGTAGACGACGGCCGCCTGTTCGCGCCAGTCGGCAAAGTGCGCATCCCGATCGGCTAGCACGATGTCGCCGAAGAGGTCGTCGGCGATCTCGACGGGCGCCGCCAGGCCACGATCTGCTGCCCTTGCCCCGATCGTTTGAGTCGTCATACCGCCTGCCTCCTCACCCAGCCCGGCGGGCGCCGCGCGTGCCGCCATCCTGCCCACGCACAGACCAGCCGCGAGCGCCGCAACAAACGGGTCAGCTGCGTAAGCCATGCGTAAAACGGGTCTAGCGTTGCCTGCCATGACGACGCTCGACCTGACCGAACTCCTGGCGACCCAGCCCGTCATCGACGGCCACAACGACCTGCCGTGGGCACTACGCGAACTGGTCGATTACGACCTCGACGAAATCGACATCGCGACCCGCGGGGAGCGCACCCACACCGACCTGCCTCGGTTGCGCGAGGGCGGGGTCGGTGGCCAGTTCTGGTCGGTCTTTGCCCCCGGCACCCTGCCGCCCGTCGACGCTGTCACCGCGACCTTCGAGCAGATCGATCTCGTCCACCAGTTGATCAGCAGGTATGCCGATCGGCTCGCCTTCGCCGACAGCGCGGCGTCGGTGCGCACCGCCTGGGATCAAGGCCGGACCGCTTCGCTTCTCGGCGCCGAGGGCGGTCATTGCCTAGCGAACTCGCTCGGCACGTTGCGGATGATGCGAGCGCTCGGCGTGCGCTACCTGACGCTGACCCACAACCAGAACAACGACTGGGCGGATTCAGCCACCGACGTGCCGCGCCACGGTGGGTTGAGCGCCTTCGGCGTCGAGGTGGTCCGAGAGATGAACCGGATCGGGATGCTCGTCGACTTGAGCCATGTCGCCCCGAGCACGATGTCGGACGCCCTGGACGCCTCGATCGCCCCGCCGATCTTTTCCCATTCTTCGGCGCGCGCGGTTTGCGACCACCCGCGCAATGTGCCGGACGACATCCTGGCGCGCTTGGCCGCAGCCGGCGGTGTCTGCATGGCCACCTTCGTCCCGCGCTTCATCTCACCGAGCGTGCGCGCGTGGGATCAGCAGGTTCACGCTGCCGCGGAGGCGGCCGGCATCCAGGCGAACGACCTCACGGCATACGACGGCTTCAGCGCCCGCTATGCCGAGGAGCACCCGGCCCCGCTGGCGACCCTCGAGGATGTTGTGGCCCACCTCGAACACATCCGCGAGGTGGCGGGCATCGACCATGTCGGGCTGGGCGGCGACTATGACGGCGTCGACCGGCTGCCCGAGGGATTACGCGATGTGACCGGTTATCCGGCCCTGCTGAGGGCCCTGGCGGAGCGCGGGTGGTCCCGTGCGGAGCTGGGGAAGCTGACCAGCGGAAACATCCTGCGCGTCCTCGATGCCGCCGACGACGTCGCGGCCAGCCTGGCCGACCGAGCGCCTTCGCGCGCCCGCCTCGACCGTTGAACGCTCAGCTGCGCCGCAGCACCGACATCGAGACCAGACGCGAGATGACCATCGCGACATAGAGCACGCCGCTCAACTGCTCCAGCATGCCCACCGCGCGCGCCAACGGCAGGATCGGCGCGATATCGGAAAGCCCGACGCTCGTGAAATTGGCGACCGAAAGATAGAGCAATTCGTGAAATGTGCGTTCGCCCACGCCCTCATAAGCGGCGAACGAGCCGGGATAGATCTCCTGGACGACGAGATACACATACGCGAAGGCCCACGTCATGACGGTGAAGGCAGCACCGACGGCGAAGAGCTCGTCGCGAGTGACCCAGTGGTCATCGAAGACATAGGCGATCAGCGCATATCCGACATAGAAATAGAAGATCGCCAGCAGGCTGTGGGCGGCAATGAAGACCGCCATATGGCCCGGATCGCGAATGCTCCACAACTCGAGCACCAGCGCTGGAAGCGCGATTAGCCCCGAGACCCAGGTCAGGGCCGGGGTCGCGCGCACGGTCACAATCGCCAAGGTCAAGATCACCAGACCAACCATGGAAATAACCGGTCGCTGCGCCGGGCCGACGAAGGCCAGGCCGACCATCGCGAGCGCCTGAGCCGACAACAAGATCGCGCTAGGCCGTTCGCGAAGCGGCCGCAGGAATCTATTGCCCCGTGGGTCGTTCGCCGGCAGCGCCGGCCACAACGTGCTCATGGCGCGACAGGATAGGCCCGCTCAGGCGCGCTCCTATACTTTCCTGGTGTCTTCACCCCTGATCGTCCCGGCTCTGCTGATCGCGGCGGTTTTGCTGCTCAGCGCAGTGGCCAAGCTCGTCGAGCCGCAGGCGACCAGTGACGCCTTCACGTCGCTGCGGTTGCCATCGATGCTCGCTCGGACGGGTATGCCGCGCCTTTTGCCTTGGGCCGAGATCGCCCTCGCCCTCGCCCTGCTGCTGACCCCCTCGCCGCTGTCCCGCATCGTCGCGGTCCTGGCCGTGCTGCTGATGGCGGCTTACACAGGAGTCATCGCGCGGGCGCTGCGCTTCGAGCACCCGGTCGACTGCTCGTGCTTCGGCAAGCTGGGAGCCGGCCGCGTGACTCAGCGCACGCTCATGCGCAATCTCCTCTTGACGGCGACGGCGGTGCTGGCCTGGCTCAGCGCCTCGCGGACCGAAGACAGTGTCCTGGGGCAGTTGCTCGACGGCTCCGCGCGCACCTGGGGCTGGCTGGCCATGACCGTCCTCACCGGCGCCCTCGCCTGGCTGATCGTGGACCGCGGGGCCGAGCCTGGTCGGCACGTGGCAACGACTCCGACCGCCGAGGCGGCGGACGACGATGAGTATGTCCGCTTGCCCATCCCCTTCGGGGCCCTCGAGGAACCGGAGGGCAACGTCATAGGACTGCGCACGATCGCGCAGTACCACGCCGTTCTTCTCGCCTTCCTCAACGAATCCTGCGGCCCGTGCGTCCGCGCCCAATCGCTACTGGCCGGCTTCGACGAGGCAAATCCGGAGATCGCCGTGCGAAGCGTCTACCGCGAGTACGCGAACCGCGAGGCGATCCCCAGCGATGTGCCGTGGTATGTCGATCCGGCCGGCCAAACCGGCGCCGCCCTGGGTGCCATGAGCACGCCATCCGCAGTGCTGCTCGGCGCCGACGGGCTTATCGCCGGCGGGCCGGTCCACGGTGAAGAGGCCTTCACCCAGTTTCTGACCGATATCTCCGAGGAGTTGCAGCAGGCCCGCGAGGAAGCCGCAGCGCTGCAAGCCTTGCAGCCCGCCGAAACGGACGCCATCTCGGGCTAAGCGGAGCGGGCCTTCCGTACGGGAGCGGGGCTATAGGGCCGCTCGCGCTCACGAACCCCGCTCGCGCGCAGGAACCCCGCTCGGCTGGGCACCACCCCCGCTCGCACCGGTTGGGTTAGCGGCCGGTCAGCTGCCATGCATCCTCGGAGTCCTCGTCGTCGTCATACCCCGCGACGGCATCGACAGCGTCCGGCACTTCCTCGCCGCGCATCATCGCCAAGGTGGCGGCCAGATCGTCCGGCTTGATCAGCACATCGCGGGCCTTCGAGCCCTCGGACGGACCGACGACACCACGCGACTCCAGCAGGTCCATCAGGCGCCCCGCCTTGGCGAAGCCCACCCGCAGCTTGCGCTGCAGCATCGACGTCGAGCCGAACTGCGTGGTGACGATCAGCTCCGCCGCCGCGAGCAGCAGGTCGAGGTCGTCGCCGATGTCCTCATCGATCTGCTTCTTGGCTGCCTCGACGGCGACGTCGTCGCGATAGTTCGGCTTCAATTGGCCCTTGACGTGGTCGACGACCGTGTGGATCTCCGACTCGGTGACCCACGCCCCCTGCACGCGCATCGGCTTGCTGGCACCCATCGGCAGGAAGAGCGCGTCACCCTGGCCGAGCAGCTTCTCGGCGCCGGGTTGGTCCAGCACGACCCGGCTGTCGGCGAGCGAGGAGGTCGCGAACGCCATCCGGGAGGGCACATTGGCCTTGATCAGGCCGGTGACGACATCGACGGAGGGCCGCTGGGTCGCCAGCACCAGGTGGATGCCCGCGGCTCGGGCGAGCTGGGTGATCCGGACGATCGAATCCTCGACATCGCGCGGCGCCACCATCATCAAGTCGGCCAGCTCATCGACGATCACCAACAGATAGGGGTACGGCTCCAGCACTCGCTCGGAACCTGGCAGGGGCTTGGCCGCTCCCGACCGGACGGCCTTGTTGAAGTCGTCCACATGCTTGAACCCGAAGGCGGCCAGATCGTCATACCGATGATCCATCTCCTTGACCACCCACTGCAGCGCCTCGGCCGCCTTCTTGGGGTTGGTGATGATCGGCGTGATCAGGTGCGGGATCCCGTCGTATGCCGTCAGCTCCACCCGCTTGGGGTCGACGAGGACCATCCGGACCTCCTCGGGCGTCGAGCGCATGAGGATCGAGACGATCATCGAGTTGACGAAGCTCGACTTGCCCGCGCCCGTCGCACCGGCGACGAGCAGGTGCGGCATCTTGGCGAGGTTGGCCACGACATACCCGCCCTCGACGTCCTTGCCGACGCCCATGACCATGGGGTGGACGCTGTTGTGCGCGACCCGGCTGCGCAGCACATCGCCGAGGGAGACGATTTCCTTGTCGGCATTGGGGATTTCGATGCCGATCGCGGACTTGCCGGGGATTGGGCTCAGGATGCGCACATCGGCGGAGGCCACGGCATACGCGATGTTCTTGCTCATCGAGGTGACCCGCTCAACCTTGACGCCGGGGCCGAGCTCGACCTCATAGCGCGTCACGGTCGGGCCGCGCGTGAAGCCGGTGACCTGGGCGTCGATGCCAAACTCGTCCAAGACGGTGGTCAGTCGCGCGACCACCTGGTCGTTGGCTGCGGAGCGCGCCTTTGGCGGCGTGCCCTCCTTCAGCGCGGTGGCGTCCGGCAGCGTGTAGGTCACATCGCCCGCGAGCGCGAGTTGCTCGGGTCGGCCGGTGATGGGGCTGGTCGGCGGCGGCTGCAAATCCGGCTTGCTGATCTCCGGGACCTGGGCGACCTCTGGCTGCGGGAGCGCTGGTATGGCAGCGGCCGCCGGCAGTTCGCCGGTCGGCGGGTCAACCGGCTGCGGGGCCGGTCGCGGCCGTCGCCGCCCCTCGCGGGCAACGGTCGCTGCCTGGTCGTATGCCGTGTCCCCCTCGAAGCCCTCCCCCGTCTCTCCCTGCTCGCCGCGTCGGCGGCGGGAGCGGGGACGGGAAGGGGTCGCGGACGGCATACCGTCCTGCGGGGTCTGGTCGTCCGGGGGGGCGTGCGGATGCACGAGGTGCGCGCGCAGGCCGCGCAAGCGCTCGGGGATGGCGTGGATGGGGGTCGCGGTGAGAACGAGCAGGCTGAACAGGCCGGCCAGCAGCAGGATCGTCACGGCGCCATAAACGCTGACCCCGGCGGTCAGCGGGCTGGAGGCAAGGAAGCCAATGACACCGCCGGCGCGGCGCATCCCGTCAGCGCCCTGCTGGGGGGTGGGTATGCCGTGCGCTATGTGCACCAGCCCAGTGCTCGCGAGCGTGAGGAAGCTTAGCCCGACGATCAGTCGGGTGTTCGCGGCCTCCGTCGCGGTGCCGCGCAGGAACCGAATCCCCAGGACGAGCAGGACGAGCGGCAGAGCGAGGGCGACCTGGCCCAGAGTGCCGGCCGTGACGGCATGGACGATGTCGCCCACGAAGCCGGACATCTCCCACCATTCGCGGGCGGCGACGAGCACGGCCAGGGCTATGAGGAGCAGCCCGATGCCATCGCGGCGGTGCTCGGGTTCAAGGTCAACGCCGCTGGCTCGGCGCACTCCGGTGCCGACCAGCCGGGCACCGCCACCGAGGACCCGACCTCCGCCACGCAGCGCCCGCCCCGCGAAGGACGGCCCGGTGCTGCGCGCTGGCTGCTTGCGAGCCGGTGGTCGGGATTTCGCTGCGGAGGCGCTCTTGGCGGAGCCACGGGGCGCGGTGCGCGCGGGGGTGCGGGCACCACGCGGAGGTGCGGACGGACGGGTCGCCATTGTCCCAATCTACGCGATGAGCCCCTCCAGCCTCAGAATTCCCACGCGCCACTCCCGACTATTACCCCATGTCACGCGGGCTGCGCTCGACAGCGCGATGGGCGTCGCCCTCAGCCCGCCGAGACGGACTCAGTGAGCTCCGCGACCAGATCGCGGATCTCGCCCTCACCAAAGGCAGGACCGCCCGCGATGAAGCCGTCCGCGCCCAGGACGACCGCCGCCGGGGTGAACTCGATCTTCAGCCCCGCCGCAGCGCTCGTCGCGGCGTCGTCGAAGCGTCGCCATATCCGGCCTCGGCGACCTCGCGGCCATCACCATGGACACGGCCACGATCGGCGACGGCCGGGGACTAGTCACCAGGCTGGAAAACCTCGTGGCCTCCCTGCCCGAGCGCGCCGCCGCGCTACAACGACAACTCGACAGCGCACAGCGAGACGCTGACGAGGCTCGCATCGGTCTCGGTGCCCCCTTCCCGCGCGCCGGCGAACTGGCCACCGCGCGGGCACGCCTGCAGAGCATCGAAGAACGTCTCGCCAAGACACTGCCTGAGCGTGCTGGGCGGGTTGGAGTCGGCCAGTGTGTCAAGAGGTCCTGGCCCGATGTCTGCGGGCAGGTCCGGCTGGTTCGAGGCTGCGGACCCGAAGGGTGGGGTAGAGCCAGGCGCGGCGCCGAGCTATTGGCGTCGATGAGGCGTTGGTAGGCCTGGACGTCGCGGGGTTCGGCTAGCCAGGCGTCGGCGGCGTTGGCGACGGCTCGGTCAGGCCATCCAGGTTCACCCTGATCGCGGTCGCTGTGCAGGGGATCATCCTTCCATCGCGACCAGGGTGGCAGGATGGCTCGACACCAGTAAGTAAGGCGAGCTATGACCATCCCAGTGCCCAACCTGCTGTACCTCGAATCAATGGACTCCGTGCGATCGTCCTGGGGGTCGTCGGAGCGCCGGGACCAGGCAGCTGCGCAGGTGGCGGTCGAGGCACTCCTGGCCTTCGCCTTCGGAAACCGCCTCGTCGTACAGCAGTCGTACGCCCTCGATTCCTACGCGTTCCAGAAAGTACTGAAGCCAATCTCTCAGGCCTACGAGGAAGTCCACTCAAGCTCGAATATGTGGGCCACTGGACGACCCGCACCGGTCCAATTGCACCTCCATCGCGCGAGGACGTTCCTTGATGTGGTCGCCAACACTATCGAGCGTGCTACGACCGCTACCAGTGACGGTGGTTACTTCTACAGTTCGCTATATCCCGAGTTGAACGCCAGAGAGCGGCATGGAGACTTTCAGGTGGCGGTCCGGAAGATCGCTGACTCGGGAAGCCTGAATGCTTTCCGAAATCTGATCGACGATTATGACCGCAGAGAACTGATCGACATTCTCGACAAGTGGTTCGGCCCCGCCCATGTGGAGAACGCTGAGCTGGTGGTGACTCCGAAAGAAAAGCCCTACCACTCCATCGACGACATGTTAATGGGGCTTTATAGAGACGATTCGCGCGTGATGACCGAACTCAACAAGCACGAGGTGCTGGGCAGCGAATCGTCGAAGCACATCATCCAAGCCGTCAGGAGGTTGCGCACGGCGGCCCCAGGCCAGAAGCTTCCCAACGACCGGAGCCTGTACTACGGCGACCGCGCATGGACAGCAGACGGCCGGACGGCCCTGGACGTGCTGAAATCCGAGGCAGACCTCGATGCGGTGCGTGAGATGGTGAACACTCTCTACAACCGAATCGTCGTCCGATCCATCGGAACCAGCGACGCCTTCTATACCACCGATCTTGGAAGCAAGGATCCGGAACGGGACGCCCTCGCACAATCGCTGGCCTTGTCCGCCAGCGCACACGTCTTGGGGCCATCCGCCCGTGCTCAGCGCAATCACGAGTTGACCATCTTCCCCGCCTCCGTCACGTTCCAGGCCCCGGGTGACGCGGCTGTCGCCTTCTGGCGGCAGTTTGAAGGCAACGCAAAGTCGGCCTTCGCCAAGGTGTTCGAGATGGCGGACGACCAAGAATGGCGTCGTAGTCTCCACAACGTAAAGGGCGCTGTGATGCTGGGGGATATGGGGGCTCTTGAGGATGCGACGGCGGCGCATGTCGCTCTCCTTGCAGATGGATTGGCCGGCATTCTCGCGCCAGGTCCAGGAGGGGGAGTGCAATTCGCCAGCGGGTTGGCGGGAGTCGCCGGTGGACTCGCCGTGAACCCCATCGTCCCAGTTATCGCACAGGTCAGCGGAGGCTGGACGACTGGCCTCGGGATACTTTCCGCCACTCTCAGCATCGGGGGTGTCGTCTCGCCACGCGCTTGGAGGGCGCTGCAGCGTCAGTGGGCGGCGAACGCGCTCAAGAAGTCGCTTGGTGAGTTCGTGACGGCGGAGGAGGGCTGATGTCCGACGAGATCCGGCGTACGGAGGAACGGCTGGTCTACGCCAACCCCTACGTCAGGGTTTTCGATGATTCGGTGAGGTTCCCCGACGGACGAGCCGGCACCTACGTCCGCATCGCGTCCGCCACACCAGGCGAGGGCGCGGTCATCATCGCCCACTACCGAGGGCGGTACGCCCTGGTCCGCACCTGGCGCTACGCCCTTGGGCAGGCGCAGCTGGCGTTCCCCCGCGGCTTCGCTCACGGCACCGACGTCCTCCAGACCGCCCGCAACGAGCTCTTCGAGGAGGTCGGCGCCACCGTCACCGCGGCTGAGGTCCTCGGGTATGTGACGCCCGACTCCGGACTCCTGGCGCAACGGGTCGCGGTCGTCCTCGTAGATATCGAGGACGAGCCCACCGGACCCCACGACTCCGAGGTCTCTAACGTAACGTGGGTTTCCCCGGAAGAACTGATTTCCTTGGTCGCTGACGGGACGATCGAGGACGGCTTCACCCTGGCTGCCATGGCCCTGCACGCGGTGCACCTCCAGCGGCCGGCCGAAGAGAAGTAGACCGGGTCGCGGCGGGGAGAAGGAAGCCGCCAGTCCCACTCGGGGACCGGAGGGTGGTCTCGTGCTCCGCCGTCAAGCGGGCGTCGCACACCGGGCTGCGGTGGGCGCTGGAAGGGATCGTGGTCGCACACCTCACCGTCGCCCGTGTCGCCGAGGGACTCGGGGTCGCGTGGGACACCGCCAACAACGCGGTCCTGGCTGAAGGCAAGCGGCTGCTGATCAACGACCCCACGCGGTTTGAGGTCGTGAAGGTCATTGGCGTCGATGAGCACGTCTGGCGGCACACCAGGCGTGGCGACAAGTACGTCACCGTGATCATCGACCTCACCCCGGTCCGCGATGGCGCCGGCCCAGCAAGGCTGCTGGACATGGTCGAGGGCCGGTCGAAGGCGGCGTTCAAGACCTGGCTCGCCGACCGCGACGACGTCTTCCGTGACGCGGTCGAGGTGGTCGCGATGGACGGCCTCACCGGGTTCAAGACCGCCGCTGCAGAGGAGATCCCGGACGCGGTCACGGTGGTGGATCCCTTCCACGTCGTGCGCGTGGCCGGTGACGCCCTCGACAGGTGCCGGCGCCGGGTCCAACTCGCGATCCACGGGCACCGTGGGTTCAGGGACGACCCGCTCTACAAGTCGCGGCGCACGCTGCACACCGGCGCGGACCTGCTCACCGACAAGCAGAGCGAGAGGCTACGCGCGCTGTTCGTTGATGACGCTCACGTCGAGGTCGAGGCGACCTGGGGTGTCTACCAGCGCATGATAGCCGCCTATCGCCACGAGGACCGGCAACGTGGCCGCGAGCTCATGGAGAAGCTGATCACCGACCTCAGCGCCGGCGTCCCCAAGGTGCTCACCGAGCTCACCACCCTGGGCCGGACCCTGAAGAAGCGAGCCGCTGACGTGCTCGCCTACTTCGAACGACCCGGCACCAGCAACGGGCCGACCGAGGCGCTCAACGGACGGCTCGAACACCTGCGCGGCTCCGCACTCGGGTTCCGCAACCTGACCAACTACATCGCCCGAAGCCTGCTCGAGACCGGCGGCTTCAGACCCCAACTCCTAAACCGCCGATTGGGATGAGCCACTATCCAGGCCGTCATATCTTCCTTTACAGCAGTTCGGCACCAGGCGGGCAAGCCGCCTGGTGCCGAAGGTGCGATCTGGAGCTGATTGTCAGCAGACCGACGAGGTGTACTGACCGCTCTGCGAGCCACCGATATACGACGGGGTACACAGGCCCGTCGAGCTGGAGTTGCAGAAACGGCCGTCCCAACAAAGCAATCAGCCGTTGGCGTTTCAGAAGCCCAGGCAACAACCGAGCGCGGGGCGACTTACTGTTCGTTGAACCACGCAATGGTGTCGCGGAGTCCGTCGTCCAGAGGGACCGGAGCCACTGCCGGGAAGAGCGCCCTCAGGACCGAGCCATCGGCCTGGGAGTGGGGCACATCGCCGACGCGTGGGGCCTTAAGCACCGTGGTCGCCCGCTGACCGGTAAGGGCCTCAAGCCGATGCACGAGTTCACGAACGGAGGTATTGGTCCCGAAGGCCAGATTGACGGGCTCCGGATGGCTGATCCGGCGCTCTGCCGCCTCGAGGAGCACCCGGCATACAGAGCCCACATAAGTGAAGTCGCGCGATTGTGTGCCGTCGCCGTTCACGGGCAAGTTCTCGCCGCGCAAGAGTGCGTCGATGAAGATCGGAATGACGGCGGCATAGGCGTGCCCCGCCCGCTGCAAGGGCCCGAAAACGTTGAACAGGCGGAACGCGAGGGTGTCCATGCCATATGACTGCTGGTAGGCCAGGGTGTACTGCTCGGCCGCGAGCTTGCTGACGGCATACGGACTCATGGGGCGCACCCACGCACGTTCGTCCTTGGGCAGCGCGGGATTCATGCCATAAACCGAGCTCGAGGAGGTGACGACGACATGCCCGACACCCTGCGCTCGGGCGGCTTCAAGGACCCGCAGGCTGCCTGTCGCGTTGACCTCATGGGTCGATTCCGGGGTCGCGATGCTGCGCGGGACGCTGCCGAGCGCACCCAAATGCAGAATTGAGTCGACGCCATGAGCGGCGCCGTGCATTGCGTCTCGGTCCATGACGCTCGAGTGCACGAACTGGACATCCAGACCCGCGAGGTTGTCCGCATACCCCGTGCTCAGGTCGTCAATGACGCGCACGGCATGTCCGGCGGCGAGGGCGTGGCGAACGAGATTCGCGCCGATGAAGCCGGCACCGCCGGTGATAAGGATCTTCATGCCTGCTCTTGCCTCGAAGCGTCCAGGGCCGGCCACGCGGCGAGCCGCAGACCAGAATGGAGCATGGGCAGGGAAGATCGCATCTAGTCGACCCAAAGTTGCCGAAAAGTACGACCGTCACGCGGTAGGAGCGCCGGCGCTAGGCCTCGATGACCGTCGGGATGATCATCGGGCGGCGGCGGATCTTGCGGCCCACCCAACTCCCGACCTGGCGACGGATGATCTGCTGCAGTTCGTAGACATCTCGCACGCCATTGGCGGTCGCGTCCGAGAGCGCTCGCTCCAGACCCGGGCGGATGTCCTCGAAGATTTCGGCGTCCTCGACGAAGCCGCGAGCGGAGATTTCGGGGCCGCCGATCACCTTGCCGCTGACCGAGTCGATGACCACAACGATGGAAATGAAGCCTTCGTCACGCAGAATCCGGCGGTCCTTGAGCAGCGCCTCGTCGGCCCCGCCCACGGAGGAGCCATCGACATACACATAGCCGCATTCGACGGCGCCAGCGATCTGGATCCGGCCGTCCACCAGGTCGACGGCGACGCCATCCTCGATGACCGCAACGCGGTCGCGGGCGACGCCGGTGGCGATGGCGAGTTCGGCATTCGCCACGAGATGGCGCCATTCGCCGTGCACGGGCAGCACATTGCTGGGCCGGACGATGTTGTAGGCGTAGAGCAACTCGCCCGCGGCGGCGTGCCCGGAGACGTGGACGCGCGCATTGCCCTTGTGCACGACATCGGCGCCGAGCCGCATCAGGCCATTGATGACGCGGTAGACGGCATTCTCGTTGCCGGGAATGAGCGAGGATGCCAGCAGAACGGTGTCGCCCTGGCCGATGTCAATGGCGTGATCGCGGTTGGCCATCCGGGACAGCGCCGCCATCGGCTCGCCCTGGCTGCCGGTGCAGATGAGCACGACCTTCTCGTCCGGCAGGTCACCGAGCTTCTTGAAGTCGACGAGGATGCCATCCGGCACGTGGAGGTAGCCGAGGTCAGCGGCGATCCCCATATTGCGGACCATGGACCGGCCGACCATCGCCACCTTGCGGCCCGCCTTGTGCGCGGCGTCGAGGACCTGCTGGACCCGGTGCACATGGGAGGAGAAGCAGGCGACGATGATCCGGCGCTGTGCGTGCCGAAAGACCTTGTCGATGGCCGGGGAAATCTCGCGCTCGGGCGTGACGAAACCGGGCACTTCGGCATTCGTGGAGTCGGTGATGAAGAGGTCGACGCCCTCCTCCCCCAGGCCCGCGAAGGCGCGCAGGTCGGTGAGGCGGCCGTCCAGCGGAAGTTGGTCCATCTTGAAGTCGCCGGTATGCAGCAGCGTCCCGCCGGCGGTGTGCACCGCCACGGCGAGGGCATCCGGGATGGAGTGGTTGACCGCGACGAACTCGCAGTCAAAGACGCCGAGCCGCTCGCGGGAGCCTTCACTGACGGCCAAGGTGTATGGCGTGATCCGGTGCTCTTTGAGCTTGGCTTCGATCAGGGCCAGGGTCAGGTTGGAGCCGATGAGCGGGATGTCGTGCTTGAGGCGCAGCAAATAGGGCACGCCGCCGATGTGGTCCTCGTGGCCGTGGGTGAGCACGATGGCCTGGATGTCGTCGAGGCGGTCGGCGATGGCCGTGAAGTCCGGCAGGATCAGGTCGATGCCGGGGTGGTGCTCGTCGGGGAAGAGGACACCGCAGTCGATGACGAGCAGCTGACCGGCATGCTCGATGACCGTCATATTGCGGCCGATTTCGCCGAGGCCCCCGAGGGGCAGGACGCGGACGGCGCCCTCGGCGAGCGGACCGGGCGGGGCGAGGTCGGGATGCGGGTGGATCATGCGAGATCGGTCTGCGCCAGCGCCGCCCGCAGTTTCTCCAGATCGGCCGGCGGGCCCTCGACATAGGGCAACCGGACCGTCGCGTGCTCGATGATGCCGAGCTCCTTCAGTGCGGCCTTGGCCATGATGCCGCCTTGGCTGGTGTTCATGAGGGCCTCGACGAGGGGGATCAGGGCCAGGTGGATGCGGCGGGCGGTGGGCAGGTCGCCCGCGTCCACGGCGGCGAGCATCTCGGCATACCGGCGGCCGGCGACATGCCCGACGACGGAGACGACGCCGGTGGCCCCCTGGGCGAGGTGGGCGAGGTTGACCTCGTCGGCGCCGGAGAACCACAGCAGATCGGTCGCGGCCATCACCTGCGAGGCGGCCCACAGGTCGCCCTTGGCGTCCTTGACACCGACGATCTGCGGGTGTTCGGCGAGCGCGATCAGGGTCTCGGTCGTGAAAGGTATGCCGGTGCGGCCGGGGATGTCATAGAGCAGTACCGGCAGGTCGGTCGCGTCCGCGACGGCGCGGCAGTGTGCGAGAACGCCGGCCTGCGTCGGCTTGTTGTAGTACGGCGAGACGAGCAGCAGCCCGTCCGCCCCGGCTGCGGCCGCGAGTTTGGCCATCTCCACCGCGTGGCGGGTGTCATTGCTGCCGACGCCGGCGACGACGGCGGCGCGGTCTGCGGCGGCCGCGCACACCCACTCGACCATCTCGATGGACTCCGAGGAGGTCAGCGTCGCCGACTCTCCCGTCGTGCCATTGACGACGATCCCGTCGTGCCCGGTGCCGATCAGGTGCTCGACGACCGCCTTTGCGCCCGCGGGATCGAGCTCACCGTCGGGTGTCATCGGGGTGACCATCGCCGTCATGAGACGGCCGAACGGAGAAGTCCTCATAGCTCCCAGGGTATCGAGGCTCTGCCCACCTCTACTCCGCGCGCCCCGGCGAGCCCTGACATGCCACGGCTTAGGCTCCGGGCATGCGGCAATACCTCGATCTGATGCAGCGCGTGCTCGATGAGGGTGTGGAGCGCTCCGATCGCACCGGGACGGGCACGCTCGGGATCTTTGGGCACCAGATGCGGTTCAACCTGGCCGAGGGCTTCCCCGTGGTGACGACGAAGAAGCTGCACTTGCGCTCGATTTTCGGTGAGCTGCTGTGGTTCCTGCGCGGCGACACCAATGTGCGGTGGCTGCAAGAGCGCGGCATCACGATCTGGGACGAATGGGCCGATGCCAATGGCGATCTGGGCCCGGTCTATGGCTATCAGTGGCGCAGCTGGCCCACCCCGGATGGGCGGACCGTCGATCAGATCGCCGGGGTCATCGAGTCGATCCGGAGCAACCCGAACAGCCGGCGACATATCGTCTCGGCATGGAATGTGGCCGATGTGGACGATATGGCCCTGCCGCCCTGCCACACGATTTTCCAATTTCACGTGGCAGAAGGACGATTGTCCTGTCAGCTTTATCAACGCAGCGCGGATATCTTCCTTGGGGTCCCCTTTAATATCGCGTCGTATGCCTTGTTGACCCACCTCGTTGCCCAGCAAACCGGCCTGGAGGTCGGCGACTTCGTGCACACGCTCGGCGACGCCCACCTGTATCTGAACCATCTTGATCAGGCCCGTGAGCAATTGTCGCGCCAGCCCTATCCCCTCCCGCAGATTGACATCGCGCCTCGAGACTCCATCGACGCCTATGAGTTGACGGATATCGAGCTCGTCGGTTATCAATCCCACCCGAGCATCAAAGCCCCGATCGCTATATGACCCGCATCACCCTGATCGCGGCCGTTGCCGAGAATGGCGTCATCGGCAACCAGGGCGAGATTCCCTGGCGCGTGCCGGGCGAGATGGCCCACTTCAAGGCAACCACGCTGGGCCACACCCTGATCATGGGGCGCAAGACCTTCGAGTCGATCGGGCGCGTTCTCCCAGGCCGGCGGACCATCGTGCTGACCAGGGATCCCGAGTGGCACCACCTCGAGGTCGCTACCGCCCGCACCCTCCACGACGCCCTGCAGCTCGCCGGCGCGGTGGACGAGGTCTTCATCGCCGGTGGCGCCGAGATCTATGCCCAAGCCTTGCCCCTGGCCGATCGCATGATTCTCAGCGAGATCCCCGGCTCCCCAGCGGGGGACGCGTACTTCCCGACGTGGCCTGCTGAGCGGTGGCGCGAAACAGAGCGCGTTTATCACACGGGGTTCACTGAAGTGCGCTTCGTGGCGTCGGATATTTTGGACTGAGCGATTTAACGCACAGATCTCACCCTTTAGAGGTTATCTCCAGATATCTAGACTCCACCCCCTTGGGGGTATTCATGGCGGGGAACAATGCGTTAGCGGAAATTTCTGTGCAGCTAAAGTGGCTCTTCGACTTTCCGCGGGGCGGTTCGTGGTCATGCTGCGTCTCGTCGGGCTCGGGTGAGCGCGATGGTTGAGAGTATCCGGCGCTGGTAGTTCTCGAGGTTGCGGAAGCCGCAGGCGACGCGTTTGGTGTTCTTGATGATCCTGTTGAAGCCTTCGGTGCGGGCGTTGGTGACGTCCATCGTGAGTGCGACGTGGATGGCGGGCCACCAGGTCTCGATGGTGCTGGCCAGGCGGGTGGTCTCGGGCATGGCCGCGTCGGCGGCGTCTCGATAGAACTCGTACAGCCGGTGCCGAATCCGGTGCTCGTCGGTTTCGGCCAGGAGCAGTCGGAGGCGTTCCTTGACGCCCCAGGCGGCGCCGATCTCGTTCGTGGGGTCCTCAGCCGCGAACGTCGCCGTGAGCCGGGCACGCTGCTTGATGCTCAGGTGCTCGTACCCGGTGAGCAGTAGCTGCCGGTTGACCCACACCTTCTCCTTCGTGGTACCGCGCCGACCGTACCGCTCGCGGGTGACTCGCTGCCGGATCTCGGTGACCATCGTGTTGGCGAGGGCGACCAGGTGCCACTTGTCGACCGCGATCCGCGCGTGCGGTAGCGCCGCCCGGATCCCGGAGGCGTAGGGCGCGCTGGTGTCGATCACCACGACCTCGATCGCTTCACGGAACTCAGCGCTCTGCTCAGCGAGCCAGTCCCGCACGCACGCCCCGGACCGGCCCGGCGCCAACCCCAGCATCCTCCCCGGGCCGGTGGTGTCGGCGTCGACGAACGAGGTCAGCCAGGGGTCGGTGCGGCGCCAGCCGGCGTCGGCCAGGACCCACCGCACCGACCGTGCCCTGGTCTCATCGATCCCCAACACCCGAGTCGGCTCCGGAGTGGGCAGCCACCGCGCGGCCGCGGCGACCAGGGCCCGGTGAGCCGTCGGCCAGGACACTCCATGCGTGCGGGCGACTTCATCGACCGCCCGGTTCCCGGTGGCGATCTCGGTCGCGATGGCCTCCCGCAGCCGTCCGGTCAGCCGCGCCCGTGCGGGGATCGCCTCGGACTGCTGCGTGAACGACCGCGTGCCGCATAACGGTTCGGGGCACACCAAGCGCCGCTTGTGCCACCACAGCTGGACCACCTGCCCGCACGCGTCCAAGTCCTTGACCCGCACCGTGGGGCGATCTTTCACCCTGGAGGACAGGACTCCGCAGGACGGACACGGCGCTTCCCGGTCCCGACACTCGATCACGACCCTCAAGTCGCTCTCGCTGAGCCGTTCAAGACCGGTGACGACGAACTCGTCTTCCAGCCCGAACAGCACTGACGTACTGTCGATCATGCTCGTGGCCTCGTTGCTGCTGACGGAGTAGAGACCAACAGCATGACCCGGGGCCACGAGCCCTCTCAGATCAGGGCACCCCGCTCAAGGTCGGAGAGCCGCTAAAGTTGCATGGCATCCCTGACGCGTGGTTATCTAATCCGCGCACTTTACGGGCTCTTCACAATCGAGGGTGTCGCAAGCGGTAGCGCGTCGCTGACGGGTTGAGGGTCGAGGTCTCCCGATGATGGAAGTTCTCACACTGTCCATCTGGAAGACCTCGACATGCTCGACGCTACCTTCACGACCCCGGACCTGACCACCTTCACCGGCCTGGACACCCTTGGCTTGCAGGTCACCGGTCAGTTCCTCCAGCCCGACCGTGCGGTGCTCGCCTGCCGAGTCCTCGACCCGGACGACTGGTGTCACCGGTGCGGTTGTCACGGGCCCACGCGACACCGTCAGCCGGCGGCTGGCGCACGAACCGTTCGGTTGGCGACCCACCGTCTTGTTGATCACGCTCCGCCGCTACCGGTGCACCGAGTGCGGGCACGTGTGGCGACCACCCGACGCTTCTTCACGTAGCCACGGATGCCCTCAAGCCGCATCACCCGCGCGACGCGCTTGTGGTTCACGCGCTCACCGGCCGGTGTGCTGTCGTTGAGCTCTGCGGTGATCCGCGGCGCCCCTTGAGTGTTGTCGTCCTCATGGACGGCTCTGATCCGTTCAGCCAGTGCCGCGTCGGCCGCAGCCCTGGCCTCCCGGGACGGAGCCGCCTGTAGCCAGGCGTAGAACGATGAGCGCGTCACCTCGACGAGCTCGCACAGTCGCTTCACCTCGAAGGTGGTGGAGTTGTCAGCGACGAACTGGAAGCGACTCACCAGCGCGTCTCCCCGGCGAAATACTTGGCCGCCCGCTGGAGGATCTCCCGTTCGGTGCTCAGCTTGGTGGTCTCGACCTCAAGCTCGTTGAAACGGGCCTCGAGCCGGACGATCTTCTGCTCCGGCGTCTCATCCGGCGGCACCGAGCCGACGCTCTTCCTGGTCGTCTTCGACTGCAATGGACTGGAGGTCAGCGTTCCGTCGGCGGCGGTCTTCTTGTAGGCGGCGAAATCGTCACCACGAACAATGCCACCGCGGCCACCGTCTCCGTCACGTGCGCCCCCTCCACATCCGCTAATGCTCCGACCTACCGGCTCGCCTCCGACTTCAGCGGCACCACCGCACCCACCTGCGCCTCGGCGACGGCGGGCACGGCATACTTCACGAGCGCCTCCGGCACGACCCTGGCGGCTGGCGCCACGGCGACCTTCACGTTCTATCTCTGGATCGAGGGTGAGTTCCGAACGGGCAGCTTCGGGCAATATGACGTCAACGACAACCTCATCGGTGCCGTGGTCACGGGATCCACCTGCTGCGCATACTCCTGCTGAGTATCGCCGCCAGCGATCTAGGCGACGAACCTTCGACATTCCGGCGTCTTGCCATTCCTTGATTAGGGTGGATCGGTGCCCATCACCTCATCCTTTAGCGGGTCCGTCGCGACCATCGTGATCGATCGCCAGGAGCGACGTAACGCCCTGAACACCGAGAGCCTCGATGAACTCGACGCGGCAGTCGGTGCGGCCGTTGCCGACGGGGCGCGCGCGGTGATCATCACCGGTGCGGGCGGGCACTTCTGCGCGGGGGCCGATCTCGTGGAGCTCGAGGATGTCGCGTTCACCCGGCACCTCGGCGATGTCCTCGTCCGTCTCGCCGAGCAACCGATCCTCACGGTCGCGGCGATCTCCGGGTCCTGCATGGGTTTGGGTATGCAGTTGGCGCTCGCCTGCGATGTGCGCGTCGTCGCCGATGACGCGAAGTTCGCCGTGCCCGTCGCAAAGCTGGGGTTGATGGTCGATCACTGGACGATCGATCGCCTCCGACGTTTCTGGGGTGAGGGGGCGGCCAGGTTGATGACGATGACGGCTGCCGTCCTGGACGCCGAGGATGCCTGGCGACTCGGCTTCACCCAGAAGCGGGGCGATCTGGCCGCCGCCCAGGCAATGGCGCATTCGGCTGTCCCGCTGGCGCCCCTGTCGCAGGCCGGGTCGAAGACGGGTTTCGCCGTGCACGACGGGCCGACGCTGGCGATCTATGAGGCAGCCTTCGCCCGCGCGTGGGCCAGTGATGACCTTCGCGAGGGTCGAGCCGCCTTCACCGAACGGCGTGCGCCGATCTTCGAGGGCCACTGATGTCGCACGACCACGAGGGCCACGCCGACCACGACCACACCGGCCACGACCACCCCCACGAAGGGGCCCTCGGGCCGCAGGCCGACGCGAGCGTTCGGGCGGCGCGCCCCAGCGACGCCCCCGCCATCGGGCAGGTGCAGGCGCAGGTCTTCATCGACACCTATGCCGACCGACTGCCGCCCGAGGTCTCGGCTGCTTTCGATCCGAATGCCTTCGCCAAGGGCTGGCGGGAGGCGCTGAGCGCGCCGCCGGCGGACGGCATACACCGGCTCTTTGTTGCCTTGGCGGGGGCGCAGGTGGTGGGGCTGGCGGCTTTCGGGCCGAGCCAGGACCCGGACACCGGACAGGCGACGGGCGAGATCACGCTGCTCGCCGTGCACCCACTCGGGCGCCGGCAGGGGCATGGCTCGCGCCTGCTGAACGCCTGCGTTGATCAGCTTCGCGAACTCGGCGCCGAGGAGGTCAGCGCCTGGCTGCCGGCCGACGCCGACGACACCCGCGCCTTCTTGATGGGTGCCGGTTTGGGCCCCGATGGTGCGTTCCGCGACCGGGTCGTCTCACCGGACGGCGCCACGCTGCGGGAGGTGCGTGTTCGTGCGAGCCTCGCCCCGTCAGACCTCGAGGCATGAGGAAGAGCCCCCGAAATGACGGTTGAGGCGGAACTCAGCGAGGGCCGCCGCAAAGAGGTTGTGCGGCAGGGGATTTCGGTCGGCGTGGCGACGGGGCTGTATGGCGTCAGCTTCGGTGCGCTGTCGGTCGCGTCCGGGCTCACGGTGCTACAGACCCAAGCGCTGTCCTTGCTGATGTTCACCGGCGGATCACAATTCGCCCTCGTCGGCATTCTCGGCGCGGGCGGCTCGGGAACCTCAGCCATCGCGACGGCCTCGCTGCTCGGCATCCGCAATGGGTTATATGCCCTCCAGGTCTCCCAATTTCTCGGGGCCCACGGCCCCAAGCGATTGCTCGCCGCGCACCTCACGATTGATGAGTCGACGGCGGTCGGCATCGGCCAGCAGGAGCCTCGAGCGCAGCGAATCGGCTTCTGGGTCACCGGATTAGCCGTCCTGATCGGGTGGAACTTGATGACCTTCGTGGGAGCCCTCGCGGGCAACGCGCTGGGCGATCCTAAGACGTGGGGACTCGATGCCGCCGCGGCTGGCGCCTTCTGCGCCCTGCTCTGGCCGCGCCTGTCCACGGGCGACGGGCGGGCAGCGGCGGTGCTCGCCGCGTTCATCGCGCTGCTGACTATCCCGCTGGTACCCGCGGGCATCCCGGTGATCCTCGCGGCGGTCGCGGCCGTGATCATCGGGTGGATCGCCCACGGACGACACGAGCGCGGCGAGCCGGGTCTGCCGGGATCGGACCCGACACCGTGAACACGTGGACCACGGTGCTCGTGGCGTGCCTGTTCGCCTTCCTGCTGAAGTTCTCCGGGTATGTCGTCCCGGCCCGCCTCCTCGAAGGACCCCGCGTCTCCCGGATCAGTGCCCTGCTGCCGGCGGCTCTGTTGTCGGGATTGATCGTCACCCAGACGTTCGCCGGGGATGCGGGCCGCATCGTCCTCGACGCCCGGCTTGCCGCCGTCGCGGTCGCGGGAATCTTGTTGTGGCGCAAGGCAAACTTCTTGGTTGTTGTCGGTGCCGCCGCTGCGACCGCGGCCCTGCTGCGGCTAGCCGGCTGGTCCTAAGCGGTCGGCTCCTGAGGCGAGCTGGCCTCACGGGCATTCGCCGTCGTGCACCGCGTCAACCAGGGCCGGCAACGCCCTCGCCGCCGTTTCCCGCCAGGACAGATCCGCCATGTCAGAGATATCGGTCGCCTGCGGGTTGATTTCGACGACGACGGCACCCTCCGACCGCGCGATGGCGGGCAGGCCGGCGGCCGGGTAGACGATGCCGCTTGTTCCCACGACAAGCACCAGATCGGCTTCGGACACTTTGGCCACTGCGTCGACCCAAGCGCGGTCCGGCAAGGTCTCCCCGAACCACACGACTCCAGGCCGAATTAGGCCAGCACAAGTTGCGCACCGTGGCGGTGCGAGGCGTTCGACGGGCTCGTCCGGGAGGACCGGGGTTTCGGCATACGGCCGCTCGCACGCGCTGCAGCGGAAGGCTGAGATCGACCCGTGCAGGTGCACGACCGATCTAGTCCCGGCACGTTCGTGGAGGTTGTCGACATTCTGCGTCACGACGGCGAGGTCGGTCCGCTCACTCCAGCGCGCGATCGCGTCATGGCCAGCATTGGGCTGCACTTCTCCGACGCACTCGAAACGCCACACATACCACGCCCATACCAACGCGGGATCCTCATCCCAGGCGGCTGCGGAGGCGAGATGTTGTGCCGAAAAGCGTTGCCATAAGCCGTTTTCCGGGTCTCGGAAGGTGGATAGCCCGCTCTCAGCGGACATGCCCGCGCCGGTCAGGACGACGACGCGACGAGCGCGCTGGGCAACCTGGACCAGCGCCCGCGGCACCTCCACGGTCTCGGTCATCCTCAGGTGAGCCCGAGATAGTGTTCGAGGCCGACCGTGAGTCCGGGGTGCTGCCCGACGGCCCGCACCCCGGCGAGGACGCCCGGCATGAAGGACGAGCGATCGAAGCTGTCGTGGCGGATGGTGAGCATCTCGCCGGTCCCGCCGAAGAGCACTTCCTGATGCGCGACGAGCCCGCGCAGACGCACCGAGTGCACGGGTATGCCGTGCTCCCGCCCTCCGCGCGCGCCGCCCGGGTCTTGTGTTGTGGCGTCGGGGACCGGCCCGAGACCAGCCTCCTCGCGCGCGGCGCCGATCAGGTCGGCCGTTCGTGCCGCGGTTCCCGAGGGGGCGTCGACCTTGTTGGGATGGTGCAATTCGATGACCTCGACCGACTCGTAGAAGCGCGCGGCTTGCTGGGCGAAGGACATCATCAAAATCGCGCCGATGGCGAAGTTCGGGGCGATGAGAACCCCGGTATCCGGTTGTGTCGCAAGGCTTTCCCGGAGGTTTTCCAGCTTGTCCGGACTCCAACCGGTTGTGCCGACGACGACATGGACACCCTGCGCGATGCAGTGCTGGACGTTGGCGAGCGAAGCGCTCGGCACGGAGAACTCGACCACGACATCGGCGCCACCCAAATCGCCGAGCGCGTCCCCCATATCGAAGCGGCCAACCAACTCAAGGTCGGCAGCGTCGGTGACGGCCTGGCATACGGTCGCCCCCATCCGGCCGGCCGCCCCGATGACGGCCACTTTTAGGACTGTGCTCATGCGTCTCAGCCTATGGCGATTGGGCACAATCTCTTGATCTTGAAAGGATGGCCGGGCAGGACCCAACAGCCGATCCACCGGAGAATTCACATGACTATTCCGCCCAACAATCCTGACCCGCAAGGCAACCCGTTCGGCGCTCCCCCGCCGCCACCAGCAACGAATCCGTACCCGGCGCCAGGCGCGAGCTTCCCCCCGCCCGCAGCTGGCGGATCTGCGATCAACTCGCCCAGTGGCTTCTTCAGCGCCCTATTCGACTTCTCGTTCACGCGCTTCATCACCCCGATGATCATCAAGTTCGTCTACATCCTGGCGACCGTGGCGCTCGGCCTGGTGTACCTGTTCTTGGTGATCGCGGCCTTCAGCGACAGTGCCGCGAGCGGATTGTTCATGCTGATCATCGGACCGGTGCTGCTCCTGATCTACCTGGCCTTCATCCGCATGACGCTGGAGATCTATCTCGCCGTCGTGCGCATGAGTGAGGACATCCACCAGCGGCTGCCGCGCTGAGTGCTCCGCCATCCTGGCGTACGCGGCGTGATCGCGTGCGCCAGGATGGCCCGGATCAGTCCGGGTCGGCCCCTCTGCGGCGCGGGGAAATCCGGCGGCGCCCCAGCCGCACGCTCCCCTAGCCTGGCGCGATGAACACGTGGGAGCTGTATGACGATCCGCGCGCCTTCGCCGAATGCGCGCGCGACTTCCTGCGGGAGCATGCGTTGACGTGCACCGTGATCGCCTCGATGGTCGACCGCTTGGTCGCGGGCGAAGATCAACCGGTGCGGCGGCACGGCACGCCGTATTGGTTCGCCACCTTGGACACCCCCGGCCGTTCGGTCGCCGCCGTGGCCATGCGTTCCGGCGACTGGCCACCGATCATGACTGGGGTAGATGCGGCCGCTGCCCGCGAGCTCGCGCAGCGAATCACTGAGCGCGGCGAGCGACCCCAGGGCGCCAATGGCTCCCCCGAGGCCGCACGGGCCTTCTGCGAGCGGTTAGTTCAGGAGTGGGGTGGCCAGATCGAGACCAAGGTCAGCACGCGGCTCTTTCGATTGGATTCCCTGCGTCCGCCGCAGAACGTGCCGGGCCTCGCCCGGCCTGCTGAGCTGGCGGACGTCGACAGGCTGGTCGATTTCTTGGATGCCTTTCACGACGAGGCGGCTCCAGGTTCACCCCATGCCGACCTGTCGCCCGCGGACCGGCGACGGGAGGGCCAGCGGTTCATCCTGGACCGGATCGGCACGGGCGGGCAGTGGGTGTGGGAGGTCGAGGGCGAGGTCGTCTCGTGCGCGGCAACCCGCCGCCCGGCATATGGCTTCGCCCGCATCGGTCCGGTCTACACCCCGCCTACGCAGCGCGGGCGCGGGTATGCCGCCGGCGTCACCGCCGCGGTCTCGCAGGCCATCCTCGACCAGGATGCGACGCCCTGCCTGTTCACCGACCTCTCCAATCCGACAAGCAATGGTGTCTATCAGCGCATCGGCTTCGTGCCCGTCGAAGACACGGTGAATCTCCTTGTCGTGGAACAGGACTGATCGTGCAGGACTGGGCAGCAGTCTGGTCGGGAGCGGAATGGCGAGCCGAGGCCACGGCGTGGATCGAGGAGGAGTTGGGGCGGGCGGCATACCGCATCACGGGCGCGATCGAGCAGCCCCGAGTGCGGTTCTGGTCGACCCAACTCACGATCCCGACGGACCACGGCCGGGTGTGGTTCAAGACCAACAACCCGGGGCAGGCCTTCGAGGCCCGGCTCGTCGAGACGCTAGCTCGACTCGTTCCGGACCGGGTGGTCACCCCCATCGCGATCGAGCCGGACCGCGGGTGGCTGCTCAGCCCGGATCAAGGGGGAACGCTGCGGGAGAAGGACGGCGGGAGCCCCGCAGATTGGGAGCGGGTGCTGGGCGAGTACGGCGCTCTGCAGCGTGGCCTCGTGCCGCACGAGAGCGCGGTTCGCGCGAGCGGAGTGACGCCGCTCCCGGCGAGTGAGACCGCGGCATACCTCGAGCAGCGGCTGGATGACCTGGCGCACCTCGCACCGGGCGACCCGCGTGGGCTGAGCATCGAACAGCTGACAGCCGCGCGGCGAGCACTGCCGAAGCTGCGCCGGGCGTGCGAGGATTTGGATGCCGTGGGAATCCCGAATTCCCTGCAACACAACGACCTTCACGATAACAACGCGTTCCTCGGCCAGATTGACCGGCCCTTGCGCTTCTTCGATTTTGGCGACGCCCTGTGGGCGCCACCTCTGTCCGTCCTGCGGGTTCCTCTCGACGGTATGGCGCACACCCTGAGCTGCCCCGCCGACGATCCGCGCGTGCTGCGCGCCACCGACGCTTACCTGGACAACTGGAGCGACCTCGCGTCACCCACTGCCCTACGCGCCGCCGTTCCCGTGGCGCGCGTCGTGGCCGGTGTCCACCGGGCCCTGTCGTGGCGCCGCTTGCTCGACGAGGTGCCGATCGAGGCGGTCGAGCCCGACTGGCGCGACGCCGAGTCGTGGTGGCTGACGGAGTATGCCGGACCCGACTCCTCGCCTTAGCCAGACCCGGACTCCCTGACGACATACCCAGGGACGGGGGGAAGGCGGCGAGGTCGCGACCCGTCGGGCTAGTCGCTGGTCTGCCGCAGGGCGCGGGCGGGGCAGAAGTCGACGGCCCGTTTGGCGGCTCGCGCGTCCACCCGGCCGGTGCCTTGGATGGGATAGCCCCATTCGTCCAGCCGGATTGTCTCGGGAAGCAGCTGCGCGCAGATGCCGTGGCCGGAACAGCGGATGCGATCGATGCGGACCTCGGTTGTCGGCTCAGGCGACATGACGCTCCCTGTTGTGTGTTGGGCATCGGCTGGCAGCGTGGGCGGCCAGGTGCCCGGCGAGAACAGTGCGAGCTGAGGCGGTGAAGCGAGCGATGCCGTCGGGGAAGCGGCAGGCCCCCCGCCCGGTCAACAGTTCCAGCCGGCTTTCCAGCCGGTGGTCTGCCGCCAGCGAATCCGCGCCGGTCGCCAGGGCGTGCCAGTCGGCGGCGATTGCCGGCAGCCCGAACATGCAGGGGCCGCACTGGCCAGCGCTTTCGCCGGCGGCATAGGTCAGCAGCCGATCGACCGCCCGCACGATGCACTCGTCCGGATCGTGAACATTGATCACGCCGGGCCCGACGGTCCCGCCGTATGGCGCGAGATCCCCTGAGCTCCAATGTATTTCGCGGGCAGCGGCGATGGGCATCAGCACCCCACCGAGTCCACCGATGCCGACATACTCGGCTCCCTCGAGGCTCCCGCCGGCGCTGTCGAGAAGGTGCCGCATCGGGACGCCCGCTTCGGTCTCCACCACTGCGGGCTGCCCGACAGAACCGCTGATGGTGACCAGACGCGGTCCCGGCTCAGCGGTTGTCCCGAAGCCACGGAACCATTCGGCGCCGTGCTCGGCGATCTGGGCCATGCGCCATACGGTCTCCGCGTTGAGGACGACCGTCGCGGGCACTAGCTGATCGCTTCCATCACGGCCGCCGCCTTGGACGAACGGAACGGACTTTGTCATGGGACGGGCGAGACCGCCACGGGCCAGCGAGATGAGCGCCGATTCCTCCGATGACACATAGCGATTCGGGACGCCGAGGACATCAAGGCCGGCCGCGCAGAGCAGATCGAAAGTTCGGGTGCCGCGCTTGGCCGCGAAGCGCGCCGGCCGGCCACCAGTCACGAGACGGGCACCCTCCAGCAGCTGCGGCAGATGGTTCGCCACCACCCAGCCGTCCTTGGCCGCGCCGATCTCGCCGTCACAGGCGTTGACGATCACGGCGGCAGCGGACTCCTGGGCGGCTCGCACCTTGATCCCGGTCGCGAAGGCCGCTCCGCCGCGGCCCGTGAGGCCGGCGTCCTCCAGCAGGTCGGCGAGGCTCATGACCACTCCCCTTGCAGGGCGGTGAGGCGGGCGTCGCGATCGGCATGGCGCGTGCTGACACGCCAGGCGAGAGCTGCCGCGCCGATGGCCCCGCAGGCGATGGTGATCGCCGCAAGAATTGGCTCGACCGAGGTCGCGAGCATCAGCCCGTGCACCAGGGTGAGCGGCCACATGGCATAGGCGCCCCAGTGCACGCGTCGCCACAGCCGCTCTGGAATCCGTTGCCGCAGAACAGAGGTCGCGGTGACGGCAAGGAGCAGGTCGAAGGCAAGAGTGCCCAGCCCGACCCAGGCGGTGGAGTATGCCGAGGTGAAGGGAGCCAGCGCCGAGATCCAGTCGATCGAGACATAGGTCTCCGCGATGGCCGTCGTGATGTGGGTGACGAGGAAGGCCAGCATTCCCAGCGACAACCACCGATGCAGGCCCATGAGAACGGTTGCACGCTGGCCCGTTGGTCGCCGGCGACCGGAGGTGATGACGCCCAAAACCAGGACAGCCGTCAGCAGCGCGATCGAGGTGATGCCCGTTGCGCGGGAGAGATACCACAGCAGTTCGTTGCTCATTGGTCGGCCTCCGGCCATCCTGGGGTCGTCGTCACAGACCCGTCGAGTGCATCCAGCCGCGCTGGTATGCCGTTGCGGCGCAACCATTCCGGCGCTTGGTCACCGAGGATGATGGCCGCTGTTGAGGCCGCGTTGGCTTCAAGCCCGCTGGCTGCCGCGCAGGTGACCTGGGCCCATGGCGATGTGGCGGTGCGGCCGGTGCGGGGGTCGACGATGTGATGCCGCCGCTCGCCGCCAACCCCGGTCGCCCAGGTGCGCTTCTGCGTCGACGAGGTGGCAAACGCCTGTCCAGTCCCTGTGACGACCTGAAGAATCGAGCCATTCGCGGCCTCGATGCCGATCCGCCATCCGTTGTCGGGCAACTCGCCGCTGGTGGCGATATCTCCGCCGAGGTTGACCAAGAAGCCGCCAGGAAGTCGGTCCGCCAAGCGCTGCGCGATGCGGTCCGCCGCCGCGGCCTTGGCGCTGGCCCCGAGGTCGATCAAACACCCTTTCGGGACAGACAGACGACGCGTGGCCGGATCGAGGTCGATGTGCCGCCACCCGGGGACGACCGCATCAGCACCCGGGTCGGTCAGGGCCGGACGGCGTTGCACGAGAAGCAGATCCGCGTCATACCCACTTGCCATGACGGCGGCGCCCACCGTCGGGTCGACGAGGCCGTCGGCCAGGCGGGCGGCACGCAGTGACTCCCCGAGATAGTGCGACAGAGTCGCGGAAGCGAAAATCCACGCGGGGCCATGGGCAGCGCGGGTGGCCAGCAGGCTGATCTCCGAATCGGGTCGGAAGCGGCTGACGGCCCCATCGAGGAGGTCCATTTCCTCGCGCGCTATGGCTGTGGCTTCGATGAGGCAGGAGGGGTTGGTGACGTGGATCCGGTGGGTGGTGCCGATCGCCGGAAACCGGGCCGAGGTTGGCCCACCGATGGTGACTGGGCGAGGCAGCGCGATGGCGGTCATGTGCGACTCACGATCCCGAGGTCGAGCTCTGGTGCCCGCCGTTGTTTGAGTTGACGGACGCGACCGAACCGAAGGTCGAACCGCTATTGCTGCTCGAGGAGTTGCTATCTGAGGAGTTGGCGCTGGATGACCCCGCATTGGATGAGCCCGTGACACCAGTGGTCGTTCCGGTTGTGGTGGCCACGGTCGAGCTCGCCTGGGCATCGGCCAGGTGCACGACCACGCTGCCCGTCGCGAGGGTGGCGGCGGCGATGGCCGCCACGGTCAGGGCGCGGGCTTTGGCGATGGCGGCGGGGGTCTTCATGGCGTTCTCCTGATCTGAGGCATGTCGTCCAACACCACGACTGTGAGCGCCGTCCCTATGCGGTCCCTGTGCGCCGTCGATGAGCTATCTGACGATGTGACGCTGAGGCTCGCCCGCCGTCGGGCGCCTCGCGCCGGGTATTTTGGCCCGCCCCGGTCCCCGCTACTGTGCGCGGCATGAGGTTCCCCCCTCGGACACTGCTGTCCGTGCTCGTCAGCGTCTTGTGCTACTCCTCGCCGTGCCTGCCGGGGCCGCGCCGACGACCTGGGTCCGCTCTCCCGATTCGGCGGCGGCTGGTCAGAGCGCGGCGCTGAAGGCGCAGTGCCCGGCTCCCGCCGTGCGTGCCCGATTCGTCTTCGCCGGGAGCTGGGTCGCAGCCAAAACCGGTCCGATGGGCCGGGCGTATGCCGCCCTCCCCGTCCCTGTCGGTGCGGCGGGTGAGCACCGGGCTGCCCGGCCCGTACCCCTGCGCCCGGGCAATGCGTCTGTGCTGAGCCGCCTCGCGCGCTCGCCCCTCCCGAGCGGAGCGGGGCTTGTGAGTGGGAGCGGGGTTATAGCCCCGCTCCCACTCACAAGCCCCGCTCCGCTCGGCAGAAAGCCCGCTCGCGTTCACAAACCCCGCTCGGCTCGCGGGGTGGCCGGCCACCCGGCATACCCCTGAACAATGGTGAAGGGTGGCACCGAAAATCGGTGCCACCCTTCACGATTCAACGCTGCACGATTCGACGCTCAGCGCCCACGGGTCACTCCGCGTCGCGGCGCTCCTCACCGTGGCTGCGGCGACGGCGGTTGCGGCCACCATCACGACGCTCGCGGGGACGATCCGGAGCGGCCGGCGCAGCCGACTCGTCGGAGGCCTCATCAGCCGCAGCCGCGTCCGCACCTTCGGCGGGCGCCTCGGCACCCTCCGGGAGGACGGCGGCCAGCGAGAGCTTGCCGCGCGGGTCGATCTCCTTCAGCTCCACCTGGACCTTCTGGCCGATCGAGAGGACATCCTCGACCGCGTCAATCCGCTTGCCACCGACCAGCTTTCGGACCTCGCTGATGTGCAGCAAGCCGTCCTTGCCGGGCAGCAGGGAAACGAACGCACCGAAGGTGGTCGTCTTGACGACGGTGCCGAGGAAGCGCTCGCCGACCTCGGGCATCTGCGGATTGGCGATCGCATTGACCATCGCGCGCGCCGCCTCGGCCGACGGACCATCGGTCGCGCCGATGTAGACGGTGCCGTCGTCCTCGATGGAGATATCGGCGCCGGTCTCGTCCTGGATCTGTTTGATCATCTTGCCCTTCGGGCCGATGACCTCGCCGATCTTGTCGACCGGGACCTGGACGGAGATGACGCGCGGGGCATAGGGCGACATCTCATCGGGAGCGTCGATCGCCTCGTTCATCACATCGAGGATGTACAGACGAGCATCGCGGGCCTGGGTCAGCGCGCCAGCCAGCACGTCGGCGGGGATGCCGTCGAGCTTGGTGTCGAGCTGGATGGCCGTAACGAACTCGCGGGTCCCGGCGACCTTGAAGTCCATGTCACCGAAGGCGTCCTCGGCTCCGAGGATGTCGGTCAGGGCGGCATACGACATGGCCCCGTCGACCTCCGCGGAGATCAGACCCATCGCGATGCCGGCAACCGGAGCGCGCAGCGGGACACCGGCGTTGAGCAGCGAGAGGGTCGAGGCGCACACCGAGCCCATCGACGTCGAGCCATTGGAGCCGAGAGCTTCGGACACCTGACGGATCGCGTAGGGGAACTCCTCGCGGGTCGGCAGCACCGGCATCAGGGCGCGCTCCGCGAGGGCGCCGTGGCCGATCTCACGACGCTTCGGCGAACCGACGCGGCCGGTCTCACCGGTGCTGTAGGGCGGGAAGTTGTAGTTGTGCATGTAACGCTTGCGCGTCACCGGCGAGAGGGTGTCGAGCTGCTGCTCCATGCGGAGCATGTTCAGCGTGGTGACGCCCATGATCTGGGTCTCGCCGCGCTCGAAGAGCGCTGAGCCGTGCACGCGCGGCAGCACCTCGACCTCGGCGGACAGGGCGCGGATGTCCGCGAGACCCCGACCGTCGATGCGGACCTTGTCACGCAGGATGCGCTCGCGCACGAGCTTCTTCTGCACGGAGCGGTATGCCGCGGAAACTTCCTTCTGGCGGCCCGCGAACTCCTTCGCGGTGCCCTCACCGGTGAAGACGTCGGCGTCGCCGACGAGCGCGAGGTGGATCTCGCTCTTCAGCTCGTTGAGGGCGTCCTCGCGCTCCTGCTTGCCGGCGATGGACAGGATCTGGGCCAGGCGGCCGTCCTTGGTCGCAGCGGCCTCAACCGCGGCATACACATCGTCTTGGTAGTCGAGGAAGAGGGGGAACTCCTCGACCGGCTTGGCGGCCGCGGCGGCGAGCTGCGCCTGGGCCTCGCACAGGATGCGGATGAAGGACTTGGAGGCGTCGAGACCCTGGGCCACGATCTCCTCGGTGGGGGCGGTCTTGCCCTCGTTCTTGACGAGGTTCCAGGTGGCGTCGGTGGCCTCGGCCTCGACCATCATGATCGCGACGTCATCGCCCACGACGCGGCCGGCGACGACCATGTCGAAAGTGCTGCGCTCGCTGTCGCTGAAGTTCGGGAAGGCAACCCACTGGCCGTCGATGAGCGAGACGCGCACGCCACCGATCGGGCCGGAGAAGGGCAGACCGGAGATCTGCGTGGCAGCCGAGGCGGCGTTGATCGCGACGACGTCGTACTGGTGGTCCGGGTTGAGGCTGAGCACCGTGATGACGACCTGGACCTCATTGCGCAGGCCCTTGACGAAGGACGGGCGCAGCGGGCGGTCGATCAGGCGGCAGGTCAAGATCGCCTCGGTGGACGGACGGCCTTCGCGGCGGAAGAAGCTGCCGGGGATCTTGCCGAGGGCGTACATCCGCTCCTCGACATCGACCGTCAGCGGGAAGAAGTCGAACTGGTCCTTCGGCGTGCCACTCGCGGTGGTCGTGGCCAGGAGCATGGTCTCGCCGTCGAGATAGGCGGCGACCGATCCGCCGGCCTGCTTGGCCAGACGGCCCGTCTCGAACCGGACGGTGCGGGTGCCGAAGCGGCCATTGTCGATGACGGCTTCAGCGAACTGGATTTCTGGACCCTCCATGGGCCCTCACTTTCTCTCTTCAGTTCCGGTGCATCGTCGTTGTGCACCGGTGTCTTTCGTTAGGTGCAGCGCCCACCGCGACAGGCGGCGGATGCTGCGGTATGCCGTGCGCTCACGGCATACGAGAAGGGGCGGCCCAGGCGGGCCGCCCCTTCTCACTTCTCAACGGCGCAGGCCGAGTCGCTTGATCAGCGAACGGTAGCGCTCGACGTCGACGCTCTCGAGGTAGCGCAGCAGGCGGCGGCGCTGACCGACGAGCAGCAACAGACCACGACGGGAGTGGTGGTCGTGCTTGTGCGCGCGAGCGTGTTCGGTGAGGTCCTTGATGCGCTGCGTGAGCATCGCGATCTGAACCTCGGGGGACCCGGTGTCGCCCTCGCTCGTGCCGTATTCGGCGATGATGCTCTTCTTGACGTCTGCACTCAGGGGCATGGACGACTCCTTTGGTATGTCGTTGCGCGGCGCGCCCGGGCTGGTTCACCGGGGCTCTCTGGATCCGCGGCCGATTGAACGGCAACCTCTCGAGGTTACCAGCGGGCCAACCGCCCACCTAATCGACGGTCAGCTCCGGCGGGCGCGCAACAGGTCCCGACACGGCCGCTCGACGGCGACGTGCAGCAGCCAGGCGGCGACGAACAGGCCGAATCCCGGGGCAAGCCAGTAGCCCGGGCTGTGGGTGTCGGGCACCAACCAGATGACGGCGAGCAAACCGATGGCCAGCGGCCAGACGAGGCGGTCTAGACGCAGGCCCCCGCGAATCCACGCCAGGCACAGGGTCGCTCCCCGACGAACTCACCACCGATGCGGACATAGAACATGTGCTCCACGTTGCCGTTCGGCAGCGCCTTGGCCGCGAAGACGAGCAGATCACGGCATACGCGAGCGCGGCGAGCAGCACCGCGGTGCGGGCCCGCCGGATGGCGGCGGTGACGAGGAAGAGGGCGGGCGCGCAGAGGTAGGCGAACCATTCGCTGGCGATGGACCAGGCCGGCCCGTTGTAGCTGGGGGCGGTCGTTGAACCAGTTCTGCACCATCGCGAGGTTTTGGAGGTATGCCGTGAGCGTGCGCCGGTGCCCACCCTCGGTGATCCCCATCCGGCCGGTGGCCAGGGACGTCACGAGGTCGATATGCAAGGTCGCGATGTGGACCGGCCAGACACGGGCGATTCGGTTCTGCCAGAACGCCATTGGACATCAGCGGCAGCCTAAGGGGCGGCATACCATCGAGTTCGGTCGGAGATGGCATGGGTGGGATTACTCAATCTCGTGGTCGACGTATCACCGGCGGGTGGTCGCGCTCTAGTTCATCAGCGAACCGTTCGCCGCCGGGAGGAGAAGGCCTCCTGGAACCCACACTGCACCAAGGAGATTCACCATGCCTGCACGTCGTCTTTTGGTCAGCACCGTGACCGCCACCGCTGCTCTGGCGAGCATCGCGGCAGGTGTCTCGACAGCCTCGGCGGGGTCCGCTGACCGCACCGGCCCGGTCACCCACAAGGTGTCCGCCGCCGAACAGGCCGCCACCGCACGCCTCGACATCGCCTCGATCGTGAAGTCCGCCAAGCCGATGCCGATGCCGACCGCCAAGGGCGGCGCGCCCTCGCAGTCCAGTCTCGAGCGCGGTGCCGAGTTCAAGGTCGGGCCGGTCGCCCCTCAGAGCTCAGCCACCTCCAAGATCGTCAACGGCGTCGCCGACTCGTATGCGGGCAAGCTCTGGCCGCTCGGCCGCAATGCCAACCCGAACCGTCAGGTCGGAAAGTACTTCTTCCAGACCCCCGGCGGCTGGAGCTGGTGCACCGCGACGGTCGTCACCGCCGCCAACAAGTCCACCCTCGTCACGGCCGGCCACTGCGTGGTCAACCCGTCGACGAAGGGCTGGTACACCAACTCCTTCTTCCAACCGGGCTACCAATACGGCGCCTCGACCATGGGCACCTGGTACGGACGGCAGATGTGGACCACCTCGGGCTATTACTACAACGCTGCGTATGCCGATGACATGGCCGCTGTCGCGCTGTCGACCAACGCCAAGGGCGCGATCCAGAACACCACGGGATCGCAGGGCATCTGGTTCAACGGTCCCGCCGGCGGACTCATGCGGACCGCACTCGGCTATCCGAAGACGGACTCTCGCTGGCCCGGCTACACGGCCAATGGCGAGGACGCCCGCTACTGCCAGTGGACCAACACCTACTACAGCAGCGGCACATGGGCCGGCCAGGAATACCTGCCGTGCTACATGACCGGTGGCGCAAGCGGTGGCCCGCACCTGTCCTGGGTCAACTCGTCCTGGATGGGCTATGTCAACTCCGTCAACAGCAACAAGGGTGGCATCGGCAGCTCGTGGGCCCACGTGATGTTCGGTCCGTACTTCGGCAACGCGGAGGCGGCGGTCTACAACGCCGCCCAGGGCGCCTGAGACACCCCACGAGGTTTCCTCGCTCGTAAGCGCCCACGCAGAGCGTGGGACCCAACTCCGGTACTTCGCGGGGAGGCGGTACGGACACCCACCCGGGACTTTCGCAAAAGGTCGTAGCAGCACCTGTCCCGCACCGGGCCGAGCCTGACCTCCCCGGGGGACGGAAGCCCTCACCCCCCGCAGCCATCCCAGTGGCCGCGGGGGGTGAGCCGCGTCCGGGTGGCTCCCATTTCTCTCCGGATGCCGGAAAGTTGAGGTTCGGATGACTTTCTAGGGCACCCGAACCTCAAGCTTTCGGCATCCGGAGAGAAACAGGCGTCGGTGCCCCGCCCCCGTACCGCGTGGCGTTTCGGTCTGCGGGTCGTGGTGTCGCACAATCCCCTCTTGTGAGCACTGACATCTGGCCGCTGGTCCGGGTCGAGCGCGAGGCGCTGATCCGCGACCTGAAGACCTTGCCCGCCGCGGAAGCGTGGGACACCCCGTCCCTCTGCGCCGGCTGGACGGTGCGCGATGTCGTCGCCCACATGGCCTCGACGGCCGCGATGACGCCGCCGAAGTTTTTCGCCGGCTTCCTCGGCTCGGGCTTCAACTTCGACAAATTCGTCACCAAGGGCATCGCCGCCGAGCGTGGCGCGTCGGCGCAGGACACGCTCGACCGATTCGAGTCGCTGGTCTCCTCCACATCCTCCCCGCCCGGGCCGAAGGTGAGCTGGCTGGGTGAGACGGTGATCCACGCCGAGGACATCCGCTTCCCGCTGGGGCTAGAGCACGACCACGACCCGGCTGCCGTCCGTGCGGTCGCGGACTTCTACAAGGGGTCCAACACCCTGATCGGGGCCAAGAACCGGATTCGGGGGCTCCAGCTCAAAGCCACCGACACCGACTGGTCGACCGGCTCGGGCGAGCTTGTCGAGGGCACCTTGCTCGGGCTGCTGATGGCCATGACTGGCCGAAAGCCCTACTTGGACAAGCTCACTGGCCCTGGCGTCGAGGTGCTGCGCTCGCGCTGAGGTCAGCTGGCGAGGGCGACCACGCGCAGGAAGGTGACCGCGTCGGGGCCGTCATTGCGGTAGGTGTATGCCCGATCGCTGAGCAATCGCGCTGCCTCCCCCGCGCGCACCTGATGGGCCGCGCCCCCGGTCACGATCGTCAGCGTGCCCTTGAGCACCGTGAAAAGTTCCTGGGAACCGCTGGGGTCCGGACGTCCGGCGTAGCTGTCACCCGGGGCGAGCCGCCAGCGCCACAAATCCGCATCGCGTTGCCCGCTGGTCGCGACCAGGAGGTATGCCGTGCTCCCCGCCTCGCTGGACCACACCAGTTGGTGCCCCTCGGGAGCGATCACCTGCAGCGGGTCGACATCGCCGGCGGGTTCGAGAAGCACGGTGAAATCCGTGCCCAGCGCCCGGGCGAGACCGGTCACCGTGACCAGGCTGGGATTGGCTTGACCGTGTTCGATCTGGGTCAGCAGCCGACGGCTGATGCCAGCCCGGTCGGCGAGCTGCTGGACGGTCTTACCCGTGCTCTTGCGCCGGTCGCGAATGCGCCCGCCGACGAGAGCCAGGAAGTCGTGATCCAGGCGACCACCGGCTGGGGCGTCGCCCGGGGAGGGGGCGCTCGTCATACGGCGAAGAGCTGATCCATGTCGGCAAAAGCCTTGAACTCCATGGCATTTCCCGACGGGTCGAGGAAGAACATCGTCCACTGCTCCCCCGGCTCGCCCGGGAATCGGACATAGGGCTTGATGACGAAATCGGTGCCGCGCTCGGTCATCCGGTCGGCGAGTTGCCGGAAGCGCTCCACGCTGAGGACGAGACCGAAGTGTGGGACCGGAACCTGGTGTCCGTCGACGAAATTGTGGCCTGCGACGGGAGCTGTGTAGTCGTCGACCATGTGCGTGACGACCTGGTGACCCTCGACATTCCAGTCGGTCCAGCGCTCGTCGGACCGGCCGCGGCCGAAGCCCATGACCTCTCCATAAAACTCGCGCGCCGAGTCGATGTCGTCGACGGGGATGGCCAGGTGGAACGGGGGAAGCGTTGTCTGAGTGCTCATAGTGAGCATTATTCTGCGCATCTGGTGCCGACGTCAAGTTGCGTGGGTGGGCGCCGCTCAGGCGCGCCCCCTCCCGTTGCTGGCACGACGGCGCAGGGCGAGGACAGCGACGGCGGCGACAGCTGCCAGTCCGGTCAGGAGGAGGGCGGACTCGGCATACGACAGGGACGCCTTGTCACCGACCTCGGGCGCGGCCGCCGCATCGGCACCGGGCAGTGGTGCGCGGCCATCGGGGAGCAGACCGGAGGCCTCCGCCACATTGGCAACCTGATCGCACGCCGCGATCGTGAGCCCACCGTTCGCGTCGAGCCGGGCAAAGAGCGTCGGGGCACTGCCGACCGGCAGTGGATAGCCGCAGGAACCGCTCTCCGCCGCGGTCGTCACCTGGGTTGTGGCGTGCACCTCGCCCTTGTAGACCTTGCTCACGGCCAAAGTCAGGATGACTGGCCGATCGGAGCGAACGGTCTTCGCGTGGCCCTGCGGGTCCGTCGCCTCCGTCACCGTGCCCTCAAAGATCGCGTCGACCGAATCGATCAACTCCCCGGCCGATGGCGTGGCGCACGAGCAGGCGCAAGCCGTGGAGGCGGGCAGCCCCACGGTTGCGAGCAGCGTGAGTCCCAGGATCGCTAGAAGCCTGGCCAGGCCGGCGAAGAGCCGCGCGCGCATGAGGTTAGGACGCTGCGGGGCGCGGAGGCGTTCCGGGCTGCGCCTCACGCCATGCTGACCACCGGATCGGCACGCGGCGCAGGATGGCGAGTACGGCATAAAGCACTCCGGTCTCGTAGGTGACCGGATCGTGCAGGAGTGCCGTCGCTACGGCGAGGTCCATGCCCTCAGCCGGCGATAAAGCGGTTGATCATCGTGGCGAGGGCGACCGGGGTCTCGAACATCGGGTAGTGCCCGGCGTTTCCCATGACCTCGACATTCGCGTTGGGGAAGTTGGGTACGTAGGTCTGGCTCACGGTGGCCACCCCCAGCGCCGGGTCGTGTTCGCCGGGTATGACGAGCATCGGCGTCTCGTTGCCCGTGATCTCGTCGAGGAAGTCGGCATTGGCCCAAGCCTCGACCGCGCCGCGGAATCCGTCGACCGTGGAGTGGGCACGCGACCAGTCGACGATCGACTGGACGAACTGCGGCGCCAGCCGATTGCCGGTCGTGAAGTCCACTATGCCGAAGCGGCGCCCGTCGTCGTCCGGCGCCCCGAAGAAGAGATCCTTCCCTGCGTCGTCGAGCGGTGTCGGCGAGGCACCGACGGGCGTCACGGCGATGAGCCTGTCGACGCGATCAGGTGCCTTGGCGAGGACGCGCAGTACCTCCGCTCCGCCCATGGAGTGCCCGACGAGCGAAAAAGTCTGCGCCCCAAGCTCATCCGCGAGCGCGAGCAGGTCGTCGGCGACCTCATCGAGGGTGAAGTCCCCCGCTTCCGCCATGCGGGCGCCATAGCCGCGGTTGTCGGTGAAAACCCAGGTGGCGATGTCCGGGTCGAGATACTCCGGGAAGGTGCCCCAGCCGTCGGTGGAGCCGAACCAGCCGTGCAGGATGAAGACCGTCTTCGGGCCGTGGCCAACGGTGCGGTGGGGAATGGACATCTCGGGCTCCTTTGCCAGGGGTTTTCCGATTCGAGCCTAGTCACCAGACGACGAGGCTCAACGCACGGATCGGCCGCCGGGCACGAGTGGCTCGGTACGCCTTAGAAGGGGCTGTCGAGCGGTGACGGCCATTCGTGCCTGGGGATGAGGTCGGCGAGAACAGCGGCCTCCTGATCTCCGAGGATCACCCGGGTGCGGTGGAGGTTGTCGGCGTGCACCTGACTGATGAAGAGCCGGCATCGTCCGCACGGCGGCAGCACGTGCAGTCGTTCGGTGCTGGGGTCGCGCCACACCGCGACGATGCGGGCGATCCGCTGCTCGCCGGCGGTGACCATCGCTGCGATCGCCGCCGCCTCGGCGCAGAAGCCGGTGCCGCAGGGGGTGTCGATGCAGACCCCCGGAAAGTGCCGTCCGTCCGGCGTCTCGGCGATGGCCGCGCCATTGCCGAAGAGCCGGCCACTGATCTCGACGGGGTTGAGGTATGCCGCCGCCTCCCGAATCAGGTCGGCGTGCGTTGGCCCGGCCGCCGGGTCACTCGACATCGGCGCACCACTTCTCGGCAACGGTCGTCAGGACCGCCCGCGTGCGTGACGTGCCCACCCCGAGCGCGTTGAATTGCTTGGCGCGGAAGAGTTTTGCCGAGTGAATATCACCGTGGAGCAGGGCATGTGCGGCGCGTCCGTCCACAACGCACCGCTCACCCTCGACCTCGAGAGCGTGGACGGCGGTGGCCGCAGCGGCGCTCGGGGCATCCGCGTAGAGCGCGATGTAGTGATTCTTGACCGGGCCGTACTGATCAGCCAAAGCCGTCGCGCGAGCGACGATCTCGACGACTTCGGCTGGAGTGAAGACGACGGTCGGCACCTCGAAGCCGCGGTCTGCGGCATACGCCTGCTCCAGATCCCTGGCCACGGCGGCGACGGAGCGTCGTGCGGAGGTGAGGCGCACATTGCCGGTGTTGAGGTAGGTCTCGACGTCGGTCCCGCCCGCCGCCTCGGTGGCCTGCTTGACCGCATCCTTGGGGAACTTCCGCGTCGCGCCGAGATTGATCGCGCGCAAGAAGGCGATGTACGTGGGCACGTGGCGAAGGTTAGCCGACGGGCAAACCCGGCTCAGCTCGACAGCCCAGGACTCGACACATCCAAGCCGGCATCCATCGCAGTAGCGCACAGCTCGCGGTCATAAGCGATCAGCACCTCAGCGTTCACCCGCTGGGCCGTGACCAAGTCAATCGCGTCCGCGGATCGCAGCGATGAGGCGAGTCGAGCGGCCGTGTCGAGGTAGGCGATCATCGGTCGCCGCGGAGATCCTCGAGCAGTTCCTTGGTGGTCCACGGCTCGGAGTGAGCCAACCCCGAAAGGGATCGTGTGGGCGCCTTGGCCGGCACGGCCCCCCCGTCCGCAATCAGTTGCTGGAGGGCATCACGTCGAACAGGGGACAGAACCGCGACCACTTTGCCGGGTTCGTGATCGTGAAGCTCTCCCCCGCCTCGACGCGACGGAGTATCTCGCTGCTGCTATTGCGTAGCTCTCGATGCGCGATGGTGGTCACGGGCGACACCTCCGTAGCAAATGGAGCAGCGAGTCGGTCGAGCGCTCAGATCGAGAAGCGACCCAAGAAGCCGTCGAGGCGGGCGCGCAGGAGGGCGGCGGAAGCGGCGTCATACTCCAGGGGCAGACCCTCGTCGAAGAACAGGTGACCGTTGCCGGGGTAGGTGTAGTCCGAGACGTCCGCGCCGGCGCGAGCCGCCACCTGGATCATGCCGGCGACATCGCCGTCCATCCACGGATCGTCGATCGTATGGTGCAGCGCGAGCGGCACCCCGGTGCGCCAGATGGGCTCAGTCCAGCCCTCATACAGGCCGCCCCCGCCGACGAGGATCGCGCCGACTACCTCAGGCTTTTGCTGGGCATACTCCTGCGCCACGCCGGCGCCCATGGAGAAGCCGAGGACGATCCGGGGTCCGGTGATGCTGGCGTAGGCCGTGTCCGCCGCGGCCTGGATCTCCCCTCGGCGACCACGGGTGAAGGCGACCGCCTCGGCATACCCCTCCTCGCCGCCCTCGAAGGTGCGCCCCTCGAAGAGGTCCGGCGCGCTCACCTCATGACCGCTCGCCCGCAGGTCGTCGGCCAGTGACCGCACCGCCGGGCGCAGGCCGAGGGCGGAGTGCAGGATCAGAACATGTGCCATGGCGTCGAGTCTGCCAGCCGAGCAGCGGCTGAGCCGGTTAGCTCCCGTAGCTCGCGAAGAGCGCGAGGAAGCCGCAGGAAAGGCAGCGCTGACCGTTGATGTCCATCCGCTCCCGGCCGAAGCGCGCGGCGCCGCCGAAGATGCCTTTGTTCATCTCGCCCGGGATCCAGCGGGCGAAACCCTTGGCGGCCTGGCCGGTGTCCTCGATGAAGCCCGGCTCGAAGCCCGTCTCACCGCACCACGGGCATTGCGGCGTCCCGCGTCGGGCCGGCTGGGCACCGTCGGATCGCTCGGGCACGGGGATCTGCTGATAGCCGCTCATGCGGCACACGCTATGCCTCGTGCTCGGTCCGTCGCACCCCACCCACGGATCGTGAGTCCCCCATATAGTCGTGACTCGCGCGATTGGTCGTGACTCCCCCATCCGGTGGGGGGACCCACGACGAAACGGTCGACTCACGACCGTTTGTGCGAGTCAGGGCGTATGCCGCCCCAAACGCGCGCGCGGCCCGCCACCTGCGAGAGGTGGCGGGCCGCGGCATACGCGGGCGGGGTCGGGTCAGGAGACCAGCGAGCGCAGGACGTACTGCAGGATGCCGCCATTGCGGTAGTAGTCGGCCTCGCCGGGGGTGTCGATGCGCACGACCGCGTCGAACTCCGAGGTCGAGCCATCCTCCCGGGTCGCGACCACCTTGACGGTCTTGGGCGTGGCGCCCTCGTTGAGCGCTTCCACGCCGGTGACCGAGAAGGTCTCGGTGCCCGACAGGCCGAGCGACTCGGCGTTCTGGCCCTTGGGGTACTGCAGCGGCAGCACGCCCATACCGATGAGGTTGGAGCGGTGGATGCGCTCGTACGACTCCGCGATCACCGCGCGGACGCCGAGCAGCGCGGTGCCCTTGGCCGCCCAGTCCCGCGAGGATCCCGAGCCGTACTCCTTGCCCGCCAGGACCACGAGCGGGACGCCCGCCGCCTGGTATGCCGCCGACGCGTCATAGATCGTCGTCTGCGGCGCGCCGTCGGCGAGGAAGTTGCGGGTGAAGCCGCCCTCGACATCGGTCAGGAGTTGGTTGCGCAGGCGGATGTTCGCGAAGGTGCCGCGGATCATGACCTCGTGGTTGCCCCGGCGCGAGCCGTAGGAGTTGAAGTCGCGCTTGTCGATGCCGTGCTCGGTGAGGTAGACCCCCGCCGGCGAGTCGGCCTTGATGGACCCGGCCGGACTGATGTGGTCGGTGGTCACCGAGTCACCCAACTTCGCCAGCACACGGGCGCCGGCGATGTCGGCGACGGGAGCGGGCGTCATACCCATGCCCTCGAAATAGGGGGGCTTGCGGACGTAGGTCGAGTCGGACTCCCAGGCGAAGGTATCGCCCTCGGGCGTCTCCAGGCCCTGCCAGCGCTCGTCGCCGGCGAAGACGTCGGCATAGTCCTTCTCGAAGAGCTCGCGCGAGAGGGAGGCACCGATGGTGGCCTCGACGTCCTCGGGCGAGGGCCAGATGTCCTTGAGGAAGACGTCATTGCCCGCCTCGTCCTGGCCGAGCGGCTCGAGGTCGAAGTCGAAGTTCATCGTGCCGGCGAGCGCGTAGGCGATGACCAGCGGCGGGGACGCGAGGTAGTTCATCTTCACGTCGGGGTTGATGCGGCCCTCGAAGTTGCGGTTGCCCGAGAGCACCGCCGTGACGGCGAGGTCGCCCTTGTTGACGGCGGCCGAGACCTCCTCGGGCAGCGGGCCGGAATTGCCGATGCAGGTGGCGCAGCCATAGCCGACGAGGTTGAAGCCGAGCTTGTCGAGATAGGGCCACAAACCGGCGGCCTCGTAGTAGCCGGTGACGACCTTGGAGCCGGGCGCCATGGAGGTCTTGACCCACGGCTTGACGGTCAGGCCCTTCTCGGCGGCATTCTTGGCGAGCATGCCCGCGGCCATCATCACGCTCGGGTTGGAGGTGTTGGTGCACGAGGTGATCGAGGCGATCACGACGGCGCCATCCTTCAGGCCGTAAGCCCCGGTCGGTCCGGTGACCGCTTCCTCGCGCAGGTCGCCGTCGACGCCATAGTTCTTGACATCGAGCGCGAACTGAGACTTGGCGTCGGACAACACGATTCGGTCCTGCGGGCGCTTCGGGCCGGCGATGGACGGGACGACAGTGCCGAGGTCGAGTTCGAGCTTCTCGGAGAAGCGCGGCTCGGCCTGCGGGTCGAGCCACATGCCCTGTTCCTTGGCATAGGCCTCGACGAGGGCGATGGAGTCTTCGGAGCGGCCGGTGAGGCGCAGGTAGTCGAGGGTGATCTGGTCGATCGGGAAGATCGCGCAGGTCGAGCCGAACTCCGGGCTCATATTGCCGATGGTGGCGCGGTTGGCGAGCGGGAGGGCCGCGACGCCTTGGCCATAGAACTCGACGAACTTGCCGACGACGCCATGCTTGCGCAGCAGGTCGGTGATCGTCAGGACGACATCGGTGGCGGTGACGCCGGGGTTCATCTCGCCGGTCAGCTTGAAGCCGACGACGCGCGGGATGAGCATCGAGACGGGCTGTCCGAGCATGGCCGCCTCGGCCTCGATGCCGCCGACGCCCCAGCCGAGGACACCCAGACCGTTGACCATCGTGGTGTGACTGTCGGTGCCGACGCAGGTGTCGGGATAGGCGACGCCATCGCGGACCATCGTCACGCGGGCGAGCCGCTCGATGTTGACCTGGTGGACGATGCCGGTGCCCGGCGGGACGACCTTGAAGTCGTCGAAGGCGGTCTGGCCCCAGCGCAGGAACTTGTAGCGCTCGCCATTGCGCTGGTACTCGAATTCGACATTGCGGGCGAAGGCATCGGCGCGCCCGAAGACGTCGATCTGGACGGAGTGGTCGATGACCAGTTCGGCGGGGGCCAGCGGGTTGATCTTGGCCGGGTCGCCGCCGAGGTCGGCGACGGCCTCGCGCATCGTGGCGAGGTCGACGATGCAGGGTACGCCGGTGAAGTCTTGCATGATCACGCGCGCCGGCGTGAACTGGATCTCGGTGTCGGGCTCGGCGTTCTCGTCCCAGCCGCCGAGGGCGCGGATGTGGTCGGCGGTGATATTCGCGCCGTCCTCGGTGCGCAGGAGGTTCTCGAGCAGGACCTTCAGGCTGTAGGGCAGGCTCTCGTGTCCCTCGACGGTGTTGACGCGGAAGATCTGATAGCTCTGCTCACCGACCTTCAGCTCGCCCTGGGCTCCGAAGCTATTCGTGCTGGCCACCATTGGCTCCTTCCGACGCCACGCGTCTATCTGCCTAAAGTATCTTGACGTCAAGATATCTCAGATCGGGTCCTGCTGTCGATCTTCTCGCATCCCGCCAGCGGCTGGGGGCGGGGGGCAACTTCGAGTGGAAAAGTTGAGGTTCGAGTGCCCTAGAAAGTCGGTCGAACCTCAACTTTTCGGCATCCGGAGAGAAATGGGAGCCAGCAGCGCGACGCACTCGACGTGGTGGGTCATGGGGAAGGCGTCGAAGGCGCGCAGGGTGCGGACGGCATACCCCTCCTGCGCGAAGGTGGCCAGGTCGCGGGCGAGGGCGGCGGGGTCGCACGCGACATACGCGATGGCCCGGGGACGCAGCGCGGCGATGGCGCGCACGACGCCCGCGCCGGCGCCGGTGCGCGGCGGGTCGAGCAGCACGAGGTCGGCGCTCGTGGGTATGAGGGGGTGCCGCGTGGCGCCGCGCGGCCGGGAGCCGCGTCGCCGCGGGCCCTTTTGAGCTCGGGGAATCCCGAAGGCGTCGTCGACCCGCGCGGGGACGATCACGGCGTTGCCGTATGCCGCCAGGTTGGCTTCCGCGTGCCGGGTCGCCGTCTCGTCGGACTCGACCGCGATCACCTGGCCCGTCGGGCCGACGGCGGCCGCCAGGGCCCCGGCGAAGACCCCCACGCCGCTGTAAAGATCGAGTGCTCGCTCCCCCGGCTCCGGCGCCAGCCCCTCGAGAGCCGCGGCCACGAAAGTCGAGGCGGCCCCGGGGTGCACCTGCCAGAAGCCGCGCGCCGACACGGTGAACGCTCCGTCGATCCCGTCGACCGTCTCCACCACATCCGGCACTGGATTGGGCGCCGCGCCGCGCGGGATGGGCACGACCAACGGCTCGCCAACGCTCGGCGCGACGACATCAAAGGCCGCCAGGTCATCCGGGATGGTGTTCGGATCCCGTTGCAGGACACCGGTTCCCACCACTGCCTCGGACGCGATGAGGCAATCGTCGATCGGCACGATGTCGTGGGACCGGTGTTTGCGCATCCCGACCTCGCCGTCGTCGGAGACCGCGAACTCCGCGCGCGTCCGCCACCGCAAGCCCTCGATGTCCCCCGGCACCGGCTCCACCACGACCGGCCACTCCAACCCGGACAGGCGCTGCAATTGCTCGCGCACCACGGCTGCCTTGAGCTCGCGCTGGTGAGCCAGGTCGACGTGCTGGAAGTCGCAGCCGCCGCAGCGGGCGGCATACACACACGGTGCGGGCACCCGGCCCGGCGCGGCCGCCAGCACCTCGACCGCATCCGCGCGAACGAAACGCGCCCCGGACCCGACCTCGGTCACCTCCGCGACGACCCGCTCCCCCGGCAGGCTGTGACGCACGAAGAGCACCTGCCCGTCATGACGCGCCACGCAGAAGCCACCGTGCGCCACCGGGCCGATCTCGACCTCGACGCGGTCGCCGACGATCAGACTCATTCGCCCCTCCGCACATCACCGGGCGCCGGCCCGGACAACACCGGTTCCTGCCCGGCCGAAGACCGCAACTGCCACGGCACACTCGCGACCATGACCCCCGGCATGAAACGCAGCCGGGTCTTTAAGCGCAGAGCGCTTTGGTTGTGCAGGATCTGTTCCCACCACCGGCCGACGACATACTCCGGGACATAGACCACGACGACATCGCGCGGATTGTCGGAGCGCAGCGATTTGATGTGCTCGACGATGGGCCGAATGATCTCGCGATAAGGACTGTCCAACGCCGTCAGCGGGACGGGTATGCCGCGCGCATCCCAATCTCGTTGCAGGGCTGCGGTTTCGGCCGGGTCGACGTCGACCGTGATGGCTTCGAGGCGGTTGGGGCGGGTGGCGCGGGCATACGACAGCGCGCGCAGCGCCGGCTTGTGCAGCTTGGAGATGAGCACGATCGCGTGCACGCGCGAGGGCAGCCGGTTGTGGTCGGCCTCCGCCTCGCTGACTGCGAGTTCGGCACTGACCCGCTCATAGTGGTTGTGGATCTTCGTCATCACCCAATAGAGGAAGGCCATGGCGGCCACGGCATAGCCGGCGCCGTGGATGAACTTCGTGATCAGCACCACGACCAGGACCATCCCGCAGATGACGCCGCCGATGGCATTGATGATGCGCGAGCGGCGCATGCGCGCCCGAGCCGAGGCGTTCCGCTCGGTGCGCAGGTGGCGATTCCAGTGGCGCACCATCCCGATCTGGCTCAGAGTGAAGGAGACGAAGACGCCGACGATATAGAGCTGGATGAGACGGGTGACCTCGGCGTCATACGCGATGATCAGGACGCAGGCGGCGCCGGCGAGGATCAGGATGCCATTGGAGAAGGCGAGCCGGTCCCCGCGCGTATGCAGTTGCCGCGGCAGGTAGCCATCGCGGGCCAGGATCGAGCCGAGCACGGGGAAGCCGTTGAAGGCGGTGTTCGCGGCAAGGAAGAGAATCAGACCGGTCACCGCCGAAACGATGACGACGCCGGGGGTGAAACCGTCGAAAACGGCCTTGGAGACCTGTCCCATGACGGTGTCCTGGACGTAGTCCTCGCCCACGGGGACGCCATCGCGCAGCAATTGGGTGCTCGGATCTTCGGCGAAGTGCACGCCGGTCATCCGGGACAGAGCCACCATCGACAAGAGCATGGTGACCGCGATCGTGCCCATCATCAGCAGCGTCGTGGCGGCATTGCGGCTCTTCGGTTTCCGGAAGGCCGGCACCCCATTGCTGATCGCCTCGACACCGGTCAGCGCGGCACATCCTGAGGAGAAGGCCCGCAACAGCAGAAACGCGAGCGCCAGCGAGCCGAGGGACTCATAGCCCTCCTCGGGCACGACCGTCAGGCCGGCGCTCTCGGCATCCGGCAGCGTCCCCGTCGCCTGACGCACGAAGCCGGTGATCGCCATTCCGATGACCGCGAACATGAATAGATAGGTCGGGAGCGCGAAGGCCGCTCCGGACTCGCGGACGCCGCGCAGGTTCATGGCGGTCAGCAAGACCACGATGCCGACCGCGACCGCGGCCTCATGCCCGCGCACGAAGCTGAATGAACTCGCGGCATTCTGCACGCCCGAACTCACCGAGACGGCGACGGTCAAGACATAGTCGACAAGCAGGGCGCTCGCGACGGTCAGCCCGGCGCGCGGCCCAAGGTTGACGCTCGCGACCTCGTAATCGCCGCCGCCGGAGGGATAGGCGTGCACATTCTGGCGATAGCTCGCGACGACGACCGCCATAACGCCGACGACCGCGAGCGCGATCTGCCACGAGTGGGTCAGGGTGTATGCCCCGCCCGCCAACCCCAAGGTCAGCAGGATCTCGTCTGGCGCATAGGCGACCGAGGATAGTGCGTCGCTCGCGAAGACGGGGAGCGCGATCCGTTTGGGGAGCAGGGTCTCGTGCAGCTTGTCGCTGCGCATCGCCCGACCCACGATGATGCGCTTGAGCACGCGCCCGGTGGCCACGGGCGACCACTCTAATCCTCCCGGCCCACTCGTATGCCGTCCGCTCACCCACGCCCCTCGCCACTACCCCTGCCCGCCGAGCGCCGTCGGCTCCGACAGTGCGACGGGGCGCCGGTGTAGCGTCGGGGCCGTGCACTTCGTGATCATGGGATGCGGGCGCGTGGGGTCATCGCTGGCGCGGGCACTGGAGCGGCGCGGCCATGATGTCGCCGTGATCGACCAGGACGAAACATCCTTCGCCCGGCTCGGGCCGACCTTCGAGGGGCGCACGGTCACCGGCATCGGCTTCGACCGCGACACTCTGCACGAGGCGGGCATCGAGAACGCCTATGCCTTCGCCGCCGTCTCCAGCGGCGACAACTCGAACATCCTCGCCGCGCGCGTCGCACGGGAGACCTTCGGAGTCGAGCATGTCGTGGCCCGCATCTACGACCCGGGGCGCGCGGAGATCTACCAGCGGCTCGGCATACCCACCGTCGCCACCGTGAAGTGGACCTCGGATCAGATGCTGCGTCGGCTGCTGCCGGAGGGGCACCTGCCCGAATACACCGACCCGTCTGGGCGCATCGTCATCGCCGAGGTGGCCGTCTCGCCGACCTGGATTGGCAAGCCGCTGCGCGCTATCGAAGCGGCGACCGGATCGCGGGTGGCCTTCTTCACCCGCCTCGGCGAGGGCTCATTGCCGGACGCCGACACGATCCTGCAAGAGGGCGATCTGGTCCATCTCGCCATCGTGCGTGACAACCTCGCCGAGGTCGAACGCACCCTCGATTCCGCCCCCGCGGTCAGCGACTGAGAGGCCCCTGACATGCGCGTTGTCATCGCCGGAGCCGGATCTGTTGGCCGCTCCATCGCCAAAGAATTGCTCTACAACACCCACACGGTCCTCCTGATCGACAAGGCCGCCGACGAGCACGCGATCCGCCGCGTCCCGGACGCCAACTGGCTGGTCGCCGATGCCTGCGAGATCGACGCCCTCAACGAAGCCGGCCTCGCTGATTGCGATGTCGTCGTCGCCGCGACGGGCGACGACAAGGTCAATCTCGTCGTCTCGTTGCTGGCCAAGACCGAATTCGGCGTGCCGCGCACCGTGGCGCGCGTGAACAACCCGAAGAACGAGTGGATGTTCGACGAGGCCTGGGGAGTCGATGTGGCCGTCTCGACCCCGCGCCTGATGACGGCGCTCGTCGAGGAGGCCGTGACGGTCGGCGATCTGGTGCGCATCTTCGAGTTCCGCAAAGGCAATGCCACGATGGTCGAAATGACCCTCCCGGCGGATTCGCCCTATGCCGGCAGCCGCGTCGGCGATGTGGAATTCCCCGCAGACACCGTGCTCGTCGGCGTCATCCGCGATCAGATCCCGATCGCTCCGAGCAGCGATGACTCGCTCGAAGCCCACGATGAACTGCTCTTCCTGACCACTCCGGACTCCGAGGACGACCTGGAAAGCATGCTCAGCCCCGGCCAGCGCATCAAGCGCCCGCGCGAGCTCTAAGTCCTCACGAGGGGTTGGTATGCGGGGTGCTCCCCCGCATCAGCATCGCCCCCATGACGGCCAGCGCCCCGACCCATAGGGGCCAGCCGAGCAGCACCTTGGCGGTGCCGAGCGCGGCGACATTTCCGGCCAGATAGAGCGGGTACATGATCGCCACGCGCGCCGCGAACATCGCCGTCATGACAAGCGTGAGGCGCCCGCAGACCGCCACGAGGCTCGGATCGCGGCGCCAGCGCAGCGGGTCCTCCTTGGCACGCGGGTCGCCTGCGCCGACGAGGAAGCCGACCATCGGCCACTTGGCGAGCACCGAGAGCAGGGAGCCCGCGGCATACACCGCATTGGTGATGATCCCGGGCAGGAAGGCATCCTCGGCCCGTCCGCTGCGGGCGGCGAAGAAGGCGGCGATGGCGGTCGCGAAGGCGGCGGAGACGACATACTGCAGGGTCTGGCGCTGGACCACCCGGATCAGCCCGAGCACGACCACCATGACGGCCGAGGCCAAGATGCTGGTCGGCAGGTCCTGCGTGACCGTCCACGCAATGACGAAGGCGATCGTGGGGATGGCCGTTTCGACCGAGCCGCGCCAGCCCCCGACGGCGGCGGAGAGCCGCCGCCGGATGACCTCCTCGACGGTGGCGGCGTGGGCTTCGGCGGCCACCCTGGCCCCGTCGACGGGTTGCGATTCGCTCATCGGGTCCTCACGGCTGCGCGGCGATCCCGGGCCGGGGCCGCAGTTCGTATGACGGATTGAAGATCGTCGGGACACCCTCACGCAGGCAGACCCGGCCGGTAGCGCGCAGGTAGGCGCCCGGCTCGATGCCGCGGATCTGCCGACGACCGAGCCAGACCAGCACGAGCGTCTGGCTGCCGTCGAAGATCTCCACCACGAGGGCAGGGACGCTGCTGCGCGGGCGCAGGGTGACGGCGCGCACCGCACCGGTCACGGTGGCAATCTCGCGGTCGGCGAGTTCACCGATGGAGCGGGCCCCGCTGGATCGGACCTGCTCGAGCAATTCGTCGGCGTCGCGCTGGCTTTCTGAGCGGGTGAGGCGATCGGTCAGGCGCCGCAGCACGCCGGGCATTGCTCAGCGCACCTCGGTGATCTCGGGGCCGCGCTCGAAGGGGTTGAGGTCTGGGCGCGTGTAGCGCTCGTCGGTGCCGTCAGCGTCGCTGTCCTCCGGCTCCGGCTCGGCCTGCTCTTCGACGACCGGCGGGGTGGCCGGCAGGGTCAGGGGCAGCATTTCGCGCGGCGCCATCGGCGACTGGCCGCGGTGCACGACGAACTGCCGCAGCCCGGCGATCAACTGCTCGGCGGCTTCGTCGTCGACAGCGGCCTGGCCGGAGAGGACGGCGCGCAGGAACCAGCGCGGCCCGTCCACGCCGACGAAGCGGGCCGGGGCGAAGACCGTGCGGCCATCTGGACCTTGTTGCGGCATACGGACATTCAGCTGCTTGCCCAGCGGTCCGTCGACCTCCTCGACGGTGCCGCCGCCGGTCTCGATCGCCTTGCTCAGCTCCTGGCGAATCTCGCGCCACACCCCACCGGAGCGGGGGGCGGCAAAGGCCTGAATCTGCGCGGCCGAGGGGCCGATGATCAGCTGGATGGCGGAGACGGTCTCGGATGCCTGGTCGACTTCGAGGCGCAGCTCGGCTCCGCCGATCGAGCCGATCCACACCGAGTCAAGGTCGATGCGCTCACCCGGGCCGTCGACTTCGGAGGCATCGAAGGGACCGGCCGTGCGGTCGACCGGCGCGTCGCCGTCGACGTCCAACTCCTGGTCGGCGGCGGTGGCCTCCGGCTCGGCGGTCGTGTCGGTCGGGTCGGTCTCCGGGACGTCGGGCTCTGCGGCGCGGCGGCGGAAGATGCTCACATCGGGTCCTTCGGCGAAATCGGGTCGGGTTGGGCCGGGCCGGTGAAGCCGCCGGTCGATCCGTGTCCAGTTTCGCCCCGCGAGGACTCCGGAAGCGAATCGGTGGGCTCGAACACGGCATACCCCACCTGCTGGAGGAGCAGTTGGGCGACCCGGTCGCCCGCGCGCAGCGTCACGGGGGTGCTCTGGTCGGTATTGAGGAGGTTGAGAAGGATCTCGCCGCGGTAGCCCGCGTCGATGGTTCCGGGGGTGTTGACGAGGGTCACGCCATATTTCGTCGCGAGCCCGGAGCGCGGGTGAACCAGGCCGACCCAGCCGTCCGGGATGGCGAGGGCGATCCCGGTGCGCACCAGCGCACGCTGGCCGGGGGCCAGGGTGACCTCCTCGATCGTGGTGAGGTCGGCGCCGGCGTCGCCGGGCAGGGCGTATGCCGGCAGCGTCGCCGCCTCATGCAGGCACCGGACGAGCACCCGGGGCCGGGTGCTGTCCGAGCCGTCGTGCCGCGCGCTCGCGTCAGGCCGCGCACTCATTGCAGACCATGACCCCGCCCTTGTCGGAGGCGAGTTGGCTGCGGTGGTGGACGAGGAAGCAGCGCGAGCAGGTGAATTCGTCCGCCTGGCGCGGGATGACCCGCACGGACAGTTCCTCACCCGAGAGGTCGGCGCCGGGCAGTTCGAAGCCCTCCGCCTGCTCGGTTTCGTCGACATCGACACTGGAGGTGGTCTTGTCGACGCGTCGGGACTTCAGTTCCTCGATCGAGTCTTCATTAAGTTCGTCATCGGTCTTGCGTGGTGCGTCGTAGTCGGTTGCCATGCGCTTTCACTTCCGTTTCGTCCGTGCTCGGAAGCCCCTGTCGTTGACCCCTGTTCCCAGGTGGGGCAACGACCGGATCTCCGCTCTGTGGCCATCGTCGATTTGATCCCGCGACGGCGCATTGTGCCGCACTAACGTGGGAATGTCACGCAATAATTCCCGGGAGCGCTCACCGGGCGGACGTCACACGTCTGCGGAGGCGGCTTCGTGGTCGTGGTCGACGCGGCGGAGGAGGTCTCGCAGGGGCCCGAAAGCGGCCCCGCCGGCGATCGTCCAGGCGACATCCGGCGCCCCGCCGGAGAGATTGCTCACCTCTCCCCCGGCCTCGGTAACCAGCAACCAGCCGGCGGCCAGATCCCAGGGGTTGAGCCCGCTTTCATAGAACGCGTCCAGCGTCCCGTCGGCGACATGGCACAGGTCCAGCGCGGCGCTGCCGAACCGTCGGATGTCCCGCACGTTCGGGATCACGTCGACGAGCAGGCGCGCCTGGGCGGCGCGGGTGGGGGCGGCATACCCGAAGCCGGTGCCGACGAGCGAGAGGGCGAGGTCGACCTGGACCGACGCGCGCAGGCGGGTCGCGGCACCCCGGCCGCGTTGCCGGTGGCTGCCGCCACCGCGGCGGGCCCAAAAGCGTTCGCCGGACACGGGATTGACGACGGCGCCGGCGAGGGGGCGCCACGCCCCGGGCGTGCGTGGGTCGCCCTCGACGGCCGCGATGGAGACGGCGAAGGCGGGGATGTCGTAGACGTAATTGACCGTCCCATCGATCGGGTCCACGACCCAGGTGATGCCGCTGGTCCCCTCGCCCTCACCCTGCTCCTCGCCGTAGAAGCCGTCCTGCGGACGGGCGCGACGCACCAGATCCGCGATGAGCTCTTGGCTGCGGCGGTCCATCTCGGTGACGACATCGGTGCGGCTGGATTTCGTCGCCGAGACCGTCGCCGCCGAGCGATCGCGAATCAGCAGGGCCGCCTCAGTGGCGGCGTGCAGGGCGAGGGCCTCGAGTTCCCCGAGCAGCGCGGGCGTGATGTCAGGCGACATGGCCGGCTTCCGTCGCGCAGGCGGCGGGCCGGGCCGGGCGCTGGCTGCGGCAGCAATCCGGCGGGCATTCGGCGGGCGGCAGGCCGGCGAGCAGCGGCGCGTCCTCGCCGCGAGCGCTCGCGGCGCGGGCCAGGGCGAGGTCGACCAGCCCCGCGACATACTCCGGATCGATGCCGACGGTGGCCGCCCGCACCAGGCGGATCCCGAGCTCGCGGGCGCGGTCGGCGGCCTCGGTGTCGAGGTCATACGCGACCTCCATGTGGTCGGAGACGAAGCCGATCGGGGCGAGCACCACGGTGTCCACCCCGGCCGCGGCGAGCTCATCGAGGCGGTCCAGGATGTCGGGCTCGAGCCACGGGACCTGCGGTGGGCCGGAGCGGGAGCACCAGGCCAGGTCGGGGGCGACATCCCGGCCGGTATGCCGTGCAGTCGCCTCGGCGAGCTCGCTGGCCAGGGCGTTCAGGGCCCGGGAGTAGGCATGGCCGCCGGCGCTCGCCGGGCCGGCGGCCGCGTCCGCGACGGTGGGTATGGAGTGCGCCACGCTGACCAGCGCGAGCCGGGCCGCGTCAGGCTGGGGGTGGTCCGCGAGCGCCGCGTCGACCGCGGTGAGAACCAACCGGGTGACGGCCGCGCGGAAAGCCGGCAGGTCCGCAAACGGCGGGACCTTGGCGAGGGTGACCGGGGTTCCGGCGGCCTCGAGGGCGGTGGCGGCGAGGCCGAGGTCCTCGCGGTACTGGCGGCAGGAGGAGTAGGACTGGAAGGGGCTGGTCAGGAGCACGAGGACAGGGCCGGGGGCGAGGTCGGCGAGGACATCGGCGACATAGGGCTCGCTATTGCGATTGGCCAGCCGGACGAGGATTGGGCAGCCGCGGGCGGCGAACTCGTGGGCCAGCGCGTCGACGAGGGCCCGGTTCTGGGCGTTGATCGGGCTGACGCCACCGAAATGGTGGTAGTGCTCGGCGACCTCGGCGAGGCGTTCGTCGGGCACCCCGCGGCCGGCGGTCACGCGACGCAGGAAGGGCATGACCTCCTCGGGCGCCTCCGGGCCGCCGAAGGAGAGCAGGACGACACTCGTGAAGGGCTGCAGCACGTGCCCAACCTACCCGTCGGTCGCGGCGCCGCCCGGCACGGTTGCCGGGTCTGCGGGCTTGGCCCGACTACTCTCGACTCGATCTGCGAGACCACGCACCCAGCGTCTTGCGCCGTGGCGGCGCGAGGCCCGCGCGAGAGGCACGAAGTATGCAGGAGTTGCGGCTCGTCGGCGTCCACGAGGACGGCCGGCATCTGTTGCTGTCCGCAGCCGACGGCACCCGCTTCAAGGTGGCCCTGAACGACGACCTGCGCGTCGCGTCCCGCGGCCGCCGCTCTGGGGTGGGCGCGGGTATGCCGGCGCCCTCCAGTGCGCGTGAGGTGCAGGCTCTGGTGCGTTCCGGGCTGTCGGTCGAGGAGGTGGCGGAGCGCGCTGGGTGGCCGATCTCCAAGGTGACGGTCTTCGCCGCGCCGGTGCTGGCCGAGCGTGGGCATGTGGGCGGGCCGGGCGGCGGCCGTGCGGCTGCGGTCCGAGGACGGGGAGGCCGAGCGGCTGTCGACGCGCGTCGAGCGACGGCTCGCGGGGCGCGGCGTCGACCCGGACGAGGTGGATTGGGATGCGGCGCGCGATGACGCGGGGGTCTGGCACGTGCACATCGAGTTCGTCGCGGGGGGCCGCGAACGCCGGGCCGTATGGCGCTTCGACACCGCCACCGAGCACGTCAACGCGATGGACGATGAGGCGCGCTGGCTTTCGGAGGACGACGACCACGGGGCCCGGGTGCAACCGCACCGGTTCGGTGGCGAGCAGGTCTTCGATGTCGAGAAGACGGGTGGGGTCGTGGGTGAGGACGACCAACTCCTGATCGTGCCCGCGCCGCCCGCACCACGAGGAGACCCGACGGATGCCCTGATGACCGCGATCCGCGAACACAGCCACGCCGGCGAGCGCGGTGGCCGACGCCGAAGCCGCTCGGCGCGCGCCAAGGTGGCGCCGGTGAAGGCGGTGCCGGTGAAGGCGATGGCTGCGGCGTCCGAGGCGGAGCCCGTTCAGGCGGTGCCGACCGAGGCAGTCACGGTCGAGGCGGCGCCTGTCCCGGCCGCGACCGCCGAGGGTGCGGAGGCGGTCGAGGCGGTTAACGCGGCGGAGACGGTCGATACTGCGGTGCCCGAGGCGGCGACGACAGGTGTGGCGTCATCCGAGGCGGACACGTCCGAGGCATCGCCGGGCGAGCCGGCACCGGCCGAGGTAGCCGAAGCCGAGACAACGCCTGTCGCGGCGGAGGCCGAGCCACGACTCGTGGGCGCCGACGAATTGCCCTTCGAGGACTTCGATTCCGACACCGACGAGCTCGACGCCACCGCGGCGGCGACGCCTCCGCGCGCAGATGGTCCGGACCTAGCGGCGGCGGCTCCAGAGCCGGTCTTGGAGACCCGCGCGTCGCCCCGTGCGGCGGCCGAAGCCGCGGGGGTTGTCCCCGAGGAGGGCGTCGACTTCCCGGACAGCGACGAGATCCCGCCGCCTGCGCGAGGCATCCATCCGAACGATCGGTTGCCCGACGAGCCGCTGGCGGACGAGGAGGAGGACGACGGCATACCTCCAGCACGGACCGAGGCCGAAAGCGCAACCAGCGAGGCGGAGCCGAGCCAGGCGCAGGCCCCGGAAGAATCGCCCGCGGCGAACCTCGAGGTCGCGGCGGACGCTCCCACGCCGGACGCCCCGAAATCCGGACCGGCCGCGAGCAAGCGCAAGGGCCGGGTCGGCGTGCCGAGCTGGAATGACGTGATGTTCGGGCCGCCGCGCGGCGCCACCGAAAAGGACTGAGAGCCTAGCTCCCCCATTCGGTCATAACTCGTGCGTTTCGTCGTGACTCCTACCGCCGGATGGGGGAGTCACGACGAAAAGGAGGGCTTACGACCAAACGTAGGAGTTAGATCGCCGCACTGCACCACAACGGCCAGGCGGGTCAGAGCTGCGGAAGGGCGCAGGCGTCGAGTTCGAGCGGGAGCACATCGGCGGACAAGGCCGCAGCGTGGGCCGCCTTGGAGTTCATACGGCGCATGTAGTGCCGTCGGCAGAGGACTTCATACTCCACCAGGCCGGGCGCCCCACCCTCGGTATCGCCGACGACCACTTGCTCGCCCTCGACCACCATCGCGCCATCGACGATTCGGGCGTTGTGGGTCGCGCGGCGTCCGCACCAGCAGAGGGCCTCGACCTGCAAGACCTGCACCCGGTCGGCCAGTTCGATCAGCCGCTGCGAGCCGGGGAAGAGCTGGGTCCGGAAGTCGGCCGTGATGCCGAAGGCGAAGACGTCGATGTCGAGTTCGTCGACCACCCGGGCGAGTTGCTCGATCTGCGCGGGCGCATAGAACTGCGCCTCATCACAAATCACGAAGTCGACCCGCCGGCCCCCGGTCAGTGCCGTGACGACGACATCCCACAGGTCGAGGCCTTCGTCGACTTCGACGGCATCGGTCGCCAGGCCGAGGCGGGAGGACAAGACGGCGGTGCCGGCCCGGTCCAGACGGGTGAAGATCAGCCCGGCGCGGCCACGGGCTCGGTGGTTGTGATCCATCTGCAGGGCGAGCGTCGACTTCCCACAGTCCATGGTTCCGGAGAAGAAGACGAGTTCAGCCACGACGGCATACCTTAGATCGCCGCGGCGGGCTGATGCAGCAGCGGCACGGCGATCTCGTCGCGCGTGACCGATCCGTGCATCGCGAGCAGGCGCAGCAGGATCGGCTTGGAGGTCCGCGAATCCTCGATCGCGCCAAGCTGCCCCATCGCCACGACGACATCGCCGATCCGCTCGACATTGCGCGGCGCGACGGGTCCGAACCAGCCCTCGTCGATCGCCTGCTCGCGGGTCAGGACCAGCGCCGAGTCGGCCAGCCGGGCCCGCCAGGTCTGCTCGACGGCGTCGGCTGCGCCGGGTAGGCAGTAGACGTGCGGGGCGCGCGGCTCGTTGGTGATGGCCCGGACGCCGGCAGCCAATTCGGGGTCCGTCGCTAGGTCTAGCCGGTCGGTGAAGGGCACATCGACCATCCCGTGGTCGGCGGTGATGGTCAAGGAGGTATGCCGTGGCAGCTGCTCCGCGAGCCGGCGCAGCGCCGCGTCGGCCTCCTCGAGCCGCGCCACCCATTCCGGAGAGGCGAGCCCCTTCACATGCCCGGTCGAGTCGATATCTCCCCAGTAGAGATAGACGATTCCCTGCCGCATCGGCGTGACCGCCCGAATGGCCGCCTGGACTCCCGCCGACAGCGACGACGCCCCGACAAAGCGGCCGCCGCGTTGCGCGGCCACCGTCAGCCCGGACCCGTCGAAGCGCGGCAGCCCGATGCGCACGACCTCCATTCCGCGCTGTGCCAGCTGCTCGAAAATCGTCGATTCCGGTTGCCAGGCAACGGGATCCGGCCCGTCCTCCCACGACAGGTGATCGAAGATCCGCCCGTCACCGGGACGCACCGATTGATAGCCGAGGAGCCCGTGTATGCCGGGGGGCAGCCCCGTGCCCAGCGAGGCGAGCGAGGTCGCCGTGGTGGCGGGGAATCCGCATACCAGTTCGGGAGAGTCCCGCAGGAGGGATCGCAGATATGGCGCGTGGCCGGCCCGTCGACGCAGCAGTTCGAGGCCGAGACCGTCGAGAAGGACGACGACGGCGCTGCGGGCCGGGGGCAGGGTCAGGTCGCCCGCGCGGGCCGGGCCCAGCGGCATACCCAGGGACTCGGCGACTGCGGGCAGCACATTGGGGAGGCTGGCGTGCTCGTAGCTCGGCGGGTGCAGCCCGGGCGGGCGGGCGCCGGTCATCGGCCGATGCGCGCCGACAAGGCGGCGGCAAACTCCTTGGCTTGAGCCAGCGAACGGCTGCCATCGGCTTCGGCGGAGATCCGCAGGACGAGGTCGTCGGAGGCGACCGTGCCTTCGAAGCCGTGCTCGGCATCGCACGACGGGTCTCCGCACGAGGCGGGCATCAGGTCGATCCGGCTGACGGTCCCCCAACCCAATGTGAGGGTGACTTCGCGGCCGAGGGAGCCGGCGACGTAATTGCGCGGGTCGGGCACGACGTGGGTGAGCATGATGCCGCGCACGAAGGTCAGCGGGATGGTTTCGCTCGTGGCCGTGGCGACGTCCTCGTGCCCGTGCGGGTCATCGGTGTGGTCGTCGGCGTGCACGATGATCAGCCGGGATTCGGTGAGCACCAGGACGGTCACATGCCGGCGGATCGTGTCGTGGTCGAAGGTGGTCTCCTGCGAGACCAGGTGCGAGATGACCGGGGCATCGTGGAGCGCCTCGGACACGACATCGCCCACGAGCGCCGGGTAATAGCCCGCCCGCTCGATCGCCGCACGAAGCGCCTCCGGGATGGCGGGGCGCATGGGGGCGTTGGAACGTGAAGCCATGACCGCCATTCTGCCCGACCTACCTGGTCGCCCTGCCAGCTGCGATCATGCCTAGCCCGGCCCCGACGCAGCTTCACCCGGGAACCTTGCGCTTCACCCCGCCTAGAAAGTCGGGTGAAGCGCATGCTTCCGGCATCCGGAACACCCAACGAAGTTCGCCCACGCAGTGCGTGGGACCCACGCTCGTCCCGCCCACGCAGAGCGTGGGACCCAGCTCCGATACTTCGCGGGGACCCCGTCCGCGACTTTCGCAGATGGTTCTAGGTCAGGGCGCGGCGGCGGATGTCTTTGCGTTTGGCGGGTGGGGCGAGTTCGATCTCGGCGCCGAGCACGTCCACGCCACCTGGGTGGGCGACGACCGGATTGAGGATGATCGAGGCGATCTCGGGCAGGTCGTCGCACATCATCGAGACGCGGGCGATGACATCGGCGAGGGCAGCGCGGTGCACCGGGGGCGCGCCCTTGTAGCCCTGCAGCAGCGGCGCCGCCTTGATCGAGTCGATGAGTTCTTGGACATCGACATCATTGAGCGGCGGGATGGCATAGCCGATATCGCGCAGCAAATCCCGTGACGGCCCCGCGACCGCGAAGGTCACGACCGGGCCGAAGAGCGGATCCTCGGTGCCCGTGACGACGGTCGAAACGCCCGAGTGCGCCATCCGCTGAACGGCGAATTCCGCGAGGTCGTATGCCGCGAGCCGGTCCACCAAGGAGTCGTAGGCCTCGCGCACTGCCGTCGCATTCCCGAGATCGACGCGCACGCCTTGCAGCGTCGACTGTCCGCGCACGATCGGCGAGAGGGACTTCACGACGACGGGATAGCCGAGGCGATCCGCCGCGGCGACCGCTTCGTCGGCCGTGCGGACGATGACCCGCGACCAGAGATCGATGCCATAGGTGGCAAGCAGGCGTTGGGCGTCTTCGTGGCTGAGGTGCTCTCCGCCGGGATGTTCCGCGAGCTCGGCGTCGATGACCGAGTGCGCCCCCGCCCGGTCAATACCGCTGCGGGACAAGGGTTCTCCCTTGTCCTTTCGTCGCCATTCCGCATAGCGCGTCGCCGCCGCCAGCGCCCGGACGGCGTCCTCGGGCGTCATATAGAGCGGCAAATCGCGCGTGGGTTCGGGGATCTGGTCTCCATCGGAGACCTCGGAGAGCCGGTGCTCACCAAGCGGCCGGGCCGCGACACCGCGGGCGCCGATCATCGTCGCGACGACGGTCTTGTCCGAGCCGTCCGCCAACTCGTGGATCATGGCGATCGCCTCGGCCTCCGAACGCCGAAGCGGCGGCGTGAAGCAAATGATCACGGAGTCGGCATCCTTGTCGGAGAAGGCTTTTCGCAGCTTCTTGGCGAAGCGATCGAGCGGCGCCTCGGCATCCACGCTCGTCGGACCGTGCGTGATGATCAGGCCGTGACTCTCGGCGACCTGCGCCGTCAGCGCCGACAACTGCACCGAGTTGCCGACAATCGCGACCCGCCGACCCGCCGGCTCGGGCTGGTGAATGAGCACCTGCGCGACATCGAACATCTGGTGGATATCGTCGACGTGCACGACACCGGCCTGGGCGAGCATCGCGGTGAAGGCCACCGGGTCGACTTGCGCCTGACGGACCCGATGTCCTGGCGGCACACCATATTTCGAGGCTCCCGCCTTGATGACGATGACCGGTTTGGACATCGCCAGGCGGCGCGCGATCCGCGAGAACTTGCGCGGATTGCCCATCGATTCCAGATAGAGCCCGACCGCGCGGGTGCGCTCGTCGTCGAGCCAGTACTGCATGAGGTCATTGCCCGAGACGTCGAGCCGGTTGCCCGCGGACGCAAAGGTCGAGATTCCGAGGGAGCGACGGGTCGCGGAGTCGAGGACCGCGACCCCGAGCGGGCCGCTCTGCGCGAACAGTCCGAGATGCCCCGCCGGCACCATGCGCGGCGCCAGGGAGGCATTCATCCGGACATCGTCGGCGGTATTGATCAGGCCGAAGGAGGTCGGTCCGACGATCCGCATACCGCTATCTCGAGCCAGGCGCAGCATGCGCTTCTCGAGCTTCTGACCGTCCTTGCCCGACTCCGCGAAGCCCGCCGAGAGGATCACCAGGCCGTGCACCCCGGCGGCGGCGCAATCCTCGACGACATCGAGCGCGTACTCCGGCCGCATCGCCAGGACGGCGACATCGACCTGCGCGGGGATCGCACTGACCGTGGGATGACTGGGGATGCCGAGGACGTCTTGGACGGCCGGGTTCACGGCATACAACTGCCCGGTGAAACCGCCATCGCGCAGGTGCCGCAACACTTCTCGGCCCACCGAGCCGGGAGTGCGCCCGGCGCCGACGACCGCGATGACCTTCGGCGCGACCAACGCGGAGATGCTGACCGATTCCGCGCGGTGCTCGCGCGCGAGCCGCACCGATTCCGACTTCTCGGTCGGCTCAATGTCGAAGTGCACCTGGACGATGCCGTCCTCGACGCGGCGAGCCACGACATATCCCGCATCGGCGAAGACCCGCAGCATCTTCTGGTTCTGCGGGAGCACCTCCGCCTCAAAACTGGTCAGCCCCATATCGCGCGCGATATCGGCCAGATGCTCCAGCAGCACCGAGCCGATGCCGCGGCCCTGGAAGTCGTCGCTGATATTGAACGCGACCTCGGCCGAGTGGGCGTCGATGCGGTCATACCGCCCGATGCCGATGACCTCGCCGCGGTGGGTGACGACCAAGGCAACCCGGTCGCGATAGTCGACATTGGTGAATCGATGCAGGTCACGGGAAGACAACTCGCGCAAGGGGGCGAAGAAGCGCAGGTAGATCGACTCGTCGGACTGCCGGGAATGGAAGCGCTGCAGGGCCTCCTGATCGGAGGGCAGGATCGCTCGGACGTGCCCGACCGAGCCGTCTCGGAGCACGACATCGGCTTCCCATTCGGTGGGATAGCCCGGCGGGAGCGCCTCGACCTCGTCCATGCCTCCAATATTCCAGACCCGCCCCGTCCGGCCCAGCACCGCCCCGGCTTGGCAGACTCAGGCCGTGGATCTCGCCCGCCTGGTCCGCGGCCGCCGGATGACGCGCCGCTTCCGCCCCGACACCGTCGTGCCGGACGACATCGTGCTCGACCTGCTTGACCTGGCCGGCCGCGCGCCGAGCGCCGGCTTCTCCCAGGGCTGGGAGTATGTCGTGCTCCGCGCCCCGCACGAACGGGAGCTTTTCTGGGCGGCAGCAACGCCCCCAGCCGCTGCGGCCACCGGCGATGACTGGCTGGCCGGGGTCCGCGCCGCCCCCGTCCTGGTCCTGGCGTATGCGGACGAGCCGGCCTATCGCGCCCGCTACGCCGAGCCGGACAAGGCCCGGCCGGGCGCCGACCCGTCCGATCAGGACTGGCCGGTCCCCTATTGGCTGACGGACACCGCGATGGGCGTCATGCTGCTCCTCCTGGGCGCCCGCGAGGCCGGCCTTGATGCGCTCTTCTTCGGCGTCCCGGGGTCCCAACACGGGGCCGTGAGCAAGGCGCTCGGCGTCCCCGACGGCCTGGCGCTGGTCGGCGTGATTGCCCTCGGGCACGAGGAACAGCGCGTCGGCGGCTCGGCCCGCACCCGGCCGCGGCGCACCGTCGAGCAGTTCACTCATTGGGGTGCTTTCGGCGCGCCCCGCGCCTGACCCTGGCGGCCGGTCGGCGAGAATGCCAGGCAGACCGGCCCCGTCGCGAGCCTGCCCGGTCGGCGCCCGAGCAGGGCGTCGCGGGCGGCATACGGGGCATCCGCGGAGCACGAGAGGCGAAGGACCCACATGGCCACCGATGACGGCAGCCCCCAGGACCCGGGCAACGACGGCCGCATCGTCGACATCGATGTCAGTGAGGAGATGCGCAATGCCTTCCTGGAGTATTCCGTCTCCGTCATTCACTCGCGCGCCCTGCCGGACGCTCGCGACGGCCTGAAGCCGGTCCAGCGCCGCATCCTGTTTTCGATGCACGAGCTCGGGCTGCGGCCCGACCGCGGGCATGTGAAGTCCAGCCGGGTCGTCGGCGAGGTCATGGGCAAGTACCACCCGCACGGCGACCAGGCGATTTATGACGCCCTGGTCCGGATGGCGCAGCCCTTCTCGATGCGCCTGCCCCTGGTCGACGGGCACGGGAACTTCGGCTCCCTCGACGCCGGGCCGGCCGCCTCCCGCTATACCGAGGCGCGCCTCGCGCCTGCCGCCTTGCTCATGGTGACCGGACTCGATGAGGAAACCGTCGATGAGGTCCCCAACTACGACGACCAGCTGATGCAGCCGGAGGTGCTGCCCGCGGCATACCCCAACCTGCTGGTCAATGGCACGACGGGCATCGCCGTGGGCATGGCGACCTCCATGCCCCCGCACAACCTCATCGAGGTCATCTCGGCGGCCCGTCACCTCATCGCGCACCCGTCCTGCAGCCTCGATGACCTGATGCGTTTTGTCCCCGGTCCGGATCTGCCCGAGGGCGGGCGGATCGTCGGGCTCGACGGGATCCGCGAGGCCTATCTGACCGGCCGCGGCACCTTCCGCACCCGCGCCACGGCCAAGATCGAGAAGCTGACTCCCCGCAAGATGGGCATCGTCGTCACCGAACTGCCTTATCTCGTCGGGCCGGAAAAGGTCACGGCCAAGATCAAGGAACTCGTCCAGGCCAAGCGCCTCAGCGGCATCAGCGACCTCAAAGACCTCACCGACCTCAAGAACGGCCTGCGGCTGGTCATCGAGATCAAGAATGGCTTCAACCCCGAGGCGGTGCTCGAGCAGCTCTACAAGCTGACGCCACTCGAGGATTCGTTCGGCATCAATAATGTTGCGCTCGTCGGCGGCCAACCGCGCACGCTCGGGCTCAAGGAACTGCTCGAGGTCTTCGTCGACTTCCGCATCTCCGTGGTGCGGCGGCGCACCGAATACCGCCTCGGCAAGCGCCGCGACCGGCTGCATCTCGTCGAGGGCCTGCTGATCGCCATCGTCGATATCGACGAAGTCATCGCCCTGATTCGCTCCTCCGACGACACGGCGATGGCGCGCCAGCGATTGATGCAGGTCTTCGATCTCAGCGAGAAGCAGGCCGATTACATCCTCGAACTGCAGTTGCGGCGCCTGACCAAGTTTTCCCGGATCGAATTGGAGGGCGAGCGCGACGAGCTGCGCGCGCAGATCGAGGAGTTGGAAAAGCTGCTCGGCGAGGACGATGCGCCGCTGCGCAAGCTGGTCTCGGCCGAGCTCGCCGAGGTCGCGAAGTCCCATGGCACCCCCCGGCGCACCGTGCTCTTGGAGTCGGCGGGCACGCCCGCGACGGCCGCCCCACTGGAGGTTGCGGACGACCCGTGTTGGGTGCTGCTGTCGGCGTCCGGGCTCCTGGCGCGCACCGCGAGCGCCGATCCGGTTCCCGCGGAGGGTGGGCGCAGCAAGCATGACGCGATCGTCGGCGCGGTCCGCACGAGCGCCCGCGGCCAGTTCGGCATCGTCACCTCAGCCGGCCGGATGGTGCGCGTCTCCGCCCTCGACCTGCCCACCCTCGTCCCGACGAGCGGCGCCCCGAGCCTGGCTGGTGGCACCCCGGCCAAGATGTATGTCGATCTGGCCCGCGGCGAGCGCATCCTCACCCTCGCCGGGGTCACCCCCGACTCCCCCACGCTCGCGCTCGGCACCGCCCAGGGCGTCGTCAAGCGCGTGACCCCGGACTATCCGCTCGGCCGCAGCGAGTGGGAGGTCATCTCGCTCAAGCCCGGCGACCGAGTCGTCGGGGCGGGGCCGGTGGGCTCCGAGGGCGACGATCTGGTCTTCATCACCGCGGACGCGCAATTGCTGCGTTTCCCCGCCTCCGCCGTGCGCCCGCAGGGTCGCGCCGCAGGGGGTATGGCGGGCATCCGGTTGGCCGCGAAGGACAGCGTCATCTTCTTCGGGGTTCTTGATCCGGTCGGGGAAGCCGTCGTCGTCACCTCCTCGGGGGCGGCCGATGCCCTGCCCGGCACCCAGGCCGGAACCCTCAAGGTCACGCCCTATGCGGAGTACCCCGCCAAGGGCCGCGGCACCGGGGGTGTCCGGGCGCATCGCTTCCTCAAGGGTGAGGACCTGCTCATACTTGCGTGGGCGGGCAACACCCCGGCCCGGGCCAGCGCGGCCAATGGCGCAGCCATCGAGTTGCCGGAGGCGACGGGGAAGCGCGATGGTTCGGGCCTGCCGGCCACGGCGATCATCGCGGCCGTGGCGAGTCCGGTGCGCACCGGCGCCCTTGCGGGCGAGCGCGGGTCGGCCGACACTGGCGGTGATCCCGATGCCGACGGGAGCCGCGCCGAGGAGGATCCCGGAACGTCATGACCACCATCGCCGATGTCGCCAAACGCGCCGGGGTGTCGGTCGCGACCGTGTCGCGCACCTTGCACCACAGCGCCAAGGTGGATCCGCGCACCCGCGAGCGGGTCCTCCAGGCGGCATCGGAGCTGGAGTATGTCGCATCCCCCACCGCCACCTCGCTCGCCTCGGGTCGCACGCGAGTCATCGCCGTCGTCGCCCCGATGATGAGCCGGTGGTTTTTCGCCTCCATCCTCACAGCGATCGAGCAGTCGCTGCGAGAAGACGACTATCACGCGCTGCTCATGGTGCTCGAGGACCAGCCGACCGAGGGGCACTCACGGCTGGCGCCGGAGATGTTCGCCAAGCGTGTCGATGGGATCGTCTGGCTCAATGTTCCGCTGAGCTCGCAGGAGGAGGATTTGATGCGGCGGCTTGCGTTGCCGATGGTGTGCGTGGGGGCGCCGATCGGTGAGACACCGACCGTGATGATCGATGACCGGCGGGCCGCCCGCGCCGGGGTGGAGCATCTGTTGGCGCTGGGCCACCGACGGATCGCCTTCGTCGGCACCGCCGTGGAGTCGATCGCCCACATGAGCACGCCCGCGGCGCGCGGTGACGCTTTCCGCGAGGCACTGATCGAGGCTGGTCTTCCGGTGCGGGAGGACTGGGTGCTCGACACCGACTGGACCGCCGATGCTGCGGCCGCCATGGTCGAGCCGATCCTGCGCGGCCCGGACCGACCCACGGCGGTGCTGGCCGCTTCCGACGAGATGGCGATCGGGGTGGTGGGCGCCGCCCGGCGGCTGGGACTGCGCATACCCGAGGATCTCTCCCTGGTCGGCATCGATGACCACACCTTTGCCGCGGCACTCGGTCTGACCACGGTGCGCCAGGATGTGCCGGCTCAAGGCCGGGCCGCGACCAGCCTGTTGCTCTCCGCAATCGAGCAGGGCGCCGACCACCCGCCGGCGACCCGCATCGAGTTGGGCACCGAGTTGATCGTGCGTGACACGAGCGCCCCGCCATCATCCTGATCCCAGCGCACGCCGAGATCACAGCGGCCGGGGCGGTCAGCATGCTGCTGACCGCCCCGGCTGATGCTGTTGTTGTCTAGTTGGTCGTGTCCATGTCGATGTCGAGATCCTCGGGGTCGCGCAGGAAGGTGCGCTTGCCGTAGACACCGCGATTGACCGCCCAGGTCACTGCCCACAGGATGATGCCCAGGGCGAGGAGGTAGCCGGCGATCTTGTACTGCTCCTGCTGGGCTTCGCTGCGCGCCCACGGGCCCGCGAGGAAGGCGCAGGTGATCGCGCCGATGATGGGCAGGATCGACGGGGCGACAAAGTGTTTATGCCCGACCTTGTCCTTGCGCAGGAACAGCAGCGCGATATTCACCATCGTGAAGACACAGAGCAGCAGCAAGGCTGTTGTGCCACCGAGCAGGCTGACCGTGCTCGCGCCCTCCTTGCTGCCATTGGCCCGCACGACATAGGTGATCAGCCCGAAAGCGATGGCGGTGGTGAAAATGATCGCCGCCCACGGCGTCTGACGGCCGTGATGGACCTTGCCGAGGAAGGGCGGCAGGACCTCTTGCTTGGCCATGCCATAGAGCAAGCGGGACGCCATGAGCATGTTGATCAGCGCCGAATTGGCGACGGCAAACATGCCGATGAAGGGGAAGATCTTGTCGAAGGGGAAGTTAGGCGCGCCCGCCGCAACCACCTGGGTCAGGGCCGACCCTTCGCCCGGGTCCGAGAGCTTCTCGACGGGCACGAGGGCCACCGCGGTCAGGGATACCAGGACGTAGATCGTGCCGGTGATGCCAAGGCCGGTGAGCATCATGCGCGGGAAGTCGCGGATCGGGTCCTTGCACTCCTCGGCCATATTGACCGAGTCCTCGAAGCCCACCATCGCGAAGAACGCGAGTGACGTCGCAGCGGTGATGGCGAAGAAGGTGGACTTGTCACTGGGGCTGTCGAAAATCATCGTGCGCGAGAAGTCGGCCTTGTCCTGCGTGACGGCATACAAGCCGATAAAGATGACCAGCAGCAGACCGGACAGCTCGACGAGCGTGAGCACGACATTGGCCTTGACGCTCTCGCCGACGCCACGGAAGTTGATCGCGGCGACCAGCGCCATGAAGCCCAAGGCGATCAGCAGCAAAGGCGTCGAACCAGCCGCCCAATCGTCATTCTTGCCGAAGGCATCGCGCAGGAAGCCGGCGAAGGCGTTGGAGGCCGTCGACGCCGAGGTGATGCCTGAGCACATGACAGTGAAGGCGACGAGGAAGGTCACGAAGTGGATACCGAAGGCTTTGTGCGTATACAGCGCCGCGCCAGCGGCTTGGGGGTACTTCGTCACCAGTTCCAGGTAGGAGAAGGCAGTGATGGTCGCCACGACAAAGGCCACGAGGAAGGGCGCCCACGCTGCGCCACCCACCTCGCCCGCGACCGAGCCGGTCAGGGCATATACGCCGGTGCCGAGAATGTCCCCAACGATGAACAGCAGCAACAACCTGGGTCCCATGACCCGCTTGAGTTCGGTATGCCCTGCGGCGCTCGTGGACTCCACGGTCTGGCTCATCACGGTGCTCCCTTCGACACGAATCAGCTCCGGACGACGCCGTCCGGTTGGGAGCCAGAATGTCAGCTAAGGCTCACCTGATGTGATGTACCGCACCAGATAGTTACCACTTTGGTCTCTTTGCGCCCCGTGCGCCCCACCTGCCACACCGTGCAGCTGGGTTCGCCGCGACTCTCAGGCGTCGATGCGCTCGCGGTCTAGGCGGGCCGCACCGGTGACGATGAAGTCGCGGCGGGGCGCGACCTCATTGCCCATGAGCAACTCGAAGGTCTGCATGGCGTTCTGGGCGTCCTCGGCGGTGACCCGCCGCAGGGTGCGGTGCGCCGGATCCATCGTCGTGGACGCCAGTTGGACCGCGTCCATTTCACCGAGGCCCTTATAGCGCTGCAGGGGTTGCTTGATTGTCCGATTGCGCTTGGTCAAGGCGGCGACGGTCGAGCGCATCTGCGCCTCGGAATAGGTGTAGATCAACTCGTTGGGCTTGCTGCCGGGGTTGACCACTTCGATCCGATGCAGCGGGGGGACGGCGGCATACAACCGGCCGGCCTCGACGAGGGGGCGCATATAGCGGAAGAAGAGCGTGATGAGCAGGGTTCGGATGTGGGCGCCGTCGACATCGGCGTCGGTCATGATGATGACCTTGCCGTAGCGGACCTGCTCGACATCGAAGGTGCGCCCCGAGCCCGCCCCGATGACCTGCAAGATGGCCGCGCACTCGGCGTTCTTGAGGGTGTCCGCGACCGACGCCTTCTGGACATTGAGGATCTTGCCGCGGATCGGAAGCAGGGCCTGGAACTCGCTGGAGCGCGCGAGCTTGGCCGTCCCGAGCGCGCTATCGCCCTCGACGATGAAGAGTTCGGTCTTGGTGATGTCATTGCTGCGGCAGTCGGCGAGCTTGGCCGGGAGCGTCGAGGATTCCAGGGCGTTCTTGGCCCGCTGCGTTTCCTTGTGCAGCCGCGCGGAGATGCGCGACTTCATCTCGGCGACAACCTTTTCCAGGAGCAACGCGCCCTGCTGCTTCTCGCCCTTCTTGGGGTTCTCGAAGCGCTGCGTCAGTTCCTGCTCGACGACCTTGGCGACGATGGCGCGCACGGCCGGGGTGCCGAGCACCTCCTTGGTCTGGCCCTCGAACTGCGGCTCGGCAAGGCGCACGGTGATGACCGCCGTGAGGCCGGCCAGGATGTCGTCCTTGTCGACCTTGTCGGTGCCGACCTTCAGACGCCGAGAGTTGACCTCCAATTGCTTGCGGAAAACCTTGAGCATCGCCTGGTCGAAACCGGTGATGTGGGTGCCGCCCTTGGGGGTGGCGATGATGTTGACGAAGGATGCGATGAGGGTGTCGAAGCCGGTGCCCCAGCGCAGCGCGATGTCGACGCCGCATTCACGCTCGACGTCGGTGGGCGTCATATGGCCCTTGGCGTCCAGTACCGGCACGGTCTCGACGAAGGTGCCACTGCCCTGCAGACGCCAGATGTCCGTGACCGGCGGGTCGGTGGCGAGGAAGTCGGCGAATTCGCTGATGCCACCCTCGTGGTGGAAGACCTCTTCGTGCAGGCCATCGGCGCCGCGTGTGCCGGGCAGGCCGCGTTCGTCCCGGATGACGATCTTCAGACCGGGAACAAGGAAGGAGGTCTGCCGGGCGCGGGCCCGCAGGGCCTCGTCGTCGAACTGGGCGTCCTTGATGAAGATCTGCCGGTCGGCCCAGTAGCGCACGCGAGTTCCGGTGCGGGCGCGCGCGACCTTGCCGGTGATGCGCAGGGTGGGGGTCTCGTCAAACGGCCGGAACGGGGAGTCCGGGTCGGGGCTGTCCTGGTCGGCGAAGACCCCCGGTTCGCCACGGCGGAAGCTCATCGCGTGGGTTTGGCCGCCGCGGTCGACGGCGACATCCATGCGGGCCGAGAGGGCATTGACGACGGAGGCGCCGACGCCATGGAGGCCGCCGGATGCGGTGTAGGAGCCGCCCCCGAACTTCCCGCCGGCGTGCAACTTGGTGTAGACGACCTCGACACCGGTCAGGCCAGTCCGAGGCTCGATGTCGACGGGCACGCCGCGGCCGTTGTCGCCGACCTCGACGGAGCCATCGGCGTGCAGCGTGACCGTGATCGTGTCGCAGACACCGGCGAGCGCTTCGTCGACGGAATTGTCGATGATCTCCCACAGGCAATGCATCAGGCCGCGGCCGTCGGTGGACCCGATGTACATGCCCGGGCGCTTGCGAACCGCCTCCAGGCCCTCGAGGACCTGCAAGTGATGAGCGGAATAGCTGGTGTTGCGTGCGGCGCCCGGCACTGGTCGGGTCCTTCCTTGTCGTGATCGGTCTTCACCGTAACCCGGGGCACTGACAGCCCGCCTTTACCGGATTGCGACGCGCCGCACCGCGATACCGGCTGGTTCGGGAACGATTCCTCGTGTTTGACTGTTGCACCGATCGACGCCGGTTCACCGGCGTCACTCGATCTGCACCACCGGCCCTCGCGGGCTGAAAGGAAGGTAACCGTGAACGCGGCACTGGCCCCCCTCTTGACCGCAGCCGACCGCTGCGACCGCTGCGGAGCGCAGGCCTACGTCCGGGCCCGCCTGCATGGCGGTGGTGAACTCCTCTTCTGCCTGCACCACTCGCGCGAGCACCTGCCGAAGCTGCGCGATCTCGCCGAGATCGACGACGAGACCGAGCGCCTCATCGAGACGCCCGCCTTCACCGGCGAGCAGGCCTGAAGCACTCGGCATACATGCTGATCAGCGCGGTCTCGACAGCCCCGGAAGCCAGCTTTTGGCTGCCGGGGCTGATCATCGTCATCGGCATTCTTGGCGTAGTGGTCCCGGTCATTCCGGGCCTGATCGTCGCCCTCGTGGGCGTCCTGATCTGGGCGCTCGACCTCGGCTCGACGACGGGCTGGGTCATCTTCGGGCTGTGCGTCGCGGTGTATGCCGCCGGGCTGGCCCTGCAATTCCTCATCCCCGGCAAGCGGATGAAGGCCGCCGGGATCAAGAATTCGACGCTCTTGCTTGGCCTGTTGCTGGGGATCATCGGCTTCTTTGTGGTGCCGATCATCGGTGGTCCGCTGGGCTTCGTGATGGGGATCTACCTGGTCGAGGCCGGCCAATCCCGGGACCGCGACCAGGCGTGGCGCCAAACCAAGGTGGCCCTGCGCGGCGTGCTGCAGTCGATGGGCATCGAGTTGCTCGCCGGCATGACGATCCTGACCATCTGGATCGCCGGCGTCCTTCTCACGCGCTAAGAGCGGTGCGCTGCGCGAGCGCAGCGGGGTTCCTGCCGAGCCGAGCGGGGTTTGTGAGTGGGAGCGGGGTTCCTGCCGAGCCGAGCGGGGTTTGTGAGTGGGAGCGGGGATATAGCCCCGCTCGCGTTTAGAAGAGCCGCTCGGCTCAGCCGCCCGGGCCAGGCCGGGTTGCTTACCAGCCGTCGCGGCGACGGTCCCAGCGGTCTTCGAGACGCTCCATAAAGCCGCCAGCCGCCTTGGGCTTGTGGGTGCGGCGGGCCTTGCGGGCCTTGGCGGAGGTGGCGCGCACGCTGCCGTCGGCGCGGACGCTGCCGAGTTGGACCGGCTGCTTGCGGGGCGGCGCGAAGGCATAGGCGAGCGCTGCGACCATCACGACGAAGCCGATGCCGCCGATGATCCAGTTGGTGTTGACGCCGAGGAGCACGAGACCGAGGCCGAGCAGCACGCCGACGCCGCCGATGATGTGGTGGCGGTGGGTGGTGCGCCGGACGACCGACTGCATCTGGTTGGCGAACCGAGGGTCCTCGGCATAGAGCGCCTGCTCCATCTCATCGAGGAGCTGCTGCTCGCGCTCCGACAGCGCCATCGTGGCCTCCAACCAAATGTGCCTCCGGCGGGTGCCGGCTGCGCTTCCAACTGTCCTATGAAAGAGAACGCTTCGAGAGGGTCTTTCGTTGCCCATTGTGACTCATTCGCGCCCAGACTCGGCATCAGGATAAGTCGCGATTTTGCCCGGCGGAAGGTGTCAATCCCGTCGGATCAGACTCGCCGGGCCTACACTGCCCGCGCCGAAGCGCGCGGACGCGCGATCCACGGCCCGGTCGGCGTCGCGCCAGCCGTATTCGGGCTCATCGAGCGTGGGTTGCACTGGGGCCGCCGACGAGCGGACCAGACCCTCCATCCGGACCCCCACGAGGCGCAATCGGGCCCGCTGGAGGGCCAGCGCGTCATACAGGCTCTTGGCCGTTGTGTAGATCTCTTGGGTGACATCGGTGGGGTCGCGCAGCGTCTTGGCGCGGGTGATCGTCGTGAAGTCGGCGAAGCGGACCTTGATCGAGACGGTGCGCCCGACCAGGCCGGCGGATCGCATGCGGGAGGCGGTCTTGGCCGAGAGGCGCAGCAGTTCCCGGTGGATGTATGCCGGGTCGTCGACATCGACGGGGAAGGTCTCGTCGGAGCCGATGGACTTCTCGCGATGGACCGGCTCGACGTGGCGCGGGTCGCGGCCCCACGACAGGTCGTGCAGGTGGGTGCCGCCGGCGTCGCCGAGGGCACGTTTGAGGGTGGCGAGCGGGGTATGCGCGATATCGGCGACGGTGACCAGGCCAAGTCGGGCGAGCGACTCCTCGGTCTTCTCCCCCACGCCCCACAAGGCGCCGACGGGCAGTTGCTGGACGAAGCCGACGACCTCCGCGACGGGCACGACGAGCAAACCATCGGGTTTGCACAAGCCCGAAGCGAGCTTGGCGACAAACTTGCTTGGCGCGACGCCGACGGAACAGGTGACGCCCTGCTCGTCATACACCGTGTCCCGGATGCGTTGCGCGATCGTCGCGGGGCTGCCGAGGCGGCGGACGGCGCCCCCCCACATCGAGGAATGCCTCGTCGAGGCTCAGCGGTTCGACGATGGGCGTGATGCTGGCGAAGGTCTCCATGACGGCATCGGACATCGCGGAATAGAGGTCGTGATCGGGTCGGAGCACGGTCGCTTGTGGGCACAGCCGCCGGGCGCGCGCCATCGGCATGGCGGAAGTGACGCCGAAGGCGCGGGCTTCGTAGGTCGCGGACAGCACGACGCCGCGCGTGCCGCCGCCGATGATGACGGGGCTGCCTATGAGGTCCGGGCGGCCGAGGAGGGACGCGGAGGCAAAGAAGGCGTCCATGTCGACGTGGAGCACCGTGCAGCCGGTGTCGTCGGGGGGGCTATTGCCCGCTCGCGGCGGGGGCCGGAACTGACGCCGACTCATGGCGGGGGCGCGCTGGCCTAGTTGTGCCGGCGGGCGACCACGTGCAGCGCGGATCCGATCTGCCCGAGCAGACCGAACTCGGGATGCGTGGCGACGGCGGTTTCCAACTCGAGCAAGGCGGCGCGTTCGGAGTCGGATTCGAGGAAGACCGAGGGCACGAGGTCGCTGAACAGGCGCACGCCATGGCTGTCGACGACGGTGAAGCCGCTGCTGGTGAGCAGCGCCTCGACATGGGATTTGTCGAAGCGGCGCGGCAGCGGGTCACTCGCGCCATAGCGGCCGTCGTCGCTGTCCAGCACGGTGCGCGCCTGGCCGAATTGGCCGGCGAGCGCGCGGGCGAGGACGGCGGCGAGGCGCTGGGCAGTCACGAGCGAGAGGTGGCCACCGGGGACGACGATTTCGCTGATTCGGTCCAGGGTGGCCTTCGGGTCATCGACGACTTCGAGGGCGCCGTGCAAGGTCACCAGGTCGACGCGGGCACGCAGGATGGTGCGCAGGTCGTCGGCATCGCCTTGGGTTGAGCGCAGGGTGTCAGAAACGCCGGCCTCCTCGGCGCGACGGCGCAAGGCGGCGAGGGCATCGGGACTGGGGTCGACGACGATGACTTCGTGGCCGGCTTGGGCCAGGGGCACGGCCATACCTCCCGTGCCGCCGCCGAGGTCGAGCACGCGCAGGGGCCGTCCGACCTCCTGCCGGCGCTGCTCCGCCAGGGCCGAAACGGTCGCCCAGACCGCCGCCGTCCGCAGCCCGGTCTCGACTCCCCTCCGGGGCCGCCGCCGCTCGCTCGTCATATGCGCAACTGTATGCGGTGCCTCCGACAGCCCCTTGACGCGTACGGCGCGGCGGAGGCGTGCGGCACCTGGTGACAGAACCTCGAGTTCGTCACGTTCGGCCGAGGTCGTCACATCAACCTGACGACCTCAGCCCAACGTGACGACCTGACCGCGAGATCGTCACTGTGGGATTCCGCCGCCGCCGCCGGTCCGCCGCCGCCGGCAGCTACTTCGGCGCGTGCGATCACCAGCCGGAGGAGCCGGGGCTGGCGTGCCAGAGTTTGCGTGAGGTGATGGCCTCGCCGGGGGGTTTTGTGTCGGCATACGGACTCTGGCGGAAGCCGCTGGCGTGCACGAGGACCCGGCGCGAGCCGGCGGATTCGGCGACGCCGGTGCGCTCGCCCTTGACCGGATTGCCGGCTGCGTCCAGGGGTATGTCGTGCTCCGCGAGGAGGGTGTGCACCGCCTCCAGTCCGCCAGAGAGCCAGGCCTCCCACAAGGTGGCCAACTCCCAGGCACCGGTGGCGCGCAGCGAAATCCCGCGGGCGCCGGTGCGGCGGGTGATGCCGCGCACGAGCAGCAGCCAGGAGTGGAAGACGGTGCCGGCATACGGCCCCTGCACATCCTCGAAGAAGGTGGAGTCGGAGGGGCCGGTGCCGTCCTCGAGGGTGAGGAAGACGACCCGGCGACCGGAGCGGATCGGCGGGGTCTGGGTGGCGACCTTGACCCCGGCGACAAGCACGGTGGTGTTGCTGCGCGTCCCCATCAAGGAACTGCTCGGCGTGACCCCGAGAGCCCGCAGCATCGGGGCATAGAAGTCCATGACATGCCCGGTGGCATCCAGGCCAAGGATGTCGAGCTCGGCGCGAATGCGTTCTGGCACAGCCATATCCGGCAGACCGGCGCCCGCGCTCAACTGCGGTTCGTCGCCGAGATCGAGCGCCATCTGGATCGGCTCGGCGCGCACCGGAGCGGCCGCCTGGGACTGCGCGGCAGCCAGATCACGCGGGTCGATCCCCGACGAAAGACCTTGTGCGGCAACCCCTTCGGTCACCATGCGCGCCGGTCGGGCCCGCCGCCGACCAGTGCGTATGCCGCGCTCCCACCGGTCGAGTTCGGCCGCCCCGAGGAGCAGGTCCCGGCGGGTGATCCGGCCGTGCCGGCCAAGACCACCGGCGCTGCTTCCCATGGCGTAGATCGTGTCGAAACCCCCTGCCAGGATGAGCTTTTCGAGGATCGGCCGGGAGACTTGGGCGCGATGCCAGAAGTCGGCGAGGCTGGCATACGGCTGCCCGGCGACGATCCGCGAGACCTCGGCGGCGCTGATGCCATTGACATCGGACAGCGCTAGCCGGATCCCCCATCCGGTGCCATCGGCCATGTCCGGATCGGGCGGCGGCGGTGGGTGCCAGAGATCGCCGAGCGCGGCCAGGTGCGGGCTGTTGTCGGCGGGGTCAAGACGTTCGACGCGGTAGGTGTCGCCGGAGGCGTTGACATCGAGGCCAAGGACGGTGATCCCGTGGACGCGAGCGTCATCGAGGATGAGGCGCTTGGGATACATCCCGGGGTCGTGCGTGAGGACCCCGGCGAGGAAGTGCGCGGGCCAGTGCGCCTTGAGCCAGGCGCTCTGATAGGTCGGCAGCGCGAAGGCCGCAGCGTGCGCCTTGCAGAAGCCGAAGGAGGCAAAAGCCTTGAGCACAGCCCAGATTCGGTCGCGATGCTCCTGCTTGTAGCCGCGGGCGCGAGCCGCCGGGTGCCACCAGGTCTCGATCTCCTCGATGCCGCTCGGGCTACCCATTGCCCGGCGGACCTCGTCGGCCTGGGCGAGCGAAACACCGGTCGTCTCGGAGATGATCCGCAGCATCTGCTCGTGGAAGACGACCACCCCCTCGGTCTCTTGCAGCGCCGGGATCAGCGTGGGGTGTAGGAATTCGGCATCCGCCCAGCCGTGCCGCGCCTCCAGGAAGGGCCGGATCATGTCGGACTTCACCGGCCCCGGCCGGAAGAGCGAGATGTCGATGATGAGGTCCTCGAAACGCACCGGACCGAACTTGCCGATCAACTCCCGCTGCCCCGGACTCTCGATCTGGAAGCACCCGAGGGTGTGGGTGGTGCGGATCATCGCAAAGGTCGCTTCGTCGTCGAGCGGCACGTGCGCGCGGTCGTCAAGGTCGACGAAATCCCCTGTCGTGCGCTCGATTTCGGCGACGGCATAGGCCATCGAGGACTGCATACGGATGCCGAGGACGTCGAGCTTGAGCAGCCCGAGGACCTCGACATCGTCCTTGTCGAACTGGCTCATCGGGAAGCCCAGCCAACTCGCCTCGACCGGCGTGCGATCGAGCAGCGTGCCATTGGACAAGATCACCCCGCACGGGTGCAGGGCGATATGCCGCGGCAGGCCGTCGAGCGCCTCGACGAGTTCAAAGAAGGTCGCGAGCTGGTCGCTGTCCAGGCCGCGCTGGCGCAGCTCCGGCAGGTCGGCGATCGCCTGGCGTGCATCGCGAGCTCTGATGTGCGGGAAGGCTTTTGCGATCTCGTCGACCTCACCGGGTGGCATACCCAGGGCGGAGCCGACATCGCGGATCGCATGCCGCACCTTGTAGGTGTCCATCATCGACACGCAAGTCACCCGCTCGCCGCCGAAGCGGTCGAGGATGCGCTCGTAGATATCGGTGCGCCGGGCCGACTCGACATCGATATCGATATCGGGCAGTTCGGCGCGCAGCGGTGAGCAGAAGCGCTCCATGAGCAGGTCGTAGCGGATCGGGTCGACGCCGCTGATCCCGAGCAGGAAGTTGACGAGGCTCCCGGCGCCGGAGCCGCGCGCCGCGACCCGAACCCCCATCTCACGGATCAGGTCGACGACCGTGGCGACCGTCATGAAGTATGTCGGATAGCCCAGTGCCGCAACGACATCCAGCTCCTCGCGCAACCGGCGCTCGACAGCCGCTCGCTCGCTCTCGGTCGCCCCGGCATAGCGGGTCAGGATCGCGGCATGACAGCGCTCGTCGAGGACGCGCTGCGGATCGGTGCCTTCGGGTATGCCGAGGATGTGCGGCTCAGGCAGGTGCACCGCGCCGATCCCGAGATCGCGGCGCGGGTTCTGGGCGCAGCGGTGGGCGAGGGCGAGAGTCTCGGCGATGAGACGGTCGGCCCGGTCGTATGTCGTGTGCCCCGCCCGCTCCGCCACCTCGCGGGCGATGCGGTGCATCGTCGCGGTGCTCGCGAGATGCCCGGCTTCCGAGACCCGGTCGAGGTGGCGGCGGTCGAGCAGGACGAGTCGCCGGGCGGCATCAAGGACATCGACGATGCGAGCATCGACGGGATCGATATGCCGCACCGCTGCCGTCAGAATCGCCGGAACTCCCTGCGCATCAGCAAGATTCAGCATCCGGGCCGCGTGATTGCGCGAACCGCTCGTGCCATCGGGGCCACCATGGCAGACGATCTCCACGACGAGCCCGTCGCGTGGTAGGACCGTCTGCCAGGCACGCAATAGATCCCTGGCCGCCGCGAGGTCCTTGCGCAGCACCGCCCGACCGACATCGGAGTCCGGGCCGAGCAGCACGATGAGTCGGGCGGGTTCGGCGCACCCCGCTCGGTGGGGACGTTTGCTGTCGCCAGGGCAGCAGCGAATTTCCCCACCACCGGCGCGCCCGGGCGCCCCGGCGGCATAGTGCGCCACGCGGTCCGGAGCGCTGATCGGGATGCCGCGCTCACCGCGCAGGTGAGTGTCGGTCACCAGACGGCACAGGGCGGCCCAGCCCTCGGCATACGGCAGCCCGGTGGCGGGGCCCTGCGAACCGCCGGCGCCGACGGCGAGCGCCGTCACCCGCGGCAGGCGCGGGTCGACGACGGCACCGCCGCGCACGGGGGTGCGCGGCGGGCGGGCGCGCGGATCTGGCGGCGGATCGAGAATGCCGCGCGCCATCGCCAGATCGACCCCGAGCACCGCTTCGAGGCCGGCCTTGGCCGCGGCTTGGACGAAGCGCACCGCGCCATACAAACCATCGCGATCGGTGAGGGCGACGGCCGGCTGGCCGTACTGCGCCGCCCGCTCCACCAGCGCCTCAGGCATTGCCGTGCCATAGCGCATTGAGAAGCCGGAGGCGAGATGCAGATGAGCGAAATCGGTCATGGCAGAAGGGTTTCCGTCGAAAGGGCAGCGCGGATCACCGGGCGGCGCCATCGGGTGACGCCGCCCGCCGATCGGGGTCGGGCGCGGGGTCGGTCAGGTGGTCATCGGCGCCAGCAGCACCGGCCCGGTGCGCCGGGTCAGGCCGAGCAGGGTCCGCACCCGGTCGTGGAACTGTTGCGCCGAGCGCACCAGATCGTCGGCCTCCCGCACCGTCATCGGTTCCTCGCGGGAGCCCTCCGGGCCCGGGTGGTATGCCGTGTCGCTCGCCCGCCCGAGCACTTCGCGCCGGGTGGCGCACAGCGCGAAGAAGTCGGCCCACTCCTGCAATTCCGGCGCGACGGCGGGCAGGATCTCCCACAGATTGCGCGGCCCGCCGGAGCCGCGCGAGCCGGCCAGGCGCGGGCCGCGGACGGCGAGCACCGCGGCGGCGGCGCGCAGGGCGGAGAGTTGGGCCACGGCATACCGCTGCCCGATGTGCTCGGCGTGACCGGCCTCGAGCAGGCTAGCCTGGGAACCGTCGAGCAAGTCCAGCGCGGAGGCGACCCGAGTGGCCGGCACCCGCTCCCGCTCAGCACCGGCTGGCCGACTCGGCGCCTGCTCGCGCAGCGGCTCTGGGGGTGCATCGGCTCGCGTCACCATCATCTGCTCCGTCGTCATCGTCATCAGTCCTGCACCCGCAGCAGCGTCCATGCCGGGACGGTGGCGGCGTCGGTGTCGCGGCCGATGTCATAGATCCCGCTGCCCGCGCACCGGCCAGCGCTGGCCTCCACCCGCCATACGGTCCGCTCCCCCGCCTGCGGGGTACCGACCGGGTCCTGCCACCAGGAGCGGCGCTCGGTCCAGCGGTCGAGGACTCCGCGCACGGCATACAACCGGCCCCGCCAGATGAAGGCGGACATCACCTCATCCCGAGACTGGACGTCGACGGGTTCGTCATATCGGCGGGCCATCGGCGGGCGCTCCTTCACGCTCGGGCGGCCGGGGATGGACGAGATCCGCCGGCGGCGACTAGAGTTGAAACCGAACATCCGTTCGTCGAACATATGTTCTATTCTGACTCTACTCCGGTCGGATGCTCGACCGTCAAGCCCGATCTCTCAGATTCTGGTTACCTTCCGGTAGCACGGCGGCTCAAGGTGCGTCATAGTGGTCGACGGCCACACACGGCTACCCCAACCCGAACGGAATACCCCCCGCATAAGCGTTCACCGTCGCACCTCCGCCGCCGCCAAGGGCATCAATCGGTCCGGCTCTCGCGCGGTCGCCGCAACGGTCAATGTCTACTTCCACGTCATCACCGATGCGAAGGGCAATCTCAGCTCGACGATGATCAACAACCAGATCACCGTCCTCAACAATGCCTACGCCGGCAGCGGATTCAGCTTCACCTTGGCGGGCACGGACTACACCAATAACACCACCTGGTACAACGGGCTCACCAACGGCTCAACCGCCGAGAAGTCCATGAAGACCGCCCTACGCAAGGGCACGATGGCCGACCTCAACCTTTACTCCGCCAGCCTCGGCGGCGGGCTCCTCGGCTGGGCGACCTTCCCCAAGAGCAGCTATGACGTCATGGACGGTGTCGTCCTGCTCGATCAGTCGCTGCCCGGCGGCACGGCCGCGCCCTACAACCTCGGCGACACCGCGACCCACGAAGCGGGGCACTGGTTCGGGCTCTACCACACCTTCCAGGGCGGGTATAACGGCCAGGGCGACTATGTCGCCGACACCCCGGCCGAGAAGTCCGCGGCCTATGGCTGCCCGACCGGGCGGGACACATGCCGTCGCTCGGCCGGTCTCGACCCGATCAAGAACTTCATGGACTACACCGACGATGCCTGCATGAACACCTTCAGCGCAGGCCAGATCTCCCGGGCGCAGTCAATGTGGGCGACCTACCGTCAGGGCAAGTGAACCTTCCCTGATCCTCACCCTCGATCGCGGGCTTCGGCAGTATGCCGGGGCCCGCGCTTCGTTGCCCCTCACCTGCTCGTCGTGCAGGCGATGCGATGAACCTCAGTCGGGTAGCAGCGAAATCTTCTGCCAAATTTTGCCGGCCATGTCCGTGGTCATCGTCTCGATGCCGGTGATCGTGTCGAGCACCACGGCATCCTCGGACTCCTCGGCGCAGAGCGCCGCGACCTTGCCGATGAGGCTGAGCAACTCGGAGCAGTAGTCGAGATAGTGCTCCAACTGATCCCGATCTAGGCCTGGCTCAGCGGATTTCGTCGTTTTGACGAAGTCCGGGCGAAGCCGCTCGGGATCCTTGGTGAGTTGGTGCATGTCGACGATGTGCGCAAGCGAGCGCAGCCGATGCAAAGTGGCGAGCAACTCGCGGCGCTGGATGCGCTCCGGCAGCGCCATCAGGAAAAACAGGGCGATCCCAGCGAACACCAGATCGTTGATCAGCGACTCGATGAGTGGCACCCACTCGAAAGACTGGTCTGGGCCGTGCTGGATGGCATCACGGATCGTCACGACGAGCAGCACAGAGGTGGCGGCCAGGACTACCGCCCCGATGATGCGGGCGAACCACGATGTCGCGAGCAGGCGCCGACGCAATCCGGGAGCACTCGATCCGACATCCTGGGAGATCTGCGCCAACTGCTCGGCGACAAGGTTCAACCCGCGCTCGGGGAAGCGCGCCCGGATCCGCTCGGCCAGCCGCTCAACGGTCTGGTGCACCAGCAGCGGATCCAGCCGCGTCGTCGACGTCCCTCCCACGACAGGCACCTTAACGAGTGGCTCCTCGCCAAGCTGCCCGGCCGCGCCTCAGCGATCGTGGGGAAGTTCGCTGTCGCCAGGGCAGCAGCAAAGTTCCCCACCGCGCGTGGCTTTCGGCGCCACGATCTCGACGAGCGACACACCGCGCTGGCCACACGGGCATACAGTCGCGGGGTGAGCCCCGACCTGACTTCCCACCCGGCCGTCTCGGCCGTGCGTGCCGCCCTGGCAGACCGCGGTTTCGACCCGGACTTCCGGGTGCTGCCCGATGCCGTCAAGACCGCCCAAGCGGCGGCGGACGCCCTCGGCATCACGCCCGCCGAGATCGCGAATTCGTTGATCTTCAAGGGTATTGACGCCGACGGCTCGGCCTCGCCGGTGCTCGTCATGGCCTCGGGCGGGCATCGGGTCGACACGACCTACCTCGCACAGGCCCTCGATCTGGCCAGCCTCGATCGGGCCGACCCGGACTTCGTCCGCGCTCACACGGGTATGGCGATCGGCGGGGTCGCGCCGGTGGGTCACCCCACGCCATTGCGGACCGTGGTGGACACCTACCTGGAGCAGTTCGAGCAGGTCTGGGCCGCGGGCGGGCACTCGCACGCGGTCTTCCGCACGTCATACGCCGACCTGCTGGCCATGACCGACGGAACGGCCTCGGCCGTCACGCCCTGAGTGGCGTGGCGAGTCAGCGCACCGGCATTGGCGCATCCGGGAGCGGACGGCCCGGTCGATAGGGCCCGATCAGGACCGACAGCGACGCCAGCGCGTGCAGCGCGGCGAGCAGCGCGATCGCGCTGCGCACGCCGAACTGCTCGCCGAGCCAGGCCGCCGCGAGACCGCCGAGGGGCATTGTCCCGAGATTGACCAGTGCGCTGGCCGAGACGACTCGCGCCATGAGTTCGCCTGGGACATAACGCATCCGGAAGGCGCCTCGCAGCACATTGGCACCGACGACGCCGATCCCGACGAGCACTTCGCCAAGCGGCACGAGCAGGACGAGCAGGCCCGGCTGCGCGGCGGGGATGAGCAGGGCCGCGGGGCCACCGATGATCTGCAGCGCAACCATCGCCGGCCCCTGACCGAGGCGTGTGGAGGTCCGGCGCGCGATGCTGGCACCGATCAGCCCACCGACACTGCCAACGGCGATCACGACCCCGATCGCGCCGGCCGGCAGGTGCAGGTCCTTGACAAGGAAGAGCACCAGAAGGGCGCCATAGCCCGTGAGCGCGAAGTTGGACACACCGCCCTGCACCGCGAAATACCGGACATAAGGATCGCGAGCGAGCACGCGCAGGCCGGCCCGAATCGAGGTGAGCATCGGCTCGCGAGCCGGCGGCGTGGGACGCGACATGTCACCCGGGCGTATCCGAGCCAGGCAGAGGGCCGAGACGAGGAAGGAAATCGAGTCGAGGACCACGGTGTATGCCGCCCCGACCAGCGCGACGAGAGCGCCACCCACGCCGGGGCCGGCGATCTGCATCGCCGATTCCGTGCCCACCAGTCGCGAATTCGCTTGTTCCAGATCGTCTTTCGCAACGACCTGCGGCACCAGGGAGGCGTAGGCCGTGCGGAAGAAGACGGAGCCGAAACCAACGCCGAGCGCTGCGGCGAAGACGTGCGCCAGGGTGAGATGACCGAAAGCCCACGCGACCGGAACGCTCGCCGTGACCGCCGCTGACCACAGATCGGCCCCGATCATGATCCGGCGGGCGTCGCCGCGATCGATCCACACCCCGGCCGGGAGACTGATGAGCAGCCACGGCAGCCAGGTCGCCGCGGCGAGGAAGCCCATGGCGCGGGCGCCGGCGTCGAACTCGGTGACGGCTAGCAACGGGAAGACAAGCGTCGTCGTCAGGTGAGCGGACTCGTCCCAGTGGGGCGCTGCGCGGCGGCATACCTCGTCGGGGTTGACCCGATAGCGGCCGTGAAGTCGCGACTCAGATGCGCCTGGTCGCTATAGCCCAGCTCGGCCGCCACCTCCGCCCACCGCACCTCCTCGCCGCGCGCGACCCGCTCGGCGGCCTCGATCAGCCGCAGCCGGCGCAGCATCCAGGCGGGCGAGATCCCGGCATACTCCGCGAAGAGCCGCTGCAGGGTGCGCACGCTCAGGCCGGCGTATGCCGCCAACTCCTCCGCCAGTCGCAGCTGCGGGTGTCGTTCGGCGGCCTCGGCAATAGCGGTTACCTCGCGCGCGGCCCGCATCCTGGCTGGGTCGGCTTGTGCCACAAAGGGTTCCACAGCCTGCAGGAGTATGCCCGCGCGGTCACCACCACTCGTCGCCGCCGCCATTCGCTCCGCGAGCGCGCTGTCGTCGAGCGCCAAGACGGTGCCCATCGGGACTTCCTTGTCGGTCCATCGCGACACTGGCACCGGTGCCAGTGCCCCGAAGCCGCCGACGGTCGTCTTGATGGCGACATTCCAGCCGGAGCCGATGAGGACGCGGGTAGTGCGGCGGCGGGCGACACCGACGACGCGCGGGAGGACGGCATACGGGCCGGGCGGCGGGGTGCGGCCGGGCGGCGGCCCATTGCCGACGCTGAGATTGACCGCGGGCAGTGAGAGCACGTCCTGCGCGAGGCGCTCACCCGGCGGGAGATTCCAGGAGACCGACCAAGCCCAGTCGAAGATCCCGTCCGTGGCGGTCGGCACCGGAAAGCGTTCCAGCCGAACGTATTCCGCCATCCGAGCCGGATGCAGGATCGCGCGCGTGTCCTCGGCCGGGTCGGGTGGCTCGCTCACGGGGAGAAGCCTACGAACGGGACGCCGGCGGGTTCGGCGAAGATGTCGCGAATCTTCAAGCCCGGGTGCAGGCGGGCAACATACGGTCGAGGACATGACACACCACTCCCCGACCACCGACCCCCGAGCCACTGCCGAGCAGACCCGCGACGTCTTGCGGTCCCTCGCGGACGTGCTCGACGCCATCCCGGCAGAGGCAGCTGACCGGCCGACGCCCTGCGCAGAGTTCACGGTCGCCGACCTCCGAGGCCACATCGTCGGGTGGGCGACCGCCTTCGGCGCCGGCTTCGCGGATCCAAACGGTCAGGCGCCGGACGCCGATGGCGTGCCGGTCGACGGCACGGGCGGCGACCAATTGCGCTCTGCCGCAGACCAGCTCGTCGCCGGAATCGCCGATGGCGGCGCCGAGCGAGACCTTGTGCTCGCCGGCGGTATGGCGATGCCCGGGGACATGGCGCTGAGCATGGTGCTGTGGGAATACCAGGTGCACGGCTGGGATATCGCCACCGCTACCGGTAAGAACTGGTCGCCCGCCGAGGGTCCGCTCGAGAACTCGATCGGCTTTGCCGACCAGATGCTCACGCCCGACTTCCAAGGCGAGGGCAAGGCCTTCGCGCCGCGCGTCGAGGTGCCCGCGGATGCCCCAGCGCTCGATCGCCTGGTCGCGATGTCTGGCCGCGATCCGGAGTGGAACGCCTGAGTCGGCTCGGAACACCGGTGCCGCCGTGGGCGTTAAGTCGCACAACCCGCTGACGCTCGGCCCACAGGAGACGAATGCCGCTAGCCGACCAACTCGATCGACTCGTCGCCTTGGGCTTACCACGCCTGGCCGGCCTGGGAGAGAAGGACTTTCGCGCGCTGGCCACGGAGCTGCGACTCGCGCAGGGCGAGCTACTCGTCATACATCCGAAGCTCGTGGCGCCCAGCATCCTGACTCCACTACTGGTGCGAGACGACAAAGCCGGATTCGTGGTCGTGGATATGACGGATCTGGACACCTTCGCTCCGGTGGCCGGAGTCGAGGTGCCCGATGCACCGCTTTATATGATCCGCGACCCGCAACGCGGTGATGAATATCGCAACCAAAGTCCCCATGAGGTTGCGCCGCAGATCGCCGCCCGGGGCCGGTCGCCGCTGACCGTCTCCGAGGGCATCTGCTGGCTGCTGCAGCGGCCGGAGCTGCTGGAGCCCAACTACTGCTTTATGACTCCCGGTTCACGCCTGAAGAAGCCGACCGGTGGTCTGGATGCCCGAACCCCGGCGATCTGGATCAGCGGCGGCACCGGCCGTGACGGCGCCGCGATGAAAGGCGCGCCGAAGGTGGGGTGGTGCTGGGCGGGCAATCGGCATACCTGGCTGGGCATCGCCTCCTGCGCCGACCGGGGCTAGGTCGTCCGAAGCTCCCGAACGTCCGTGGCGGAGTTGATGGCGCGGGCGGCGAGCCAGGACGCCGCGAGCACTAGGGCGATGAAGCCAGCACTCGTCCCCAGCACCCCGAGCCACGGGAAACCACCCGGGAGCAGGTGCCGAGGCACGACCAGCGTCTCGATCACCGCCGTCACAATGAGCGACAGGGTCGTGACCACCGCTGTCGGCACGGCCGACTCGACGACCATCGCCCGACGCAGGACGCCACGCGGAACACCAGCGAAGACTTGTCGGGCGGTGGAGCGCCGACGCCACATCAGGGCCTCAACGGTCGCCAAGAGGAGGGAGACGCCTGCCAGGACGATGGTGATCACGAGCAGGGCTGAGAGCAGGTTTCCGATGCTGGTGATCAAGGCGACGATCTCGCGCGAGTTTGCCGGGCCAGATCGGCCGGCGTCGGACAGGAGCGCCGGGCGCAGCACGAGGTTGGAGGCCGCAAGAACGGCGAGCAGTTGCAACGCCATCGTCGGGCGAGACGTCGCGCGGGAGTGCTGCATCATCCGCCGTCCGGCCAACAGCAACGCCGGCGATGACGTGCTGCGGCTCACGCGCTTCCCCAGCAGATAGGTCACGCTCGGAGCGAGGACGAGCCAGCCTCCTACCCAGGAAACCAACGACCCCAGTGCCAACAAGACTAGGACGAAGGTCGTTGTGGCCGAATGCCATTCCCGGCCGACGCGTGACGGGCCAAGGAACAGGGCGGCGAGCAGCACGAGGGATACGCCAACAAGGAAAAGCCCACCTTTCGTCCGCTGACGTCCCGCCCCGGTGATCCGCCGTGGCCGCAGCGATGCTGCAGTGACGACAGCAAGCATCATGGGAAGCGCTAACGCGCCGACCGCAATCCACCACGGAATAGACACCTGCGGCAACACCGGCACCGAAATCACCCGGGCGACCGGGTCGCCGCCGTCTTGTTCGACCCAGTCCAGGACCTCCATCCGCCACAAGCGCGGCGCCGCCCGCCACGCCCCGAGGAAAGCCGCGACACCGAGCAGGGACCCGACTGCGGACGAGAGCACACTTTCCGCGCCACCCACTCGCCGCAGATCGCGGGGGCTCGCTCCCGCAGCCCGCAGCGCGGCCAGCCGGCGCACACGGACCGGCATACCGATCCGCGCGGCCTGTCCAAGGAAGATCAGCACGGGCACGAGAAGGACAAGAAAGGCAACCGCCCTACCCGCCACCGTCCCGCGATCGGAGAGGGTGGTCCAGCCGAACGGCCCCGGGTTGTCGTGCCAACTCGATTCCCGGAACGGAATGGTCAGCAGGGTCAGAGCCGAGGCACAGACGAAGGCAAGCACCAGGGCGCCGAAGGCCGTTGCACCCCAACGCAGTCGGTCGCTGGACCCGCCGCGAGCCGCGACGAAGAGCGCGTCGCGCCAGGTAAGCCGCCCGCTCATCGCAGCGCCTGCGCGATCACATCGTCCTGGCCGTAGGAGGAGAGAGTGTCGATCCGGCCATCGCGCAGGTGGACCTCCGTGCGGCCATATGCCGCGACCCGCGGTTCGTGCGTCACCAGCACGATCGTCGCGCCCAGGTCGGCATTGAGTTCGCTGAGCAGATCCATCACCGCCTCGGCGGCGAGTGAGTCCAAGGCACCGGTCGGTTCGTCGGCGAAGAGGATGTCCGCTTCGCTGACCAGCGCCCTGGCGAGCGCCACGCGCTGCGCCTGACCACCGGACAACTCCCCCGGGACCTGACCCGCGACCTCGGCGACGCCCACCCGGCCCAACCACTCACCGGCGCGGGCCTCGGCGGTGCGCCGCGGCATACCCCCGAGCAACAAGGGCAGGGCGACATTCTCGACGGCGGTGAGTTCCTCGACGAGTTGGCCGAACTGGAAGAGCACGCCGAAGCGCGTGCGGCGCAGCGCCGAGCGCGCCTCCTCCGAGGCCCCCGACACGGACACATCGCCGAACCGCACCGAGCCCGCGTCGGGAACGATGACCCCAGCCAGCGCGTGGAGCAGGGTCGACTTGCCCGACCCGGACGCGCCGGTGATGACCACGAAGTCGCCCGGCTCGATGCGCAGGTCGATGCCGGCCAGGGCGGGCCGGTTGCCATAGGCGTGCCGCAGCCCGGTAGCGATCAAGGGGGTCGTGCTCATGGGGTTACCTCCCGGGTGATCTCGCCGAGTCGGGCGAGGGCGTCGTCGATCCACCGGACATCGGCGTCCAAGTGGCTTAAGGCGTAGTCGGCGGCGAGCACCTGCGTCAGGGTCGCGTCGGCGGCTCGCTTGGTTTGCGTGTGGTCGCGCATCCGCGCGGTGTGGGCCGATCGTTGGCGACGCAGGAAGAGCGCGCCCTCGTCGGGGCCGCCGGCGACCAAGGCGACATTGAGTTTGGTCGCGAGCGGGTTGTTGACCTCGCTCGGTGGGTGCTCAGCCGCGGACATCCAGACCTCCAGTTCGTCCCGTCCGGCCGGGGTCAGCCGGTATGTCGTGCGCTCCGGCCCACCCGCCCGCTCCACCGCGGCCTCCTCGATCAGGCCCCGGTCGCGCAGGCGGGTGAGCGCGGCATACACCTGCCCGTAAGCCATCGGACGCGCGGAGGGGAAGAGGGCGTCATGGCCCGCCTTGAGGTCGTACCCGTGCTGCTGACCCCTGCTCAGCAGCCCCAGGAGGACGTGTCCGGTGCTCACACAACAGACTATTCACTATGCGAATAGTCGATGTCAATACCCAGTATTGCCCTGCGTGAGCCACGTGAAGGATTCCCGCCCGATGCCGAAATCCTTCAGCCGCGCGCTCGGTGGAGCGCTCACATCGGAGCCGCGCGCAGATCTCGCAGCCGGTAGGACATATCGCCGAGGAGCGCAGCTATAACAGCGCTCGGCGGCGATAACAGCGCTCCGCAGCGAGCTGCACGCTCGGGCGCGACGAGAGCGCACCACGGAGGCGGGACTCGAAAGACCTCGTCGGTCGCGTGACGGATTTCGGCACTGGGCGGAAAACCTGAGGCGCCTGTGACTGCTGGGGCCCCGACGGCGCGGCGGGGAGGGGCGAAGGTCAGCGGGAGGCGGTCAGGCCGAGGTTCTCGAAGACCTCGAGGGTCGCGGTGGATCGGTTCATCGTGATGAAGTGCAGCCCGGGGGCGCCCTCGGCGAGCATCGCCTGCGCCAACTCGGTGGCGATCTGGACCCCGACCGCACGCACGGCGTCGGCGTCCCCCTCGACCGCGGACAGCCGCGACACGACCGACGGCGGCAGCGGGGTGCCCATCAGCTCGCTCATCCGCGCGATCTGGCGGACATTCGTCACCGGCATCACGCCGGGCGTGATCGGCAGGTCGCGCCTGGCGGCGACCGCATCGCGCAGGCGCAGGTAGGTCGTCGCATCGAAGACCATCTGCGTCACCGCGAACTCGGCCCCCGCATCCGCCTTGCGCACCAGCACTTCGACGTCATGCTCGAAGCCCGGCGATTCCGGATGCACATCGGGGAAGGCCGCGACGCCGACCGTGAAGTCGCCCAAGGTCTTGATCAGCCGCACCAACTCGTCGGCGTGCGACAGGCCGTCCGGATGCGCCTGCCAGGTCCCGTCGCCCCCACGGGGCGGGTCCCCACGGAGGGCGAGAATATTGCGGATCCCGACCGCGGCATACTGCCCCACCACCTGGCGCAACTGCGCGACCGAGGCCCCCACGCAGGTCAGGTGCGCCAGCGGGGTCAAGGTCGTCTCGTGCGCGATCCGCTCCGTCACCGCGACGGTGCGGTCCTGGCTCGACCCGCCCGCGCCATAGGTGATCGACACGAAGTCGGGATTGACCCGCTCCAGCCGGCGGATGGCGTCCATGAGCGCCGCCTCGCCCGCATCATCTTTCGGCGGGAAGAACTCGAAACTGACGCTCGGGCGCGCGGCGCGCAGGTCAGTGGGGATGGACACGATGCCCAAGGATACGCGGGCATTTCGGCGGGCTTTCCGCACGCAGTTAGGCTGAGACGACCGGTGCTCGACGAGGGGGAGATATGCCAGCCATCGACCTGGCCGCGCTGCGCCCCCGCATCGACGCCGCGATCGACGCGCAGCTCACGCGCGGCGCCGAGGATCTCGCGGAGCTGGCTCCCGAATCCGCCGATCTGCTCGGGCCCGTTCGCGCCCTCATGGGCGGCGGCAAGCGCTTCCGCCCGATCATGCTGTATGTCGGCTACCGCGCCGCCGGGTGCCCCGACCGCGAGGGCGCCGTCCGGCTCGCCGCGGCGATGGAGTTCGTCCAGGCCGCGGCCCTGATCCACGACGACATCATCGACGCCTCCGACACCCGCCGCGGTATGCCGACCACCCACCGCGCCCTCGAAGCCGCCCATGGTCAGCGGGGCTGGGAGGGCGATGCGGCAGGCTTCGGCGTCGCCGGGGCGATCCTCGCCGGGAACCTCTGTCTTGGCTGGGCCGATCAGGCGTATGACGAGTGCGGCCTCCCCGATGCCGAGCTCGCCCGGGGTCGAGCGACCTTCGATCTGATGCGGACGCAGTTGATGGCCGGTCAGTACCTCGATGTCGTCGGCTCGGTCCGGCCATGGACGGCGATGGCGGACGACGAGCGAGTCGCGATGGCCGAGCGGGTGATCACCTACAAGTCCGCGAAGTACTCCATTCAGCACCCGTTGCTGATCGGCGCCCGCACGGGCGGAGTCGCGACGGCGATCGATGCCGCCCTGAGCACCTATGGACTGGAATTGGGCATCGCCTTCCAACTCCGGGACGACCTGCTCGGGGTCTTCGGCGACCCGGAAGTCACGGGCAAGCCAGCGGGCGACGACCTGCGGGAGGGCAAGCGCACGGTGCTGATCGCGCACACCCTCGCGGGCTTGGACGCTGCTGGCCGGCGCGAGGTCGAGGGCCGACTCGGGAATCCCGCGTTGACGGACGACGACATCGAACGGCTCCGCGCGCTGATTACCAGCTCTGGCGCGGTCGCCTCAGTGGAGGCGCAGATCACCCGCCGCGCGGACGCGGCGGCGAGCGCACTGCATACGGCGGACATTGACGATGTGGCCCTGGCCGCGCTGACGGACTTCATCGCCATCGCGACCGCCCGCAGCGCCTGACACGCCTGACGCGCCTGCGCACACCCGGTCGAGATCGGGAAACACGCCGAGGATGGGGTCGCGCGCACGGCGTGTTTCCCGAACTCGACCGGCGGAGCGAGCGTCGACGTGGCGCTTACATCACATCTGTTCCATGGCGCGGCGGCGGACTTCGGTCTTGAAGCCGGCGCGCATGGCAGCGGTGGGGTGCGCGGCGCCGCCTGGGAGGGTGTCATCGGGCGTGAACAGCCACTCGATCATCTCCTCGTCGGAGAAGCCGATATCGCCGAGCACCATCAGCGTGCCCTTAAGGGCGGGCAAGGGCACGTCACCGTCGAGGAAGTCGGCCGGGACGCTGAGCACCTTCGGGCTGCCGCGCCGCAGGCCGACCAGTTCGCGTTCCTCGAGCAACCGGCGCACGCCATTGGGCGAGGTGCCAAGCCGGGAGGCGAGGTCGGACAGGGTCAGCCAATCGCCGACGAGGGCATCGAGATCCACGCGCGCCAGACTGCCATACGCCTGCCGTGCGGAAGCCCCGCGCGGCCGCGCAGCCCCATTTGACGCGCGTCCCTGCCGCATCATCTGTATCCGGAGGCTCAACAATCACAGCAGTCACACGCTCCCCCACGCCTCATCGCGGCCACTCCCGGCCGACGGAAGGACGCTCATGGCCCCCCTGCTCACGATGCCCGCCACGCCGCCTGTGCTCTTCGACCTGCCCGCGCTCGCCGTGCACTCGAGCACCGACCAGAGGCACACGGTGCGCGATGGGGAGACGGTCTATGGGCTGGCCATCAAGTACGGCACGACCACCGGCGCGATCAGCCGCGCGAACAATCTGTCCAACGGCCGCCTGATCCACCCCGGCGACATCCTCGTCATCCCCCACGGCGACAGCACGCCCGCCAAGCGCCCCGCCCGGACCAGCTCCGGGCATACGGTGCGCGCCGGCGAAACCCTCAGCTCCATCGCCGGCAGCTATGGCACGACGATCGCGGCGATCGCCAAGACCAATGGCATCGCCCCCAGCCGGTTCATCCACCCCGGTCAGAAACTCTCGATCCCTGGTGCGACCAGCCGGGTCGACAACAGCTTCGAGTCGACCCCCAAGTCGACCCCGATCCGGGGTATGGCGTCGCGCACCGCGACCCGTGACCTGATCGCCTCGACGGCGCTGCGGTATGGCGTGGACCCCCGCCTCGCGCTCGCCATCGGATGGCAGGAATCCGGCTGGCAGCAGGGCGTCACCTCGCATGTCGGTGCCGTCGGCACGATGCAGGTCATGCCGGGCTCGGGCGAGTGGGCGGGCAGCCTCATCGGCCGCAAACTCAACCTCCACGACATTCACGACAATGTCACCGCCGGCGTCGTCATCATCAAGCAGTTGACCAAGATGGCCGCCAACCGCGACGAGGTCATCGCGGCCTATTACCAAGGCCTCGGCTCAGTGCGCGAGCGCGGGTGGTATGCCGACACCCGCCAGTACGTCGCCAATGTCACCTACTTCCGCAGCAAGTTCTGATCCGTTCGGCTCTCAACCCGCCCGGGCCGTGAGCGGGCGCCTCCCCAGGGCGCTCAGAGAAGAGGCCTAAAATCGTGCCGGTGAACGTCGTGGGCCCGGATGCACTGATCGGCGAGGTCATCGACGGTCGCTATACCGTGCTCGAACTGATCGCCACCGGCGGGATGGCCAGCGTCTACCGCGCCGTCGACACCCGCCTCGATCGCGATGTCGCGCTGAAGGTCATGCGGCCGCACCTGGCGCACGATGAGCGGTTCGTCTCCCGGTTCAAGCGTGAGGCGCTCGCCGCCGCCCGGCTGTCGCACCCAAATATCGTCTCCATCTACGACCAGGGCAATGATGCTGGCCGGGTCTGGCTGGCGATGGAATATGTCCCGGGCCGCACCCTGCGCCAGATCGTCGAGGATGACGGAGCCCTGACGCCCCGCGCCGCCTTGGACATCCTGGAGCCGATGCTCCTGGCGCTGGCCGAGGCCCACCGTGGCGGCATCATTCACCGCGATATCAAGCCGGAGAATGTCATCATCCGCGATGACGGCGTCGTCAAGGTGGCCGATTTCGGCCTCGCCCGCGCCGTCAACACCGACACAGCCACGTCCGCCACCTCGGAGGTTCTCGGCACCCTGGCCTATATCTCCCCCGAGCAGGTCGACGGCGGCGGCCAGGTCACGACCCGCTCCGATGTGTATGCCGCGGGCCTCCTCCTCTTCGAAATGCTCACCGGCCGTAAGGCGTTCGCCGGCGAGAGCATCCCCAAGGTGCTCTTCCAGCACGTGCACTCCGGTGTGCCCGCACCCTCGTCGGTGCTCCCCGGCATTCCGCCAAGCTTGGACTCACTCGTCCTGAGCGCGTCGGCGAAGGATCCGCAGGACCGGCCCGAGGATGCCGCGGAGTTCCTCGCCGAGGTGCGCCATGTGCGACGCCTGCTGCCCGAGTCCGAGCTCGATGGCGTCGCGACCACCGCCCCCGGATCAGCCGCCGCCAGCGCGGCCGGAGCGGGAACGACGGCATACCCGGGCCGGCCGGACACGGAAACGGCTGCACCGACAACCAGCCAGCCGGCAGAGGCCACGAGTGTCCTGCCGGTCGCGCCGGCGGGCGCCGGGGCAACCAGCGCCGACACGCAGCCCTTCAATCTCGCGCAACCTGCCGCCCAGCCGCTCAAGCCAGCCCCGCGCGTCGTCAAGCCGGCGCCAAAACCGCTGCCCACCAACCCAACTGGCAACCGGCCCCAGCCACCGCACGGGACCCACGACGGGCACGACGCAGCTGGCGCGGCCCCGAGGCGCCGGCGCCTCGGCATACTCGCGGCCCTGGTGGCTCTGCTGCTCGCGGCGGGTGGCGCGGGGTGGTACTTCACCGCCGGGCCCGGCTCGCCGACCACCGTCCCCACGCTGACGGACCTGACGGCGCAACAAGCAGTGGCCGCCCTGACGACTACCCATCTTGACGCGAAGCAGACGGAGGCCTTCAGCGAAACAGTCGCGAAGGGCTTCGTCATCTCCGCGACCCCCGGCGAAGGCGCCTCGCTGCGCCGCGGCGCCGATGTCACGCTGACGATCTCCAAGGGCAAGGAGCGGTATGCCGTTCCGGACCTGATGAATGTCTCGCGCAAGACCGCGACCGAGCGCCTGGCGAAGGTCAACCTCAGCCCCGGGAAGGTCACCACGGCCTATAGCGACACCATTCCCAAGGGCCGCGTCGTGTCCTTCGAGCCGGCCGCCGGCACCCAACTCAAGCGCGGCGAGCCCGTCAACTTCGTGCTCAGCGACGGGCCGCAACCCTTCGATGTCCCCGACTTCCTCGGCAAGACCCAGGAGGAGGCGCAGGCACTGGCCGAGCAGGCGGGCTTGACCATCGAGATGGCCAGTGAGCCGATCTTCTCGACCGACTACGACAAGGACACCGTCGCCGCTCAGACCCCCGCGGACGGCCAGGTGGTGCGCGGTGACACCATCACGCTGACCCTGTCCAAGGGCCCGGAGCTGGTGGAAGTCCCCTCGTGCTTCAATAAATCCGAGGCCGAGTCGGTGGCCTTGCTCAAGGCCGCTGGATTCGAGGTGGACGTCAAGAAGTTCCTCGGCGGTCCGCTCGACACCTGCACCGGGCAGACGCCGGCCGGCGGGACCAAAGCGCCCAAGGGGACCACCGTCACCATCACCATCGTCTGATGAGCGCGGACCCATCCCAGCAGGGCCGCACCCGCGTTATCGCGACGCTGCTCTTGCTCGCCATGACGGCGACGTGGGGCTCGACCTTTTTCCTCATCAAAGATCTCGTCGCGCATGTGCCGTCTGCCGACTTCCTCGTGGTGCGGTTCGCGATCGCTGCGCTGGCGATGTGCCTGGTCTTTCGGCGGCAGGTCGCGGCGCTGCCCCGTTCGGCTGTGCGTTCGTCCGTGGTTCTCGGCGGTCTCTACGGCACCGCCCAGATCCTGCAGACCATCGGTTTGGAGCACACCTCCGCATCGGTGTCCGGCTTTGTGACCGGGGCGTATGTCGTCCTCACCCCCGTCCTCGGCGCGCTCCTGCTCCGCGACCGGCTCCCTGGGGCCATGTGGTTGGCGGTCGCTTTGGCCGCGGTCGGCCTGGGCGTGCTGTCGCTGCGCGGGTTCGCGATCGGTTTCGGCGAGGGCCTCACGCTCGCGGCGGCCTTGCTCTATGCCCTGCATATCCTCGGCCTGGGCCGCTGGTCCACCCCTGCACAGGCCACGGGTATGGCGTGTGTCCAAGCCGCCGTCATCTCCTGCGTGGCGCTGGTCGCCGCCCTTCCAGGCGGTATCACCTTGCCGGCCACCGGGGGCCAGTGGGCCTCGCTGCTCTATATGGCGCTGGTCGCGGGCGCCTTCGCCTTGTGGGCGCAGACCTGGGCGCAGGCACACGTCCCGCCGACGCGCGCGGCGATCATCATGACGACCGAACCGGTCTTCGCTGCCTTCTTTGCGGTCCTGTTCGGCGGCGAATCCCTCACGACCCGAATGCTTCTCGGCGGTGGGCTGGTGCTGGCGGCGATGTACCTCTCCGAGCTGCGAGGCCGCTCCGCGCAGGATCCGCTGGACGACGAGCGGCCGATGGAGGCGCTCCACCACGACGCCCCCTGACGGGCCACGTCAGCAGAGGTTGCACGTCTCAGCAGAGGTTGCGTGGGGTGACGCGGCCCCCTCTGGCGAGGACGGCGCGGGCAGCGGCGATGGCGCGGTCGGTGCCGGGGTCGTCGACGTCGAGGTGCCAGACCAGACGCACCCGTGTGGGGCTCAACGCGTATGCCCGCACGCCCGCCTCCGCGAGGCCGCTCACGACGTCCGCCGCCGACTTCGGATGATCGGCGAGGTCGAGGATGACGATATTGGTCTCGACCTGCGCCGGATCCACAACGGGCGCAACGGAACTCACGGCCTCGGCAAACCGCCGCGCCCGCGCATGATCGTCGGCCAATCGCTCAAGATTGTGGTCGAGCGCAAAAAGACCGGCAGCGGCCAGAACGCCCACCTGGCGCATCCCGGCGCCATAGCGTTTGCGCCATACACGCGCCTCGCGCATCAGATCGGCCGAGCCGACCAGGACCGAACCGACCGGTGCACCAAGGCCTTTCGAGAGGCAGACCGAGACGGTGTCGAAGTGCCGGCCATAGTCGGCCAGCGCCACCCCAGTGGCGATATGGGCATTCCACAGCCGCGCCCCGTCGAGATGCATGGCCACCCCGTGCGGCTGGGAACCCGCACGAATGGCCTCGATCGTCGCCAGCGGCAGGATCGTGCCCCCACCGAAGTTGTGCGTGTTCTCCAGCGCGATGAGCGCGGTCGGCACGTGATAGATATCGGCGCCAGCAATCATCAACGAGAGCGCCTGCTCCGGCGTGACCCGGCCCCGGTCTGATACCCAGGTCCGCGAGGTGATCCCCGAAAAGGCCGCTGCTGCACCGAGTTCCGCGCGCAAGATGTGCGCCATCGAGTCGGCGATCAGCTCCCGCCCGGGGGTGACGTGCAGGCGCAGGCCGAGCTGATTGGCCAGCGATCCGGTCGGGGAGAACAGACCAGCCTCGTGGCCGAGCAGCTCAGCGACCCTTACCTCCAGCCGCCGAACAGTCGGGTCTTCCCCGAAGACATCGTCGCCGACCTCGGCATCTGCCATCGCGGTCCGCATACCCCGCGACGGCCGGGTCAGGGTGTCGGAGAGCAGGTCGACGGCATACGCGGCCATCAGTCGCGGGCCAGCATTTCGGCCACGAGGAAGGCGAGCTCAAGGCCCTGCCGGTGGTTCAGGCGGGGATCGCAGACGCTTTCGTAGCGCTTGTTCAGATCGGCGTCGAGGATCTTGTCGGCGCCGCCGAGGCATTCGGTGACGTCATTGCCGGTCAGTTCGACGTGGATGCCGCCGGGCACGGTGCCGAGCGCGTGGTGCACATCGAAGAAGCCGTGCACCTCCTCGACGATGTCGTCGAAATTGCGCGTCTTGTAGCCACTCGTCGACTCAAAAGTGTTGCCGTGCATGGGATCACAGATCCACGTCGCCGCGGATCCGGCCTTCGTTGCGGCCTCGATCACGCCCGGCAGTGCGTCGCGGATCTGACCCGCGCCCATGCGAGTGATGAAGGTCAGGCGCCCCGGCTCGCGATCGGGATCGACCAGATCCATCAGCTTCTCGATATAGGCCGGGTCGGACTTCGCCGACAGTTTCACCCCGACGGGATTGTGCACCTTGGTGATGAAGTCGATGTGGGCCCCGTCGAGATCGCGGGTGCGCTCCCCCACCCAGATGAAGTGACCGGAGGTGTCATAGAGCTTGCCGGTGCGCGAGTCGACGCGGGTCAGCGGCCGTTCGTAGTCCAGCAGCAGCGCCTCGTGAGCGGCAAAGAACTCGACCTGTCGCATGGCGTCGAAGTCCGCACCGCAGGCCGACATGAACTTCATCGCCTTGTCGATATCGCGGGCGAGCTTCTCGTAGGCCGCATTGGCCGGCGTCGAGACGAATCCCTTGTTCCACTCGTGGACGTGCCGCAGGTCGGCATACCCACCGGTGGTGAAGGCCCGCACCAGATTCAAGGTGGCCGTGCTCGCGTGATAGGCCCGCACCAACCGCTGCGGGTCGGGAGTCCGCGCGGCCTCGGCGAACTCGAAATCGTTGACCATGTCCCCGCGGTATGCCGGGAGCGTCGTCCCCTCGCGGGTTTCGGTATTGCTGCTGCGCGGCTTGGCATACTGCCCGGCCATCCGCCCGACCTTGACCACCGGGACCGACGCGCCATAGGTCAGCACGGCCGCCATCTGCAGCAGCGTCTTGACCCGATCGCGAATGTTGTCTGCCGTGGCGGCGGCGAAGGTTTCGGCGCAGTCGCCCCCTTGCAGCACGAAGGCCTCGCCGCGCGACGCAGCCGCCATCCGCTGCCGCAGCAGGTCGCACTCGCCGGCGAAGACGATCGGAGGCATCAAGGACAGCGTGTCCACCGCGGCCTTCAACGCCGCATCGTCGGGCCAGACGGGCTGCTGCGCCGCCGGGCGCGCAGGCCCATCGAGCAAGGCCGTCATGGGTTCGACAGTGGTCGTCACCCTCACAGAATAGGTGGGCGCCCAGCATTCGGACCCCCCGCCCGTATGCCGGGCACGCGCGAGGGTGGGTCAGTTCAGCCCGCGCTCTAAGGCGAAGCGCGTCAGCTCCACGCGATTGTGCAATTGCAATTTCCCGAGCGTGTTGTGAACGTGGTTCTGCACGGTCCGGTGCGAGATGACCAATTGCTCGGCGATCTCCTTGCTGGACAAGCCCATCGCGACCAGGCGCAGGATCTCGGTCTCCCGGTCGGTCAATTCGGGCACCGGCCGCTCCGGCGCGGACGGCTCGCTCGCGAGCTTGCGGTACTCCCCCAGCACCAGTCCGGCGAGCCCGGGCGTGAAGGTCGCCTCGCCCCGCCCGGTCGCGTCGACGGCCGCCCGAATCTGTTCTGGCGTCGCCGATTTCACGAGATAACCCGACGCCCCGGCCTTCATGGCCGCCAGGACATCGTGTTCCTCGCCACTGGCCGAGAGGATGAGCACGCGGGTCGCCAAGCCCGCCACTTGGGCGCACACATCGGCGCCGTGCAGACCGGGCAGGTTTAGGTCCAGCAAAAGCACATCAGGGACCGTCGCCGTGACGCGCCGGACCGCTGACGGCCCGTCGGGCGCTGACCCAACGACCTGATAGCCGTGCTCCTCCAGGTCGGCGACGAGGGCGTCGCGCCACAGCGGATGGTCGTCGGCGACGAAGACGCGCAAGGTCACGGGGATCAACTCTCCCTCATCGAGCGGGCCGCGGGGGTCGTTCCCGCCGCAGGGGTATGCCGTCCCGGCCGCCGCGGTGCCAGCGGCTCGAGATCCTTGGGTGCGGTGAGGACGACGGTGCAGCCGCGGCCCGGTGCCGTGGCCCACGTGGCGTCCCCGCCGAGGTCGCGCATCCGGCCGCGGATCGAGGAGGCCATACCAAGCCGGCCCTCCGCTGCGGCCGCGTCGGGGCGACCGGGCGGCATACCGACGCCATTGTCCCGAACGGTCACGACCACTTCGCCGCCAAGGTCTTCGACGAGCACCCAGGCTCGCGCGTCCGGGCCGGCGTGAGCGCGGACATTGTCCAGCGCGGCGACAACGGCGGCGCGCAATTCCCCGGCCCGGTCCTTGGGCAGCATGACCGCCTCGGCGGGGGCGCTGATGGTGACGCGTTCGTCGGCCAATCCCCGCAGGACGACCGCGAGATCGGTCGTGTCTCCGGCGGCAACGACCCGCGGGCGCCCGCTGACCAAGTCGCGCAGCGAGCGCTCCTGATCGGCGGCCAGCGTCGCGAGTTCCTGTGCGGCGCCACCGATTTCGTTGCCGCGCCGGTTGATGAAGGTCAGGGTTTGCAGGACACCATCGTGGACGATTCGAGCGAGCCGCTCGCGCTCGGCATACGACTCCTCGGCTCGGACCGAGACCTCCAAGAGGCGCTGGCTCTCGCGGGCAAGGGTCGTGGACAGGCCGATCAGCCACCCCAGAAGGATGAGCAGGACGATGTTGTGGATGGTCCCGAAGTTCGGCTTGATGACCGAGACCAGATCCGCCACTGAGATGACGGCAGCCCCGATGAGCCCACCGCGGGCGCCGCCACGGATGGCGGCCGCGACGACGCCGGAGCTGGACCAGATCCCCGGCAACGTCAGGGCCCCGGAGACGACGGCTTCGCGCGGGAAAGCCAGCGAGGTCGCGAGGATGCCGAGCGTGGCCAAGGTCAGGTCGATGACGGCCATGCGGGTGGTCACCGTGCGACGCCAAGAGGCGATGACCGACCAGATCAGCAGGATCACGAAAACGGCGACCGCCGCGATCGGGCGGTTCATGTCCTCGCGGTGCACCCAGGCGAGGATTGCGGCATACAGCAGCGCAATGGGCCGGAAGATGGCCAGCCCGCGGGTGAAGGCGCCCACCACACCGGGTTCGGCCGGTCGGACCGTGCCGGGGGAGGCCGAGGTCACGACGGTCTAACTCGCGCGGGGCAGCGCGTCGCCCTCGTCCGGGTGCTCCTGCTCGTGCGCGACCACGGGCTCGCGGGCGTCCAGGCTCTCGCCGGGGAGCACTTCCAAGGCCACGCCGGAGGCGCGGGCAGGGAGCTTGCCTTCCAGTGCCGCAGCGCGACTCTTGGCTGCCGCGAGCAGGCGCTTCTTCTGCGTCGCGGCGTAGACGTCGACATACTCCTGGCCGGACAGCAGCATCAGTTCATACATGATCTCGTCGGTGATCGAGCGCAGGACGAAGCGGTCGTCCTCCATGCCCTCATACCGCGAAAAGTCCAGGGGCGCACCGATTTTGACGCCGATGCGCATGATTTTGGGGAGGACTGAGCCGGTCGGCTGCGCCTTGTCGGTGCCTATCATCGCGACGGGCAGAACGGGCACCTTTCCTTCAAGCGCCATTCGCGCGACGCCGGTGCGGCCGCGGTAGAGGCGACCGTCGGGGCTGCGGGTGCCCTCGGGATAGATGCCCAACAGATCACCGGCGCTGAGGATGCGCAGGCCACTGCTGAGGGCCGCATTGCTCGCGTTCCCGCCGGTGCGGTCGATCGGCACCTGGCCCACGCCGCGGAAGAAGGCAGCGGTCAGCCGACCCTTGACGCCTCGCCCGGTGAAGTAGTCCGACTTGGCCAGGAAAGTGATCCGCCGCGGTGCCACCAGGGGCAGGAAAATCGAGTCGGAGAAGGACAGGTGATTGCTGGCGAGAATCGCTGGCCCATCGGTGGGGATGTTCTCTAACCCCTCCACGGTGGGGCGGAAGAGGAGGCGGAGGATGGGGCCGAGCACAATGCGCTTCAGCAGCCAGTACAACACGCCGACGATCCCCTTCCAGGCTGATTCTGTGCACTCTACGGCACCTCATAGGCACATGCCGGGCGGCTCGCGGAATGGATAGTCGCGCGTTCGTCGACATGGAAAGATGAGCGCCATGCCCGCTTCGGACGATGCGATTCGCGACGACGATGATGTCGACGCGCGCTTCGCCGAGATTGTTGAGCAGTTGCGCGCGGAGGGTCCCCTCGAGGCGGCCGATCCGACGTCGGATATTCCGCGGACCCCACCTGGGCCGGTCATCCCAGCGGTGAATCCGCCGCCGGTCCTGCGGCCCATCACCCCGCCCCCGCCACCTCCGCCGGCGCTCGATGTGCCGGTATGGCGCGGGGCCACCTCCGACCTGGACTACGAAGACCTCGTGGCGCAGGTGGAGGCGGAGGACCACTACGAGCCTCCGCCACCTCGCCCGCTCCCGCCGCAGGAGGATCTGCACTTCTGGGGAATCATCGGCGGCCTGGTCGGCGGCACCGTGCTCATGCTGTGGTTGGTCATCTTCCGCCCCGATGTCGCGGACTGGTGGACCTGGCTGGCGATCCTGCTGATCGTCGGCGGTTTCGTGCTCCTGGTCTTGCGCGACTCCGATGACGACGACCGCGGGGACGGCGCCGTCGTCTGAACCCACTAAATGACGGGGTTGGCGGGATCGGGATCGGTGCGGATGTCGACCCAAACGGGACGGTGATCGCTCGCCGCGACGACATCATCGGGGTCAAGTCGAATGTCGTTGTGCGGCAAGGCAGTCACGCTCGGCGCAGCAAAGATGACATCAAGGAGCCGCCGCGGAGCCTTCGCGGGGAAGGTCGGCGCGCCCGGCGAGATCAGCCGCAGCGGCGTCGCGAGAAGTTTCCACGCCGCGCCATCGGACTGCTCGTTGAGGTCACCGCAGACGATCGTCTCCCGAGTGCCGACGGCGGCGAGGATCTGCTGCATATGCCGGGTGCGCTCCTGCGCCTTGAGACTGAGGTGCACGGACGCGACGACCAAGGGCTCACGGCCCGGCAGAGCGACGCGCGTGACGGCGAAGCCGCGGGTGCGCTGGGCAAGGGCGACGCGGAGCCGGAAGTGGCGCGATTCCACGACCTCGACACGGCTACTCGTGAAGATCGTCGTGCCGCCGCTGCCGCGGTGATGACCCGCCCAGGTCATATCGCACAGGCGGGCGAAGGCGGCGACCCGGCGAGCGGCGAACAGCCGCCGCGGCACCTCTTGCAGGCACAGCACATCGGGATCGATGGCACGGATGACCCGGGCGGCGGCCCGGCGGTCATCGAGGAAGTCGCGCGTGTTGTAGGTCGCGACGCGCAGAGTGCTCACAATCAGCCGGTGACGCTCTGGCGCGCGAGATCGGCTGCCCCGATCAGACCAGCCTCGTTGCCGAGTTCCGCCCGCACGATGCGCGCTTCCGGGCGGAAACCGCGGCCGGTCAACTGGCGCCGGAAGGCCTGACGGGCCGGCTCGATGAGCAACTCCCCCGCCGCGCTGACGCCGCCGCCGACGACAAAAATGCCGGGATCGAAGGCCGCCGCGAGATTGGCCATGCCGATTCCCAGCCAGGTACCGACCTCAGCGAGCAGTTCCACGGCGGTGCGATCGCCCGCCTGCGCGACCTCGGTCACGAGCGGTCCAGTGAGCCGACTGGGGTCGCCCTGAACACGTTCATACAGATCCCGCGCCAGCGGACTGTTCGCGCTGACCAGGCCTCGAGCCTCGCGGACGAGCGCGTTGCCGGAGGCGTACTGCTCCCAGCAGCCGCGGTTGCCGCACTCGCAGCGATGGCCGCCGGGGACAACCTGCATGTGCCCGAACTCGCCGGCGATGCCGAATCGGCCGCGGAAGACTTCGCCGCCCATCAGGACGCCGCCCCCGATGCCGGTGCCAAGCGTGATCATCATGGCGTCGGCCTCGCCGCGGGCGGCACCGAACTTGTTCTCGGCCCACATCGCGGCATTGGCGTCATTGTCGATGAAGATCGGGGGCCCGACCCGGTCACCGAGGCGCTCGCGGAGCGGCTCGTTCCTCCAGGACAGGTGCGGGGCGAAAACGATCGTGGCGCGGTCAGCAGCGACGAAGCCCGCGGCGCCGATTCCCACGGCGACGATCTCGCGGTCCGCGCCGTCCATCAGCTCGCCGACCACGCCCACGATGGTGTCCTCGACGACCTTTGGGTGGACCGAGCGATCGGGGGTGTCGGCGCGGGCCCGGCGCAGGATCGTGCCGCTCTCGTCGACGATGCCGGCAGCCACCTTGGTCCCACCAATGTCGACCCCGATCGCGAGCCCCATCTACTCCTCCTCGTCGGCGGCCAGCGCCGCGTCGTCGACCTCGTTCTGGGGATCATCGTCGTCGTCGAGGTCGCCATGGTGTGGGAGATCGTCGTCGAAAACCGGGATGTCGTATGCCGTGGCGCCCGCCCCACCCGCCGTGCGCGGGGGTCCGCCGGTGGCGGCGCTGCTCGCGTTGGAGCGAGTCCCGGCCGGTGTGCCGAGCCGATCGCGCAGCTGGATACCGACCTCGCTGATCGCCGTGGCCAAGGCCGAGACGGCATCGGCGAGGCGATCGACGGCCTCGGGGTCGACCGAGCGGATCGACTCCACCCCCCGACACAGCGGGCACCAGGTGCAGGTCGGCGAATGTGCGGTGGCGGCAGGAGCCGGGTCGTCGGCCTCGAGGGGGGTGGCGTCCGGCATACTCCATCCGCCGAGGGCGTCGACGAGCCGACGCGCCTCCTCGGCGAGGACGCCGCTGGCTTCAGTCGGTGGATTCATCGAGGCCATTGTGCGGGGTCGGGGACGAAGGCGACGGTCAGACGCCCCGAGCGGACACGGGCACCAGCAACGTCGCAGCGACGCAGGACGCTCGGCAGCGTGACGATGCGCCGGTGTTCACCGACGGTGAGCAACAGTTCGTCGGCCCGTCGTTGGAGGCCGACCTCGCTCGCGGAGGTCAGGGGCAGGTGCAGCGCGAGATCGAAGCCCTGGTCGGTGCGCCGGACCGCCATCGGCGAGGTGGGCACCGTGGCGAGCAGATCAGCACCAGCAAGGGTGCCGAGGTCGAGGCTCTGGGCGAGGGTATGCAGTGCGTCCGGCCCGATCGGCTCACGATCGAGATAGGGCGAACGCACAACGGGGATGCCCTCGAAGGACTCCACGACCTCCGCGACGCCCCGCGCTTGCGCCTGATTCCACGAGCGCAGGAAGCCGGCCGCACCACTGCCCACGGCTTCGCCAGGATCCGGTGCGGGGAGAATCTTGTTCACATAGACGGCATCGACGCAGTAGCCGTAGAGGCTGAGCGAGGTCCAGGTCCGCCGCGATTCGGCGATGACCACGCTCTCGGGCGTCGTAACCAGGCGCACCGATGACCGATCGGCCGCGAGCAGCGCCCGCACGGCGAGCATGTCGTCATGCCAGCGGCGGACGATATCGACGACCTCGGGACCCGGCAGGGGAATGCCCAAGGCGGCGGCTGCGGCGGGGCGGGCGGCACGACGCATACCCGCCGTGCCCGGCAGCATTCGGCGCAGATGCCAGGCGAGGTTCTCGGGGAAGGCGAGCAGCCGCAGGGTTTCGGCCGTCGGGGCGCAATCGACGACGATGAGTTCCCATCGGCCGGACTCGGCCTGGGTGCGCAACTCCAGCAGCGCAGCGATCTCCTCCGCCCCAGGCAGCGAGGTCATCTCCTCGGCGACAACCGGGTCCACGCCGAGGGCGCCGAGGGTCGTGACGAGGTATTCCTGCACGACATCCCAGGAGCCGTCGAAGTGGCGGCGGCCGCTGACCTGAAGGGCGGACAGGCGCGGCTCGATCGCCAAGGGCTCGCCGCGACCAGTGCCGGTCAGGTCGCGATCCAGGGCGTCCCCGAGCGAATGCGCCGCATCGGTGGACATGACCAGGGTCTCGATCCCAGCCCGGGCGGCACTGATCGCCGTCGCGGCCGCAGAGGTGGTCTTGCCGACACCCCCCTTGCCGGTGAAGAGGAGGACGCGGGGGTTCAGAGTGACTCGACCCGCTTCTTCAGATCTTTCAAAGCGGTGTCGATGATGACCTTTTCGGCCTTGCGCTTAAGCATGCCGAGCACAGGGATCTTCAGGTCAACCAGGAGGGAGTAGTCCACCTGGGTTCCGTCATCCACTGCGGTGAGGGTGTAGGTGCCGTCCATCGCCTTGAGCACTGAGGCCTCGACGAGGGTCCAGGACACGGTCCCTGAACCGTCCTCGGCGATATCCCAGTCGTAATCGAGGGTGTAGGTGTCCTTGATGACGCCCGCATCCATCGTCATCCGGACCCGGTCGGGCCAGCCGTCCCCCTCCTCGGCGAGGATCTCGACCTCTTTAATCGCGCCCGTCCACTCCGGGTAGGCCTCGAGATCGGCGATAACGTCGAGGATCGCGCCTGGCTCTGCGTCGATGACGATCGAGCTCTCGGTGGTGTCCGCCATGCGGGGAAGCGTACGCGATCCGTGCGTGCGCGATTGCCCTCAGCGGTCTTGGTGCATAGCACCTCGCTAGCGTCGGCCCTTGCCACGGGGAGGACAGGCGCGCGGCTGGTCCGCATACCCTTGTCCTTCGCGTCGCGCACGTCGAGCTCACCCGCAGACTGAACTCTTCCGAGCCAAACGCCAAGCGATCCGTCTAGGCCGAATCCCGTCCTACCGAACCCCTCGCCGACCGAACCCACCCTCAGGAGCCGCACCCCGTGCCCACCGCCTCGCTTCCCTCGCCGCGAGCCGCCCGGCAGCATCTTGGCCCGCTCCTGTTCGCGCTGGCATGGTTGGCCGGCTTCGGGATGCTGCAGTACAGCGTCGTCCGGTTCCGGGTGCGGATCCTGCTCACGCTCACGGCCGCGTGCTTACTGCTCGTGCTGTGGCTCGTGCGACGCTCGCGGCTGAACCTCACGCCAGGCCTGATGGCGCTGATCCTCCCCGCCGGCGCAGCCCTCGGTCTGCTGCTTCCGCTATTCAGTTATCTCCCGCTGCCCTGGGAATGGGCAGCCCGCGGGGTGCTCGCCCTCGGCGCGTGCGTGGCCGCAGCAGCCCTGTGGCGTGGGCGCAGCGGGCTCGCCTGGGGCAGCGCCGTCGCGGCGTATGCCGTCAGCTCGGCCATCGCGATCCGCACCGATCCCGCGCCGAAGATCGATGTCTGGGTTACCTTGCAGCAAGCTTCCGACGCGCTGGCGCGCGGCGAAAACTTCTATAGCGTGACCTGGGTCGACTCCCCGGGCATCCAGGACGCCTTCACCTACCTGCCCTGGACCGCGGTCCTGCTGGCCCCCGGACGCTGGCTCGCCGGCGACGTCCGGTGGATGCAGCTGGTATGGGCCGTCGTCCTGGCCATCGGCATCTGGCAGCTCGCGTCTGCCATTCGCACGAGGCACGCCAGCGGAGCGTCCGACACCGGCTGGTCCGGGGCACGCTGGACGACGTCAACATCGGCCACCGGGTCGGCGTCCGCCCACGCGTCAGTCGCCGCGACGCTCGAGCCTGCGGACCGGGACCCGCACTGGATTGCCGCCGCCGCGACCGCGCTGATTCTCCTGGTCCCCGGCACCCTGACCCAGATCGACCAAGCCTGGACCGAGCCGCTGCTGTTGACCGGCATCGTCTGGTGGGCCGTGCTCGTCGTCCGTGGTCACGCTTGGTGGGCGGTGCTTCCCCTGGCCCTGGCGTGCGCCAGCAAACAACACCTCGCGCTGGTCCTGCCCCTGCTCCTGCTCTGGCGCCCCTTCGGCCCCGCCCGAGCCATCGCGACCGGAGCTGCAACCGGTGCCCTGATCGCGCCATGGTTCTTGACGGCTCCCGCCGATTTCGTCCACGACACCATCACGCTGCTGGTCGGCTTCCACCCCATCCGGTTTGCGAACACGTGGTACCTGTTCTTCCTCAACGAATATGGCATCACCCTGCCTTTCTATGCCACGGCCATCGTGGTCCTCGGCGCCCTCGCGAGCGCGCTGATCATGGTTGCCCGCCGACAACCGCCGCTCGGGGAGTTGCTGCGCTGGATCGCCCTCGTCCTGTTTGCCGCGAATATCGTCAACAAGCAGGCCTTCTACAACCAGTACTGGCTCGTCGGCACGCTCGTCGCGCTCTCGCTCGTCGCGGACCGGCTCACCGACCGCCTCGCGCAGCCGAGCGAGCAACCGTCGCCGCCGGCTCGGCCAGTCACCCGCTGAACCGAAGTCGCTCAGCCAGTGGCTGAGACAACCCCGCGCCACTGCTGCAGCGTCGAGGGCTCCAGGACGGCGCGCGCTGCAGCGGCGACCTCGGCGCTGACCAGGCCCGCCGAGACCAGCGCGGTCACCGCGGCACGCTCGCGTCGGTCCAGCCCGACCTCGCTCGGACCGATGCCTTCGGCGGCTCCCAGCGGCGGTGCGTGAGCCGATCCCAGGGGAATGGTCGCGAGCAGCCCGGTGACCATGCACCCATCGCAGTGCGTGCCGCGAACCGGGCACCCTGTGCAGTCGATCAACATGGCTCTCTCCTTTCGCTCAAGACGCCGGACCACCGATTCAGCCCGACATCACAGACGCTAGAGATGAGGTCTGACAACCCCCCTCACGCGGCCGACGACCCGTGCGACCCCACCGCCGCCACCGGTAGCGTGAGCTCGTGACTGACCTACAGCAGGCCTGGATCGGCGAGGAGGTCCGGGCGCTGCGCCCGGACTACGCCGCGCTCATCATTACGGCCCACGGTGCCGTGGGTGGCCCCAGCGACGAGGCCAGCGATGCGGCGCTCCGCGCGGCCGAGGACTTCGCCCGTGGGCTGCTCGCCGACACGGAACCGGCCGCCATACCTCAGGTAGCGCTGTGGCGAGAAGCCTTCTCTGCCTTCGGTGTTCGGCCACGATCGGCCGTCAGCAGCCTGGAATCCCTGCTGCGTCGAGCCGCCGACGGCTTGCCTCGGATCGACCGACTCACGGATCACTACAACGCCATCTCGGTCCGCCACCTGCTGCCGCTCGGGGGCGAGGATCTGCAGGCATATGCCGGCCCCCCGCGCCTCGTCGTCGCCGACGGCACCGAGATCTTCGACGCGGTCGAGGCCGGCGTCGTCGTCGCGGCCAACCCCAAGGCCGGCGAAGTCGTCTGGCGCGACGACATCGGCGCCACCTGCCGACGATGGAACTGGCGGCAAGGCGCCCGGACCCGCATCTCGCCGGCGACCCGCGATGCACTCTTCATCATCGACGGGCTCGGCCCATCCGCGGCCGGCGCTGTCAGCGCCGCCGGGGAGGACCTGGCCACTGTTTTGCGCAGGCACGCGCCCGCCTGCGAGACCGCCTCCCGACTGCTCGGTCCGGACCGGATCGAGGCTGCTGCGCCAGCTTCGGCGGACTGACATCATGGGGGTATGCCGTGAGCGATGGGCGCTCGCGGCCCTGAAGGAGGCTTGACCCGAATGACCCCGACGTCCTGGCCCGCGCACGATCCGGCAACCCGCCGGTCGCTCCCCGAGAGCTCGATGCCCGTGGACCCCGGACGGGTGCAGCAACTGCTCGCCGCCGAGTGGGAGAAGTTCACCGCCAACACCCCCGCCTCGGCCGATCACAACCGCCAGGCCAGCAAGTCGCTGCCGCTCGGCGTGACCTCCTCCTTCCAACACTGGGAGCCCCACCCCATCTCCATCGTCAAGGCGCGCGGTGCCTGGTTGACCGATGTCGACGGCCGCCGGCTGCTCGATCTGTCGATGGGGTTCGGTGCGATGCTCGTCGGCCACCTCAACCCGACCGTCGTGGCTTATGTCGAGGAAGCCCTGCAGTCCGTCGGCACCCTCTTCGTCACCCCCTCACCCACCGCCACCGAGGTCGCCGAGCGCTATCAGACCCGCTTCGGTCTCGACATGCTCCGTTTCACCCAGTCCGGCACCGAGTCGCTGATGTATGCCGTCCGGACCGCTCGGGCATACACCCAGCGCAAGGCGATCATCAAGATCGAGGGTGGCTACCACGGCGGCTATGACGCCCTCCAGGTCTCCGTCAAGCCAGCCCTGGCCGACATCGGCCCGGCCGACGCCCCCATCCCCGACGTCCCCTTCGATGTCGAGGCCGGGACCGTCTACGTCGTGCCCTACAACAATATGGATCGCCTGAACGAGATCCTGAGCGAGCACGGCCGGGAGATCGCCGCGATCGTCATGGAGCCGGTGATCGAGAATCTCGCGATCGTCGTCCCCGACGAGGGCTATCTCGCCGCCGTTCGCGCCGCCTGCAACGAGCACGGCGTGCTGCTGATCTTCGATGAGGTCAAGACCGGACTCACCGCCGGATATGCCGGTGCCTCCCAGCGCCTCGGCGTCAAGCCCGACCTGATCACCTTGGCCAAGAGCATCGGCGGCGGTCTGCCACTGGCGGCTTTCGGCGGCACCAGCGATGTCATGCAGGTCGTCGTGGACGGCCGGATGGCGCACTTCGGCACCTACAACGGCAATCCGCTGGTCATGGCGGCGGCCCGCGCGGTCGATGAAGTGTGCACCCGCGAGGCGCTCGAGGTCGCGGAGACGATCAATGTCACCACGCTGGATCACATCGACGAGATCATCCGCGAGTACCAACTCCCGGCCCACACGGTCGCGCTCGGAGTGAAGGGCTGCATCACGTGGTCGACCACGCCGGTGCGCAACTACCGCGACTACAAAGCCACCGACTTCGGCGTCGCCGAGCTGTCCTGGCTCTGGGGCGTCAACCGCGGCATCCTGACCCCGCCCGGCCTCGACGAGCAGTGGCTGGTCTCGCTGGCCCACACCCAGGAAGAGATGGACGTCCTGGTCTCCGACTTCCGCGACCTGGCGCAGGCCCTGCGCGCCTGAGCGCCCGGTCACTCATTTCTCTCCGGATGCCGGAAAGTTGAGGTTCGGGTGCCCTAGAAAGTCACCCGAACCTCAACTTTCCGGCATCCGGAGAGAATCGTGGTAGCGACGTCCCAGGGGTTGTCAGACCCGCTCTCTAGGGTCTGTGGGTATGACGATCACGGCCACAAGCGCGAGGCCCCGAGCGATCCAGGGCACCCTGGACGATCTCGGCACGCCGCTGCACGAGGTCACCTTCGTCGTGCTCGACCTGGAGACCACCGGCGGCAGCGCGCACGCTGATCACATCACCGAGATCGGCGCCGTGAAGGTGCGCGGCGGGCAGGTGCTCGGGGAGTTCCAGACGCTCGTCAACCCGCGGGTCCCGATCCCGGCGGTCATCAGCATGCTGACCGGAATCACCGACTCGATGGTCGCGCTGGCCCCGCGCATCGAAGCCGTGCTCCCGAGCTTCCTGGAGTTCATCGGCGATGCCGTGGTGGTCGCGCACAATGCGCGATTCGACACCTCCTTCCTCAAGGCCGCCGCCCTCGCGACCGGCAATCGGTGGCCAGAGCCCGTGGTCGTCGACACCGTCTACCTCGCGCGAGCCCTGGTCACCCGGGACGAGGCACCGAACCACAAGCTGGCCAGCCTGGCCCGGGTCTTTCACGCCCGCACCACCCCCGATCACCGGGCCCTGCACGATGCCCAAGCAACCGTCGATGTCTTGCACGGTTTGTTGGCCCGGGTGGGCAGCCTTGGCGTGACAACCCTGGAGGAGCTCGCGACCTATTCCGCGCGCGTCCCGCAAGCCACCCGCCGCAAGCGTTATCTCGCCGACGATTTGCCCAGTGCCCCGGGCGTCTACCTGTTCAAGGACGGCCAGGGCCGGGTGCTCTATGTCGGCACCTCCGTCGACATCCGCACCCGCGTGCGCTCCTATTTCACGGCGGCGGAGCAGCGCCGACGGATGGGCGAGATGGTGCGCATCGCCGAGTCCGTCACGCCGGTCGTGTGCGCCACGGCCCTTGAGGCACAGGTGCGCGAGCTGCGCCTGATCGCCGAACACAAGCCGCGCTACAACCGCCGCTCTCGTCACCCCGAGAAGGCCGCCTGGGTGAAGTTCACGGTCGAGCCGTTCCCGCGCCTGTCCATCGTCAAGGAGGTCCGCGGGGACGAGACGACCTACCTTGGCCCGTTCTCCTCCCGCGCCGCCGCCGAGGACGCCGTCGCGGCCTTGCACGATGCACTCCCGCTGCGCCGCTGCCACGAGCGCCTCTCCCCCGCCCGCCCCACCCCCGCGTGCGCGCTCGCCGAGATGGGCCGGTGTGGCGCCCCGTGCACCGGGGCGCAGTCGCTGCAGGAGTATGCCGAGGTCGTCGCCCGCGCCCGGGCCGCCCTGCTCGGGGATCCGCTGCACCTGCTTTCGCCGCTGGAGGAGCGGATGCAGTCGCTCGCCCACGACGAGCGATACGAAGACGCCGCCTCGCTGCGCGACCGACTGCTGACCCTGTTGAGGGGTATGACGCGCACCCAGCGCCTGGCTCCCCTCGCCTCCTCCCCAGAGATCGTGGCCGCTCGCCGCTCGCCCCTGGGCGGCTGGGAGTTGGTGTGCGTGCGCTATGGCCGGCTGGCCGGCTCCTCCCGCAGTCCCCGCGGTGCCGATCCGATGCCCTATGTCGACGCGCTCACCCAGAGCGCCGACGTGGTGACTCCGGCGGCGGGACCCGCGCCCGCGGCATACCCCGAGGAAACCGAAAAGATCCTGCGCTGGCTCGAAGAGCCAGGCGTGCGCCTGGTCAGCGTGGATGGCGAGTGGACCTGCCCCGTCGGCGGCGCCGTCTCCGCGATCGCCCGTTTCGGCGCCGCCCCCTTGCGCCCGGCGACGGCCTTCGAATCCTGAGTCCCAAGCCCAGCGCTGCGTCCGTCGGACCTGACGCGTGAGACGCGAGACCCAGCCAGCCGAGCGGCGTTGCTGCGCGCGAGCGGGGTTACTGCCCAGCCGAGCGGGGCTCGTGAGCGCGTGCGGCCCTATAGCCCCGCTCCCATCCAGAAGGCCCGCTCCGCTCGCGCCGACGCAGCGCCCTAACGGCGGACGGCGCGCGCCGGGATAGATTGGCGCCATGATCACCGCCATCGTCTTGATCAACGCCGAGGTCGACAAGATTCCCGAGGTCGCCCAGGCGATCGCCGATCTCGAGGGCGTGAGCGAGGTCTATTCAGTCACCGGCGATGTCGACCTGATCGCCCTCGTGCGCGTGCGCGAGCACGACCAGATGGCCGATGTCATCGCCGACCGGCTGAGCAAGGTGCCCGGCATCCTCGGCACCCAGTCACATATCGCCTTCCGGGCCTACTCCCGCCATGACCTCGAAACGGCCTTCAGCCTCGGTATCGAGGGCTAACCACGGCCAAGCCCCACGCGCACGCTCCACCAGCGCCTCACAATGACAGCGGCCCCGGGCGAGCTACTCGCCGGGGGCCGCTGTCATTGGTCGTGAACCAGTGGGAGCCGGGACTCAGTGGTGGCCGGAAGACGATCCGGCTTCGAGTTCGGCCGCGCTGCCGCCCTCGATCGCCTCGTGCGCGTGGCCGTCGTGGTGCGCTGCTTCCAGCTCGGCCGGCGTGACCGGCTGGACCGTGTCCTGGAAGTACAAGCGGCTCAGGCGGGCGCGCAGCTTGTCCTTGCCAGCGGCCGGGGATGCGACGCCGTGGGCATCGGTGCCCGCGGTCAACTGCAGCGGCTCCTGACCCTCGAAGCCGACCAGCTTCCAGCGGGTGTACTCATCCAGCGGCTCATGCACCTCGAAGAAGCGACCTTCGGCGGTCTGGACGATCCGTCCGCTCTCGCGGCCGTGCAGCACCAGGTTGCGGTCGGCACGCTGCAAGCTCAGGCAGATGCGGCGGGTCGCCCAGAAGGCCACGATCGGCAGGAGGAAGGTCGCCGCCCGGAAGAAGTACGTGATGTCGTTGATCGACATATGCAACTTGATCGCGAGGATGTCATTCGATCCGGCCAGCGCCAGCACAAGGTAGAAGGCGATGGCCGCCACGCCGATGGCGGTGCGCGTCGGTTGGTTGCGCGGCCGGTCCAGCAGGTGGTGCTCCCGCTTGTCGCCGGTCACCCAGGCTTCCAGGAAGGGATAAGCCGCCATCGCGCCATAGACGACCGGGATCAGGCCGAGGGCACCGATCGCGACGTTGAGGCTGAGGGTGTAACCGAAGGCGCTGAACTCCAGCCAACCCGGCAGCAGACGCAGCGCGCCATCCGCCCAGAGCATGTACCAGTCCGGCTGCGAGCCGGCCGTGACCGGCGACGGGTCATAGGGCCCGTAGACCCAGATCGCGTTGATCTGCACGATCGCGGAGATCAGCGCGATGAAGCCGAAGACGATGAAGAAGAAGCCGCCGGCCTTCGCGGCATACACCGGCATGACCGGGAAGCCGACCACATTGTTGTTGGTGCGGCCGGGCCCGGGGTACTGCGTGTGCTTCTGCACCGCCACCATGACGATATGCGCGGTGAACAGGCCCACGAGGATCGCCGGCAGCAGCAGCACGTGCACGCTGTAGAGGCGCGGGATGATCGCCTCACCCGGGAAGGGACCATCGAAGACGGCATACGCGAGATAGGAGCCGATGACCGGCGCGGACTGCATGAAGCCTTCCGCCGCGCGCAGGCCGGTACCCGAGAGCAAGTCATCCGGGAGGGAGTAGCCGGCGAAGCCTTCGACGAGAGCGAGCATCGACAGGAGACAGCCGATGATCCAGTTGAGCTCACGCGGCTTGCGGAAGGCGCCGGTGAAGAAGACGCGCAGCATGTGCGCCGACAGCGCGACGATGAACATCAGCGCGGCCCAGTGGTGCATCTGGCGGATCAGCAGGCCGCCCTTGATGTCGAAGCTGATGTTCAGCGCGCTGGCATAGGCCTCCGACATGCCGACGCCCTGCAAAGGGACATACGAGCCGTCATAGACCGTGTGACCGGCGCTGGGCACGAACCAGAAGGTCAAGAAGACGCCGGTCAGCAGGCAGATGATCATCGAATACATCGCGATCTCGCCGAGCATGAACGACCAGTGGTCCGGGAAGACCTTCTTCATCAGGTAGTTGACGCCCTTGGCCGGGCCGAGGCGGTCATCGACCCAGCCCACGGCGCCGCCGAGCTTCTTGGCGCCCGCCGACGGCGGGGCGCTCACCGGCGCATCGCCGGTGCGCAGACCCATGGCCGGGCGGTCATTCGCGGTGGTGCTCATCCACGCTCCCAGAAGCTCGGGCCGACCGCTTCGTGGAACGGTTCGGCGGCGATGAGGTAACCCTCGTCGTCGACGGCGATTTTCAGCTGCGGCAGCGGCCGCTTGGCGGGACCGAAGATGACGCGGCAGTCGTCGGTGACATCGAAGGTCGACTGGTGGCACGGGCACAGCAAGTGGTGCGTGGTGCGCTCATACAGACCGACGGGGCAGCCGACGTGGGTGCAGATCTTGGAGTAGGCGACGATGCCTTGGTAGCCCCACTCCTGGGCCTTCTTGCCGCCCGGGGTGTCTTGGAAGTCCTTGGGGTCTAGGCGCATCAGCAAAACTGCGGCCTTGCCCTTCTCCTCCAGGAAGCCGTGGTGCAGACCCTCGCGGAGGTGCTCGTCCTCGGCCTCCGGGCTGGGCAGCAGGCCCTCGGGAAGCACGTGGTAGACCGAACCGATCGTGACATCGCTGGCCTTGATCGGCAGCGATTCCGGGTCGGTCACCAGGCGGGGGCGCGCGGTGTATGCGGTGTAGCCACCCTCGCCATCCGGGGTGCCATTCCACATGGTCAAGGAGAGGTGGTTCTTCGGCAGCGGGCCGAGGCTGCCAACGAGTTGGACGAGCAGCGGCAGGGAGAACAGGCCGAGAGCGCCACCCAGGGTCGCCTTGATCAACGGCCGACGGAACAGCTGGCTCTTCTCGCCACCGCCACGCATGATCTCGACGAACTCGCCGCGTGCGGCATCGCTGGAGCGCATCGCGTGCCGCTCCTCGACGACCTCCTCGTCGGGCATCAGTGTCTTGGCCCAGTGCACGGCGCCGAGACCGATGCCGAGCAGGCCGAGCCCCATCCCCACACCCAGCAGCAGGTTCGAGGTGGACACGGTGCCGATGCCTGGCACCCAAGTGCGGTGCGCGGTGTCGAAGGCGAAGTAGGCGATCAGGAACAGGACCGTGCCGAGGATCGAGAGGGTGAACAGGCCAGCGACCTGCCGCTCAGCCCGCTTGGCCGCGGCCTCGGACTCATCCGCCATCCGGTGCACATGCGGCGGCAGGCCGGGGTTGGCGAACTGGGCAGGGATCCCGCCATCGCCGACGTGGTGCCCCTCGTCGAGGCGCACGGTGTCCGTGGAGTGTTCGGTGCTCATCGGCTCAGGCTCCCTTCTGCCCGAGCCAGCATGCGGCGCCGATGAGGATGCCGAGCCCGAAGACCCAGGCCACGAGGCCCTCCGGCACCGGGCCAAGGCTGCCGAGCGCCATACCGCCCGGGCTGCCGGCCTCGTCCATCGTCTTGAGGTAGGCGATCACATCGCGCTTGGACTCAGGCGAAATGTTGTTGTCGTTGAAGACGGGCATGCTCTGCGGGCCGGTCAGCATGGCTTCGTAGATGTGCCGACCTTCGACATCAGTCAGCTTCGGAGCGTACTTGCCGCGGGTGAGGGCACCGCCGGCGCCCGCGGAGTTGTGGCACATCGCGCAGTTGACGCGGAAGATCTCGCCACCGCGACCGGCATTGCCGCCCTCGGCCGTGGTGTATTCAGCATCTGGCACGGCCGGGCCGGGGGCCAAGGACGCCACCCACGCGGCGATATCGGCGATCTCCTCGGCGGAGTAGGTGACCTTCTTGCCGCGCGGCGCCTGAACGCCGGGCTCGGCCATCGGCATCCGGCCGGTGCCCATCTGGAAGTCGACGGCTGCCGCGCCGACACCGGCGAGGTTGGGGCCGACCGGGCTGCCGAGGCCGTCCTTGCCGTGGCAGGTGGCGCAGTTGGTTAAGAAGAGCCGACGACCGCGTTCGATCTGGTCCGCGGACGCGGTGGCGGCGGTGGCCTGCTTGGGTGCCAGGGCGGCATACCCGGCGCCGGTGACGATCAGTCCCAACAACAACAGGATGAAGATCGCGGCCGGGTGGCGTCGCCGGACGGCGAGTGCGTTCACATCGGTCTCTTTTCTCGGCTGTTGGCGGGGGTCACTTGAGCAGGTAGATCGTCGCGAAGAGCGCGATCCACACGACATCGACGAAGTGCCAGTAGTAGGACGTCACCACGGCGCCCGTGGCCTGGGCGTGGCTGTAGTGCCGGGTGGTGAAGGTGCGTCCGATGATCAGCAGGAAGGCGATAAGACCGCCGGTGACGTGCATGCCGTGGAAACCGGTCGTGAGGTAGAAGACCGAGCCATAACCATCGGAGGAGAGCGTGATGCCGTCGTGGACGAGTTGGGCGTATTCGTAGACCTGGCCGGCGATGAAGAGGGAGCCGAAGATGTAGGTCAGGACATACCACTCACGCATCCCCCAGCCGCTCACATTGAGCAGGCTGCCGGTGCGCGCTGCCTGGCCGTGCTCGGCCTTGTAGACCCCCAGCTGACACCACACCGAGGAAATGACCAGCACGATCGTGTTCGCGGTGGCGAACGGGACGTTCAGGGTGGGGGTGTGCTCCGACCACAGATCCGGGCGGACCTGGCGAATCGTGAAGTACATCGCGAAGAGTCCCGCGAAGAACATCAACTCGCTGGACAACCACACGATGGTGCCCACGGAGACCATGTTCGGCCGGGTCACCGGACCGAGGGCATGCCCAGGATGGGTCGGAGGGGTGCCGGAATACACGGCGGATGCTGAGGCCACGTCCACATTATGTCGGTAATCGGTCGCACCCGGGAGCCGACCCCCTGGTTTGTCGCGAATCGATCCGATAACGCCGCTGATCGCGCCACGGTTCCCGTTCGTTAGTCTTAGCGCATGGATCACTCCGAGACCGGCACCGCGGCAGGCCCGCGCGCTCTGTCCGTGCTGCTCTACAGCGACGACTACACCACCCGGGATGCCGTCCGCGCCGGGCTCGGGCGACGCCCCAGCCGGGACCTGGAGATCACCTCATGGCACGAATGCGCCACCGCATCGGCGGTCATCGAGGCCGTCGACAACGAGCGCTTCGATGTGCTCATCCTCGATGGTGAGGCCGCGCCCATGGGCGGCATGGGCCTGACCCGGCAGTTGAAGAACGAGATCTTCGACTGCCCGCCCGTGCTCGTCCTCACGGGACGCCCCCAGGATGTGTGGCTCGCGGCCTGGTCGCTCGCCGACGCGGCCGTCGCCCACCCGCTCGACCCGATCGAGTTGTGCACCGGGCTGGAGCAGGCGATCGCCTCGGCGCCGGCGCCGCACGCCGCGCCCACCGGACTCTGACCCGGGCCGTGACGGACCAGGGGGCGGGCCAGGTCACCTGGCCCGATGTTCTCAGCGCGCTCGTGGCCGGCCGCGATTTGCGGTCTGATGAGGCCACCTGGGCAATGGATCAGATCTTTTCTGGGGAGGCCACCCCGTCGCAGGTAGGGGGCTTCCTCATCGGCCTGCGCGCCAAGGGCGAGACGGTCGAGGAGATGCATGCCCTCGCCGACGTCATGTTGTCCCACTCGCACCGCCTCCCCACGCCCCCGAAAAGCATCGACATCGTCGGCACCGGCGGCGACCGTGCGCATACGGTCAATATCTCGACGATGTCGGCACTGGTGCTCGCCGGCGGTGGACTGCGCGTCCTCAAACACGGCAACCGCGCGGCCTCGTCGTCCTCGGGGAGCGCCGATGTGCTCGAAGCCCTCGGCCTCGACCTCAGCTTGACCCCCGAGCGGGTGCAGGCGGTCGGCGACGAGGCGGGCATCACCTTCTGTTTCGCCCAGGCCTTCCACCCGGCCATGCGGTATGCCGCCCCCACCCGTCGTGAACTCGGCATCGGCACGGTCTTCAACAACCTCGGTCCGCTGACCAACCCGGGACAGCCGACATATGCCGCGGTCGGCGTCGCCGACGCCCGACTCGCCGCGCTGATGGCCGGGGTCTTCGCCGCGCGCGAGCGACCGGCCGTTGTCTTCCGGGGCGCCGACGGACTGGATGAGCTGGCGCTCGCCGGGCCCTCTCAGGTGTGGTGGGTCGCCGATGGTGTCGTCAGCGAGCATGTCATCGGTCCGCAGGATGTGGGCCTGATGATCGCTCCGCTGGAGGCGCTGCGCGGCGGGGACCCGGCGCACAATGCGGGCGTGGTCCGGGAGTTGCTCGCTGGCCGTGGTCGGGATGAGTCCTGGGCGCCCCGCGATGCCGTGCTCTTCAACGCCGGCGCCGCCTTCGCGGTGGCATCGGGTGAGGTATGCGGATCCCCCGTGACCGGCGCTGTCGTCGCCGCGATCCGCTCGGGCATCGAGCAGGCACGCGAGAGCCTGGACTCCGGTGCTGCCGCGGCCGCCCTGGACAGCTGGATCGCGGCAACCCGCGCCTGAGACGCCCGTGTGGGTCGACACGTCGAGTTCGGGAAACGCGCCGGTGGCGTAGCCCGTTCGTGGGCGTGTTTCCCGAACTCGATGGGCTAGCTGAGTCAGGTGCGGCGGAACCAGAGGGGTGTCAGGTGCGGCGGAACCAGATCAGGTTCAGCACGAAGCGGGCAGTGCCACCGATGGCGGTGCCGAGAACAACAATCGCGCTCTGCTGCCAGCCATTTGCCTCGGGCGAGCGCGCCAGCAAGGCCGCGGCGACCAGCAGTTCGACGAGCGCGGTGCCGAAGGTGATGATCGCGTCAGCATTCTGCCGATGCGAGCCGCGCACCCCATAGGTGTAGCGGCGGTGCAAAAGATTCCCAAGCACGGTCGCGATCGTCCAACTGAGCACGTTCGCGGGCTGCTGCGAGGTGACCAGCCGGGCGAGCCAGTAGAAGCCGACATACAAGACCGTCCCGACGCCCCCGACGAGGACGAAGCGGAGGAACTGCCCGCTGACCCGACCCTGAGCGCGCCCTGCCGCCCCTTGCTCCGGCGCGGCGATCGCCTCAGCCCCAGCCGAGGTCATGGAGGTGTGCGTCATCGATGCCGAAGTGGTGAGCGATCTCGTGCACGACGGTGACCTCAATCTCGTCCAGGAGTTCATCGCGCGACTCGCACATCCGCATCAGCGGGCCGCGGAAGAGCACGATCCGGTCGGGAAGGCGGAAGGTGTCCCAGCCGCCGTCGCGCTCGGTGAGGGCGACGCCTTCATAGACCCCGAGCAGGTCGGGTTCTTCCGGCGGCGGTTCGTTGTCGATGAAGAAGGCGACATTGTCGAGCAGTTGCATGAGCTCGGCAGGGACGGCATCGAGCGCATCGGCGACAGCCGCCTCGAAGTCGGCTTCGGACATCTCGATCATCCGAGATCCCCTCCACAGCTCGGCAATGGATCGGCGTTGCACGACGCTTGACCCGCCTCGGACAGAGCGGAGATCAGCGCGGCAAGCTGGGCGCGCAAACGCGGCAGGTCCTCCTCCCCCAGCAGGGCCGCCCAGTCGTTTTCGATGTCCACGAAAGCGGCCTTGACATAGGCCTGGGCGGCGACGCCCCGCTCGGTGAGGACCAGCAGCCGGGCCCGGCTGTCGCTCGGATCGGGTTCGGTGCGCAGATAGCCGGCCCGCTCAAGGTGGGTGATTTGCTGACTCAAAGCTTGCTTGCTCACGTCCGCCACGGCGACGATTTGGCTGGCACGACGGGGTCCGGCGCCGAGGTGGCGCAAGACATTTCGGGAGTGCGCGAGCGAGAGCGTCGCGAAGGGCGAGGACCGAAGGCGGCGATCGAATTCGGCGACAAAGGACGCCTCCAGCCGGCCTAGGAGCGCCACAAGTGGCACGCGCACTTCGCCCCGCACGGGCGCGCAGGAGCCAGAAAGGTGCCCGGCCGCCGAAGGGCCCCCGCCCAAGTCGCCGGCCGAATCGCCGACCAAGGCGAGCGGGTCCGGGCAGGTCGTCATACCGATCAGCATAGCTGATTGGTCAAGGGCTTGACTTCCGAGGGTCGGGTAACGCATATTGGTCAAGTAATTGACCACTGTGAATGGAGTCCCCCTAATGAACGTTCTCGTCCTCCTCGGCAGCCTGCGGGCCGCCTCGACCAATGCCCGCCTCGCCCAGGCCGCCATCGCCGCCCTGCCCGCGGGCGCGGTGGCCACGATCAGCTCCCTCCCGGCGCACTTGCCGTTCTATGACGAGGACCTCGACGTCCCGGACGCACTGCCGGACGCCGTTGCCGCCTTCCGGGCCGAGGTCGCCGCCGCCGACGCTCTGATCGTCGTCACCCCCGAATACAACGCGACGATGTCCGCCGTGCTGAAGAACGCGATCGACTGGGCTTCTCGCCCTCGGGGCGCCGCGGAGCTTGCCGGCAAACGCGTTCTCGTCCTGGCCGCCACCGGCTCCCCGCGCGACGCGCTGTGGGCCCGCGAGTCGACCGTGCGGTCGCTGACCATTGCCGGCGCCGCTCCCCTGGCGGACACCTTGGGCATCCCCAGTTCGTATGCCGCCTTCGCCCCCGACGGCTCTCTCGCGAACCCGGAGCACGCCGACGCTCTCGCCGGGCTGATTGCTCAGCTCACCGAACAGCGCGCCACACCCGCTGCCGCCTGAGTCGCAGACCAGAGGACCAGTCCAGTCCTCCGCCACCCTGGTCGACTTCGGGAAACACGCCGAACTCACCACCTCGGCGTCGGCGTGTTTCCCGAACTCGACGCCGAAAGAGGGGGCATCGCGCCACGTTCAGCCGGGCGCCCAGCACAAACGATGAGGCCCCATCCGCCATCGGATGGGGCCTCATCGGGCTCACGCGTCACGCGCGCGAGGTCACATCGCGTGCTGACCCTTGTAGCGCTCGAAGACCCAGCCGACGAGAGCGAAGACGCCGAAGAAGGCGCCGATCGCGAAGACCCACCAACCGACGGCGAGACCGAGGAAGACGATCGAGGAGGTCAGGCCGAGCCAGAGCGGCCACCAGGAGTGCGGCGTGAAATCGCCATACTCACCGGCCGCCTCGTCGATATTGCCGTCGAGGTTGTCATCCGGGCGATAGCCGATGCGCTTGCCGGTCAGCCAGAAGTAGAAGGCGACCATGAAGCCCAGACCGGCGGCCAACAACAGGCCGACGGGGCCGACCGGCTCCTGCCAGTCGGTGGCGATGCCATAGATCGGGCCCATGACCAGGCCGAAGACGCCGACGAGAGCGAAGACGAAGGATTCGGTCTTCATACGGGGCTCAGGCCTTTCCAGAGGCGAGCGCGTCGGGCTGGTTCGCCTGCCGCAGCGAGGCCGGCGCGGCCTCGGGGTGGTGCAGGTCGAAGGCCGGACGCTCGGAACGGATGCGAGGGATGGAGTTGAAGTTGTGCCGCGGCGGCGGGCAGGAGGTCGCCCACTCCAGCGAGGCGCCATAGCCCCACGGGTCGTCGCTCTCAACAAGCGGGGCGTACTTCCAGGTCCGCCACACGTTGTAGGTGAAGGGGATCATCGAGGCGCCGAGGATGAACGCGCCGACCGTGGAGACCTGGTTGGCCAGCGTGAAGCCGTCCTCTGGGAGGTAGTCGGCATACCGGCGGGGCATGCCGTCGACGCCCACCCAGTGCTGGATGAGGAAGGTCGTGTGGAAGCCGATGAACAGCATGGCGAAGTGGATCTTGCCGAGCGTCTCATCGAGCATCCGCCCGGTGAACTTCGGCCACCAGAAGTAGAAGCCGGCGAACATCGCGAAGACGACGGTTCCGAAGACGACGTAGTGGAAGTGCGCCACGACGAAGTAAGAGTCAGAGAGGCTGAAATCCAAGGCGGGGCTGGCCAGGATGACACCGGTCAGGCCACCGAAGAGGAAGGTGACCAGGAAGCCCAGCGCCCAGATCATCGGCGTGGAGAAGACCAGATGTCCGCCCCACATGGTGCCGACCCAGTTGAAGAACTTCACGCCGGTTGGCACCGCGATCGCCATCGTCATGATCGCGAAGAAGGGCAAGAGGACTTGTCCGGTGACGTACATGTGGTGCGCCCACACGCTCACGGACAGAGCCGCGATGGCGATGGTCGCGAAGACCAGGGTCTTGTAGCCGAAGATCGGCTTGCGGGAGAAGACCGGCAGAACCTCGGAGATGATCCCGAAGAAGGGCAGCGCGATGACATAGACCTCGGGGTGGCCAAAGAACCAGAAGAGGTGCTGCCACAGAATCGGCCCACCATTGGCCGGCTCGAAGACTTCCGCGCCGAAGCGGCGGTCGGCGCCCAAAGCGAACAGGGCGGCGGCGAACGGCGGGAAGATGAGGATGATCAGGATCGAGGTGATCAGGACGGTCCACGTGAAGACCGGCATCCGGAACATCGTCATACCCGGAGCGCGCATGCACACGATCGTGGTGATGAAGTTGACGCCACCGAGAATGGTGCCGAAACCACCAAGAGCCAGACCGAAGACCCACAGGTCGCCACCGATACCGGGGCTGAAGACCGAGTTGGACAGCGGGGCATACGCGAACCATCCGAAGGCCGCGGCGCCCATCGGGGTCAGGAAGCCCGCCGCGGCGATGATGCCGCCGAAGAGGTAGAGCCAGTAGGCAAACATATTCAGCCGGGGGAAGGCCACATCGGGCGCCCCGATCTGCAGCGGCATCAGCGCGTTCGCGAAGCCAGCGAAGAGCGGTGTCGCGAAGAGCAGCAACATGATCGTGCCGTGCATGGTGAACAGCTGGTTGAACTGCTGCTTGTCATCGAGGATCTGCATCCCGGGCTCGAAGAGCTCCAGGCGGATGAACAGGGCCATCAGGCCACCGATGAGGAACCAGATGAAGCTGGTGATGAAGTAGAGATTGCCGATGACCTTGTGGTCCGTGGTCGTGATCCACTTCACGACCGTCGTGCCCGGCGCCAGTCGCTTGTGCTCGACCCGGTCGGCCGTGCGCTGCATCGCCGGAGAGTTGGTCACGCTGCTCATGCTCAGTTGCCTCCCGTCGAGACTTTGTCCTGATCCTGCGGGATGATCCCCTCGCGCAGGTTTGTCATCGGCAGCAGGCCGCCATTGCCGCTGGCCTTCAGCTCCGCGATGTGCTTGTCGTAATCAGCGACGCTGACGACCTTGAGGTTGAACAGCATCTCGGAGTGGTAGGCGCCGCACAGCTCGGCGCACTTGCCGACGAAGGTGCCTTCACGGGTCGGGACGACCTGGAAGGTGTTGACCCGGCCGGGGATCATGTCGAGCTTTTGCAAGAAGGCCGGCACCCAGAAGGAGTGGATGACGTCATTGGCGACGAGTTGGAATTCCACGCGCTTGCCGACCGGGATGTAGAGCGTCGGCAGCGTCTCCTCGACACCGGGCTTGCCGGTCAGTTGCGCCTGCGTGCCGGCCTCGTGGGCGTCGGAGGTGGTGTAGTTGAAGTCGAAGCTCCACTGCTTGCCGACGACATTGATGACATAGTCCGGCGTGGCCTTGGTGTCGGTCAGGGCCTTCTCGTCACGATCGGTGAAGTAGAAGAGCGTCAGCACCATGAAGATGGGGATGACGGTGTAAACGATCTCGAGCGGCACGTTGTACTTCAACTGCACGGGCAGCGGCGGGTCGTCGGCCTTGCGCTTGTAGGCGACCGCACACCAGAGCATCAGGCCCCAGACCAGCGCGCCGACCGCCAAAGCGGCGATCCAGGAGCCGATCCACAAGGAGCGGACTCGATCCGCGCCCTCGGTGGCCCCCTCAGGGAGATAGCCATTGGACAGCTTGCCCTGGGCGCCGGCGAGACCGCAGCCCCCCAGGCTCAGGACTACAGCCGTCAACGCCAAGCCAATGCCGACGCGGGAGCGTCGGGTGGCCGCGGTGGTGGGCAGTCGCAACGGGCACCTCGTCTGGTCGGACCGGATCAACAATCGTGCAAGCAGCACCCATGGCCGAGTGCTGGTGCCAAAACTACCGCAGCCCGGCCCAACCGTGTGGACGGGGTCGGCTAAGTTACCGAAGCGTGCCCCGTCCCACCGCGCCAGGCCGCGGGCTGCTCGATGCGATGTCCTCCCCGATGCACCCGCAGGCGGCGCAGACCCTCGCCGCCGCCCTGGACGCCGGCTGGGCCGACCCGCGCCGGTTGTATGCCGAAGCCCGCCAGGCCGCCGCGCTGTTGGACCGGGCACGCGAGACGATCGCCACCGATCTCGAGGTGGCCCCCTCGGACCTGAGCTTCCACCTCGGCGGGGGCCCGGCCGCCCTGGCGGCGGGACTCGACGGGCTCGCCTGGCCGAGGCGGCGCACCGGTGCCCGGCTCGTCGCGAGCGCGGTCGAGCACTCGGCGATCCTCATACCCGGCCGGTATGCCGCCGCCCAGGCGAGCGATCCGGATCTGCTGGCCGAGGTGCCCGTCGACGCCCTCGGCCGGGTGGACCCCCACGACTGGGCCGCGGCGTTGGCTCATCCGGGGACGGCGGTGGCCGCGCTGCAGCAGGCCAATGGCGAGGTCGGGATCATCCAGCCGGTCGCGGCGGCATACGAACGCTGCCGAGAGGCGGGCGTCCCACTGCTCGTGGACGGCCAGGCCAGCCTGGGGCGGCTCCCCGCGCCCGAGACGTATGACGCCCTGGCTGGCGATGCGAGCGCCGTCGCCGGCCCGCCCCTCGGGGTGCTCGTCGTCCCGGCCCGGACCCGCTTCCGTCGCTCGGGGCCGCCCCGCGAGGCGGAGTTCGGTCGAGCGGACGCGCCCGTCTGGGTGCCGATGGCCCTCGCGGCCGCCGAAGCCTGGCAGCAGGCGGCCGCAGCCCGGGCCAGTGATAACGCGAAGGCCGAGAGGTTGATCGCGCACGTTGTCGCTGCCGTGCAGAGCATTCCCGATCTCGACATCCCCGCCCTTGCTGGTGAACGGCTCCCCCACGTCGTGACGTTCAGCGCGCTCTACGTCGACGGCGAGGCCATCGTGACGGAACTGGACCGGCGCGGCTTGGCGGTCGCCTCGGGCTCGGCGTGTACCTCCTCCACGCTGGAACCGAGCCACGTCCTGGCGGCCATGGGCGCGCTCACGCACGGCAATGTGCGCCTTCGCCTGCCCTGGGCGGCCGCGGTGCCGGATCGGGCGGACGCCGTGCGCCGGCTGTGCGCGGAGCTCCCGGACGTGGTGCGGGAGTTGCGGGAGCGGCTCGGGGTGAGCGGGCTGTGACCCCTGGCGAGCTGGCCGTTGAGTCCCCCGACGCGGGGGCTGAGGTCGTCGTCGATGCACGCGGCACCCGCTGTCCGATGCCGGTCATCCTCGCGGCGCGTGCGGCGAAAGAGTTGCCCAGCGGCACGCGCCTGGTCGTCCTGGCAACGGACCCGGCCGCCGCGGCCGACGTGCCGGCGTGGGCGCGCATGCGCGGGCATACGGTCGAGTCCGTGGACAACGACGCCGACCGACAGGTGCGCGCGGTCGTCGTGACGAGCTGACGGATCGGGTCAGCCGCCCACCCGGTGGCGCCGTCCGCGCCAGGCGGCCCAATCCGGGCCGGGCGCGCTGGTCAGGGCCGGGAGGCGGGCGAGGTATGCGGACCGGTCCAGGGTCGTGATGCCGAGGCTGGCCAGATGGTCGGTGCGCCATTGGACGTCGATCAGGGCCGGCCCGGGCGCGCTGCGGATGACCTCGACGAGCGCCATCAGCGCCACCTTGGACGCGTCCGTGGCGCGGTGGAACATCGACTCGCCGGCGAACAGGCCGCCGATGGCCACGCCATACAAACCGCCCGCGAGGCGATCGCGGGCCCACACCTCGATACTGTGCGCCCACCCGAGGCGGTGCAGGTCCGCATACGCCTCGGCAATCTCGGGGGTGATCCAGGCGCCGGAGCGGGCGGGATCGGCGCAGCCGGCGACCACGCCCTCGAAATCGGCGTCCACGCTGAAGCGCATCGCCTTGGCCGACCGGACCAGTGACCTGCTGGTATGCAGTCGCGCCGGGTCGAGGATCCCGCGCTCGGCGGGGCTCCACCAGGCCATGACGTCGTCAAGTCCGTCCAGGCCCATCGGGAAGGCGCCGGCGCGATACGCCGCGAGCAGCGTCGCCGGCGCCAGGTCGGCGCCCGCGGCGATCAGGTCCTCCTCCCCCGCGTCCGCCACCACGCGGGCGAAGGAGAAGCGGCTGGGGCCCGGGTCCACAGGCCGGGCGGGGAGGGCGGGGGTCACGGCATACCCCTGCTCGAGGGGCTCAGGGGCGCGGGCACTTCAGGTGCGGAGCGATCTCGCGCGCCGAATCCTCCCCATAGGCGTCGGCGAGGCGGGTGAGGAAGGAGCGCTTGGAGAGTTCGTACTCCTGGGTGCCGACAGTCTCGATGACGTGCGCGGCGAGCACCGAGCCCATCTCGGCGCACCGGCGGTGGCCGAGGCCAGCGGCCAAGCCGGACAGGAAGCCAGCGCGGAAGGCATCACCGACACCGGTCGGATCGGCGAGCCGGTCCACGGCGGCGACGCCGACATGGATCGTCTCCTCGCCGGGCGTTTCGATGCTCACGCCATCCTTGCCGTGCGTGGTGACCCGGTGCTCGACGCGGGCGGCAATCTCCTCGCGTGACCAGCCGGTCTTCTGCTCGGTGAGGCGGGCCTCATATTCGTTGGTGATCAGATAGGAGGCGCCCTCGATCATCTCGCGGATCTGCGGGCCGTCGCTGAACGCGAGCTGCTGGCTCGGGTCGGCGATGAACGGGATGCGGCGGGTCCGGCACTCGCGGGTATGCCGCAGCATCGCCTGCGGGTCATTCGCGCCGACGAGCACATAGTCGGCTCCGCCGACGCGCGAGGCGATCGGGCCGAGTTCGATCATCCGGGCTTCGCTCATCGCGCCGGCATAAAAGGTGGCGATCTGGGCCATGTCCTTGTCGGTGGTGCAGACGAATCGAGCGGTGTGCTTGGTCGCCGACACCAGGACCGACTCGCAGTCGACGCCATGGCGCTCCAGCCAGCTGCGGTAGGCGATGAAGTCCTCCCCGACGGCCCCGACGAGCACGGGACGCATGCCGAGATTGGCCATCCCGAAGGCGATATTGGCCGCGATGCCCCCGCGCCGGATCTCGAGATTGTCGGCGAGGAAGGACAACGAGATCTTGTCCAACTGCTCAACGACGAGGGAGTCGGCGAAGCGACCATTGAAGGTCATCAGGTGGTCGCTGGCGATCGAGCCCGTGACGAGGATCTGCACGGCCGCCATTATGGCCCGGCGCCGGGGCTGTCGGACTCCCGCCCGATGCCGAAAACCCTGCCTTTGTGCCGGTTTCTTTCCGACACAAAGGCAGGGTTTGTCTCCCGGACGACGCCGAGAGGAGGCGGTCAGGCGCGAACGGGCTCGTGGGTGGCGACCTTCTTGGCGTGCTGCAGGCCGAGCAGACCGAGCAGCGCCATGACGGCGGCACCGAGGAAGGCCGCGATCGAGGCAAAGGTCATGATCTTGGCCATCGTGCCGAAGGCGTAGGCGTTCAGGAGCAGGCCACGCAGGGTGTTGCCCATGAACAGGCTCTGACGCAGCGCACCGAGTTCCGCGACCTTGGTCTGGTCGGCATTCGGGTCCTTGCTGAGCTGGATGAACTCGCCCGAGACATCTTCATACGTCCGGCCCGCGGAGGACTTGTCCATGTGGACCTTGATGTAGTGCTCGGCGAAAGCCTTGGCCTGGTCGCCCGTGGTCATTTCCTGGCCGGCGTACTTCTCCAGGTAGGGCTTGATCAGGGGGTCCTCGATCGCCGGGCCGGCGGGCATGGTGATGTCCTGCTGCTTCAGCTGCTCGGTCACATTGCTGTTCGTGAAGTTGGCTCCCCACAGCAGCAGCCCGCCGCCGACGAGCAGCAGGCCGGCCAGGGCCAGGCCGAGGTAGGAGATGAGTTTGTCGAGGGTGCTGCGCACGGGATTCTCCCTCCGTTTCCGGGGGAGCCCTGCGGTGTTGGGCTCTTTGGTCGAGCCCCGGTCTGGTTCTTGTTGTCCAGCACCTCTAACCCTAGTTAAGCAAATTGCAAGTTCAACTAAGCCATGCCTAGCCTAAATGTGCGGCACCCGGCGAACCGTCACCGAGGCGCCGGACACCCGGGATCCCCGGGTATGACGGGACGCACCAAGATCTCGGAGGTCGCCCTCGACCCCTCGGCGTGCCATTGCGTCTGTGGTCGAGTGCCCGCGACGAGGTCGGCTGCCGCTTTGGCCGAGGCGCCGTTGAGGATGGCGCACGTTTGGTACTGCTTCTTGGTCGGGACCGCTGGCACCGGGAGCGACCAGACCTTCTTGGGTCCGGGATTGCCTGATCTGGAACGCTGGACCACCAGCCGCTCCGGGACGAAGACTGTGGGTGCCGGACCGAGCCAGCCGTCCGGACCTTCGGGCGCGAGCGCGCGGAAGGCTGCCACCACCTCGCGCAACGCCCTGCGCACGGCGACCTGCTCCGAGGTCAGTCCGCGATCGGCATCAAATTGCTGGTCGAGCGCATAGGCCGAGATGGTCCCCTCCCACCTCATGGGACCCAAACTGAGGACTGTCGTGTTGTCGTCAAAGATGTGCGATGGCGCCCCGGGGTCGACGCCCTCGCGCACGCCGCTGCTCGCTGCCAGCGCCAGCAGGTCGAGCACCTTCTGCCGGGGCACGCGCAGCGTCGTGACGCTCGGCACCGGAGCATCGGGCTCGGAGTGGTCGGCCACATAGAGCGTGCCATCACCGGTCAGGGTGAGCATCGGTAAACGCCGGGAGCCCGGGCCCAGCCACGCGCTGGAATCGGTGTAGGTGAGCAGCACATCGTCGGCGCCGGTGGGGACCGGGGTGCTCACCGGTGGCGTGGAGGATTCCTCGGTGCCGCCCGCGGTCAGGGGGGTGGACGGCCACGGCGTTGCCTGCGCCGTGGTGGGCGGGTCCGCCGTCACTGGCGACTTGTGCGGGGCCTCGGTGCACCCGACGAGCACGAGGGCAGCCGCGAGGCCGGCGATCCAGGGTGAGCGGACGGACATACGTCATGGACGGGGCGCAGGGGTGGCGCGGTTCCCCGCTCGACCGAGTGGGACATGACGAACGGCCCGGCTCCCGCGAAGGGGGGCCGGGCCGTTCGGTCAGGATCAGCTGAAGCTGTCGCCGCAGGCGCAGCTGCCGCCGGCGTTCGGGTTGTCGATCGTGAAGCCCTGCTTCTCGATGGTGTCCGCGAAGTCGATCGTCGCGCCGCCGAGGTAGGGCGCGCTCATCCGGTCGACGACGACACCGACGCCATCGAAGTCGCGCACAAGGTCGCCGTCGAGGGTGCGCTCGTCGAAGTAGAGCTGGTAGATCAGGCCGGAGCAGCCGCCGGGCTGCACGCCGACGCGCAGGCGCAGGTCGTCGCGGCCTTCCTGCTCGAGCAGGGACTTCACCTTCGCGGCCGCGACATCGGTCAGCAGCACGCCATGGGTTTCGGTGGTGGTCTGGTCCGTGGTGGTCATACCGTCAGGATCCTTCTCATTCTGGGGCCGGGCTGGTCGTATGCCGCGTGCAACGCCATCGCGAGCGCGGATTGTTCCCGGGACGGCCAGGATACCCCCGCCCACCGGGCGATGAGCGCCTCACGCAGGAGGCGACCAGGTGCGCGCCACCCGGGCGGCCCGGTCGGTCAAGGTGCCCACCGGGTCGGCGAAGGCGGCCTCCTCCTGCCGGGGGCCGGGGGCCACGGCATACATCCCGGACAGGCCGATCCCCATGCCCTCGCGGCGGCCGACGAGGACCTGGCCGGCGATGACGATGCACGGCGTGGCGGCGGCGAGGGCCGCCTGGGCGACGCCGGAGACGACCTTGCCGCGCAGGCTCTGCCAGTCGAAGCAGCCCTCCCCCGTGACCACCAGGTCGGCAGCGGCCGCGAGTGTCGAGAAGCCGACGGCATCGAGCGTGAGTTGCACGCCGCTGAGGCGGCGCGCGCCGAGGGCGTAGAGGGCGTAGGCGAGCCCACCGGCCGCGCCCGCGCCGGGTTCCTTCTCGAGCCGGCGGGGCTTGCCGGTGAGGAGGTCGGTGGCGGGTGGCAGATGGCGGGCGAGGCGGTCGGCGAAGTGCCCGAGCGCGGCCTCGAGGTCCTGGGCCTGCTGCGGGGTCGCGCCCTTCTGCGGGCCGAAGACGGCCGAGGCGCCCTTGAGCCCGAGCAGCGGATTGTCGACATCGGTGGCCGCGATCAACTCGATGCCGGCCCAGTCCGCGCGCACGGCGGACAGCGCCTCGAGGGCGGTCGGCCCGAGGTCGCGCAGCGCAAGGCCACCACGACCGAGGTCCACGACGGAGCCGGCTCCGAGCGCCGCCAACAGGCCCGCTCCCCCGTCATTGGTGCCGCTGCCACCGAGCCCCACGACGATCCGGCTCGCCCCGGCTTCCCGGGCGGCGAGCAGCAGGCGCCCTACGCCATAACTGCTGGTCACGGTGGGGTTGCGCTCCGCCGCGGCGAGCAGGTGCAGTCCGGCCGCCTGCGCCGATTCGAGGTATGCCGTGCGCCCCCCGCCCTCGGTGACCAGCAGGACACTCGCGGGCACCTCGCGGCCGAGTGGATCGGGGACCGTGGTCGCGATCATCTCGCCGTCGAGGTGGCGGGCGAGGACGTCGAGAAAGCCCGGTCCGCCGTCGGAGAGGGGCACCAGGGTCTGGACGACCTGCGGCGCCGAACGCGCCCAGCCGGTGCCGATCGCCTCGGCTGCCTGGGTCGCGGTGAGGGTGCCGGTGAAACAATCCGGGGCGATCACAACGTGCACGGCACCCAGCCTAAGGCGGGCTCGCAGCGGCCCGCGCGGGTGGCGGGCAGCATACGATCGGGCACATGACGACCACCGCCCCGCTGCCGCTGCTCGTGCTCGGGAAAGGCCGCGATCTGCGTACCGAACGGGGCGTGGAATGCCCCGGCGAGTTGCCTCCCGCTTCCGATCCCGACCTGGTCGAGCGGGCCCGCGCGGCGAAGGCGGCGCTCGGGGACGAGGTCTTCATCCTCGGCCACCACTATCAGCGCGACGAGGTCATCGAGTTCGCCGACACCACCGGGGACTCCTTCAAGCTCGCGCGCGAGGCGGCGGCGCGGCCGGAGGCGGCATATATCGTCTTCTGCGGTGTGCACTTCATGGCGGAGTCGGCCGACATCTTGACCAGCCCCGACCAGACGGTGATCCTGCCGGACCTGGCGGCGGGCTGCTCGATGGCGGACATGGCGGCGATCGCGCAGGTCGAGGACGCGTGGGCCGACCTGCAGGAGGCGGGCGTGGCCGATGTGACGATCCCAGTCACCTATATGAACTCCTCCGCCGCGATCAAGGGCTTCACCGGCCGGCTCGGCGGGACGATCTGCACCTCCTCGAATGCCAAGACCGCGCTCGGGTGGGCGCTGGAGCAGCGCGGCGACGGGCGCGTGGCCGATGGCAGCGGCAAGGTGCTCTTCCTGCCCGACCAGCACCTCGGACGCAATACCTATGTGCGCGAACTCGGCGGGTCGCTCGAGGATTGCGTGGTCTTCGACCCGCACAAGCCGATGGGCGGACTGAGCATCGACGCCCTGCGGCGGGCCCGGATGATCCTGTGGCGCGGCCACTGCTCGGTGCATGGACGCTTCAGCGTCGAGGCGGTCGAGGCCGCACGGCGCGAGATCCCCGGCGTCAATGTCATCGTGCACCCGGAGTGCACCTATGAGGTCGTGGAGTTGGCCGACTATGTCGGCTCGACCGAGAAGATCATCAAGACGATCGCGGCGGCGCCGTCGGGCAGTTCCTGGGTGGTCGGCACCGAGTTGAACCTGGTCCGCCGGCTGGCCCAGCAGTTCCCGGACAAGCGGATCGCCTTCTTGGAGAAGAACGTCTGCTATTGCTCCACGATGAACCGCATCGACCTGCCGCACCTGGTCTGGGCGCTGGAGTCGCTGGTCGAGGGGCGTGTCGTCAACCCGATCCGGGTCGACCCCCAGGTCGCCGGCCATGCCCGCACCGCCTTGGACCGGATGCTCGCCCTGCCGGGCGAGACGCACAAGGACTAGTGCCCGGCCAGCGGCCCACGTGGAGGTCCCGCCGGCGGCAACTCAGCACAGGTTTGTCGAATCTGCAGAGCTTCCAAGGTCTGCGCATTCGACTACCTGCTGTTAGCAAAGGTTCCTAGGCACCCGGGGCGCCCAGCGCGGCGATGCGGGAGAGCAGGGCGGCCTCGGCGAGGCAGACCTTCTCGAATTCGCCGAGGTGCAGCGACTCGTTGGCGCCGTGGGCGCGGGTGTCGGGGTCTTCGACGCCCGTGACCAGCAGCGCAGCCTGCGGGAAGCGTTCGGCGAAGGCCGCCACGAAGGGGATCGATCCGCCGACACCGATGTCAACGGGCGGGTGACCCCAGGCGTCGGCGAAGGCGGCGCGGGCGGCGTCATACATCGGGCCGGTGGCGTCGGCGGCGAAACCCTCACCCTTGTCGTCCAGGTGCACCTCGACCTGCGCGCCCCACGGGGCGTGCTCGAGCAGGTGCGCCCGGAGCAAGTCGTATGCCGTGTCCGGATCCTGCGAGGGCGCCAGCCGCATCGACACCTTGGCGCTGGCGCTGGGCACCAGGGTGTTGGAGGCCGTCGCGACGCTCGGCGCGTCGATCCCGATTGTCGTGATGGAGGGCTTGGCCCAGATTCGGTCTAGCAGCGGCCCGCGGCCGATCAACCCGACCCCGTCGAGGAGGCCGGATTCGGCGCGCAGGCGGGCCTCGTCATACGGCAGCTCACTGGCGGTGCCCGCGTCGAGACCGACGACCGCGACCTCCCCGTCCTCGGTATGCAGGGTGGCCAGCAACTTGATCAGCGCCGTGATCGCGTCGGGAACCGCGCCGCCGAACATCCCGGAGTGGATGCCGTGCGAGAGCGTCGAGACGGTGACGACGACGCGGATCAGCCCGCGCAGGGTGGTGGTCAGGGCCGGTTCGCCGATATCCCAGTTCGTGGAGTCGGCGAGCACGATGGCGTCGGCCGCGAGCTTGTCGCCGTGCGCGGCGAGGGTGGCGGGCAGCGATTCGGAGCCAATCTCCTCCTCGCCTTCAACGAAGACGACGAGGTTGACGGGCAGCGCGTCGCCGTGCGCGCGAACCGCGGCCAGGTGCGCCATGATGCCGGCTTTGTCGTCGGCCGCCCCGCGACCATACAACCGACCATCGCGCTCGGTCGGCTCGAAAGCTGGGCTGTCCCAAAGGTTTTCGGCCCCAGGAGGCTGGACATCGTGGTGGGCATAAAGCAGGACGGTGGGCGCGCCCTCCGGTCCCTCCTTGCGCGCGATGACCGCCGGGCGCCCGCCTTCGCGCACGATCTCGACGTCGAAGCCCTCCGCCTCGAAGAGGTCCGCCGTCGCAGCAGCGCTCGCCTCGACCTGCGCCTGGTCGAAGGCGTCGAGGGAGACGCTGGGGATGCGGGTCAGCGCCTCGAGGTCGGCGCGGATGCCGGGTATCAGCTCGGCGATCCGGGCGCGCAGGGTCTCGGTGTCCACGGGTGTCACGCTCACAGACCGACCATATCCAGCACGTATCCTTGCCGCGTGTTCGGACGCAAGGACAAGGCCGTCGAGGCCCCACAGGATGCCGTGGCCCACGAGACCCGCCCGGGGGCCAAGAATCGGCCAACCCCGAAGCGTCGCGATCAGGAGGCCGCGCGCAAACAGCCGATGATCGTCACCGACCGCAAGGCGGCCAAGCAGGCCGAACGCGCCAAGCGCATGGAAGCCAGCGGCAAGATGCGCCAGGCCATGGTCACCGGCGACGACCGCTACCTGCCCGCCCGCGACAAGGGGCCGGTGCGCCGGTTCGTCCGCGACAGCATCGACGCCCGCTGGAATCTCGCGGAGTTCTTGCTGCCCTTCATGGTCATGACGCTGGCGCTGCAGTTCGTCCGCGCCTCGTGGGCGCCCTTCGTTTTCATCGGCGTTTATGTGCTGATCCTGATCGCCCTACTCGACGGCTTCCTGGCCTGGCGGCGCATCAAGGCGCGCCTGCGCGACCGCTTCCCGAACGAGAATCTGCGCGGTCTCGGGGGCTATGCCGCGATGCGGATGATGCAGATGCGCCGCCTGCGGATGCCGAAGCCGCAGGTCGCCCGCGGCGAGCACCCCGCCTGAGCGACCATGGACGAGTTTTCCTGGCAGGTCCTGGGCCGCGACGGTATGCCGATCGCCGACCTCCCCGCTCCGTCCTTCCCGTCGCAGGCGGATGCCGAGGCGTGGCTCGGCGAGTCATGGCAGGAGTTGGCCGACGCCGGTGCGGCGGCCGTCTCCTTGCGCCAGTTCGAGGATGTCGTCTACGGACCGATGTCCCTCGAACCGCCGAGCTGACCTCGTCTCGTTCCCCTCAGCGTCGCAGGACGAGCGCCTGCCACGGGCCGAGCACGATCTCGCCGTCCGCTGCGTCGGCGCCTGGTCCGCTCGCGAGCACGACCTCCGCGGCTGCCCATTCCGCCAGCTCGGGCACCGGGGCAGGCACCGAATCGTCGCTCGACAGATTCGCCACGACCAGCAAGCGCGCACCGTCCAGTCGGCGCTCGAAGGCATAGACACGCTCGTCATCGGGCAGCAGCATCGTGAAATCACCATATGCGACAACAGGATCCGCATGCCGCAGCGCAATGACGGCCTTGGTGTGCGCGAAGACGGACTCTGGATCGTCGCGCTGCGCCGCGGCATTGATCTGCCGATAGTTGGGGTTGACCGCCAGCCAGGGCGTACCGGTGGTGAAACCCGCCTGGTCGCAGTCATCCCACTGCATCGGCGTCCGCGCATTGTCGCGGCCCTTGGTGCGCAGCGCGGCAAGCACCTGCTCCGGGTCGGCGCCGGCGCCAACCACCTCGTGGAAGTGGTTGACCGACTCCAGGTCGGAGAAGTCCGCGATCGCCCCGAAGGGATAGTTCGTCATACCCAGCTCTTCGCCTTGGTAGACATAGGGCGTGCCCCGATGCAGGTGCAGCACCGTCATCAGCGCCTTGGCCGAGTCCACACGGTATGCCGGGGAGTCGTCGCCGAAGCGGCTGACCGCTCGCGGCTGGTCGTGGTTGTCCCAGTAGAGGCTGTTCCAGCCGCGCTCCGCGAGCCCAGCCTGCCAGCGCCCGAGCGACGCCTTGAGAGTGCTGAGCTTCAGAGGGCGTAAATCCCACTTTCCGCCCGGCCCGGAGTCGAGCTCGACATGTTCGAACTGGAAGACCATGTCCAGTGCCTGATTGGCGGCATCGGTGTAATCCGCCGCGAGATCGACTGTCACACCAGGCATTTCGCCGACGGTCAACAGCCCAGCTGGGCGCTCGGCGAAGACGGCAGCATGCATTTCCTGGAGGAACTCCAGCAGCCGCGGGCCGCACGCCACCTGGTCGAAACCGGAGCCGTGGAGTAGGCCCGGCGGGACCGGACCATCGTCATACGACCGCTTCGAAATCAGGTTGATGACATCCATCCGTAAGCCGTCGACGCCTCGGTCGAGCCAACGATTCATCATCGCGTAGACCGCCTGGCGCACCTCGGGGTTTTCCCAGTTCAGGTCGGGCTGTTTGCGCGAGAAGAGATGGAGGAAGTACTGACCACGCCGCGGCTCCCACTCCCAAGCGCTCCCGGAGAAGAAGGAGCCCCAGTTGTTCGGCTCAGCACCGGGCTCGCCACCGGTATTGCCGGGACGCGGGTCGCGCCAGATGTACCAGTCGGCTTTTGGGTTGTCGCGGTCTCGTCGGGACTCCTCGAACCACGCGTGCTCGTCGCTCGTGTGATTGACGACGAGGTCCATGACAATCTTGATCCCGTGCGAATGTGCTTGCGCGACAAGCTCATCCATGTCGGCCAGGGTGCCGAAGAGAGGGTCGATGTCTTCGTAGTCGCTGATGTCGTAGCCGTTGTCGTCCATCGGGCTGCGATAGACAGGGCTGAGCCAGACGACATCGACACCGAGGTCGGCGAGGTGGTCGAGGCGGTCGATAATGCCGCGGAGGTCACCGATGCCATCGCCATTGGCGTCGGCAAAGCTGCGCGGGTAGATCTGATAGACGACGGCTGATTTCCACCAGTCGCGGGCGATCATGATTCGCGGACCTGAACCTCCACGAACGGTGGCTTGACGACCTCGGCCTCCACGACCCGCCCGCGGACGTCGATCGAAACGCTGTCGCCGAGCGCGACGGAGCGGTCGAGCAGGGCCAGCGCGATGCCCTGTTTGCGGGTCGGCGAGAAGGTCCCGGACGTGACCTCACCGACGGATGCGCCCTCGGAATCGATGACCGCGCAGTGAGAGCGCGGGATGCCCCGCCCGGTGACGAGCAGCCCCCGAGAGAGGCGCGAGGTCTTGGCGGCCCGCTGCTCGGTGAGCGCAGCCTTGCCCCAGAAGGCCGGCTTGTCCCAGCCGACGGCCCACGCCGAGCCCGCCATGACGGGGGTGATGTCCGGCGAAAGATCGTTGCCGTGCAAGGGATAACCCATCTCGGTGCGCAGCGTGTCGCGGGCTCCCAGCCCGCATACCAATCCCCCGCGCTCGGCGACGGCGACCGCGAGGGTGTCCCACAGCGGACCGGCGTTGTCCCACATCGGCACGAGTTCGTAGCCGCGTTCGCCGGTATACCCGGTGCGGCACACGATGACCGGCAGGCCCTCCCAGTCGGTCTCGACGAAAGACATGTAGTCATGCCCGGTCGGCAGGCCGAGCGATTCGAGCACCTCGTCCGAGAGGGTGCCCTGGACGGCGATGACGCCATATTGATCGTGCAGATTCTCGACCGTGATCCCCGTCGGGGCCTCGGCCTGCAGCATCTCGACAACGGTAGCGGTGTTGGCCGCATTGGGGATCAGGAAGACATCTTCGTCGCTGCGTAGATAGGCGATCAGATCGTCGACGACCCCGCCAGATTCGTTGCAGCACAGCGTGTATTGCGCCTTGCCGATGTGGATCCGCTCGAGATCGTTGGTCAGGCAGGCGTTGACATATGCCGCCGCTCCCGGCCCGCTCACGCGCGCCTTGCCGAGGTGCGAGACGTCGAAGATGCCGACCTTTTCGCGCACCGCCGTGTGCTCCGCCACAACCCCGCCCCCGGGATACTCGATCGGCATCAGCCACCCCCCGAAGTCGGCCATCTTCGCGCCCAAGGCGGTATGGCGATCGTGCAGGGGCGAGTGCAGCAGGGCGTCGGTGCTCATAGAGGGACGCTACCGCCCCGGCCGTGCAGCCGGTATGGGCGGTGCCGGGCCATGAGGCGGCGCGAGCAGCCCCGGCGAACTTCGTGGGTGTCATAGATTGCCGGGGTGACCACCGTGACCTTGACCGACCAGCCCGTCGCTGCCCACAAGGCTGACGCCCTGGTGATCGCCACCCTGCCCGACGCCGACGGCGCCACCTTGGCGCCGGGGCACGGCCTGCCCCGCGGTACCGTGACCCATCTCAAGGGCGTGCTCGCCGCGCTGGAGGCGACGGGCAAGGTCGACGATGTCCACAAGGTCGCCATGGTTCCGGGTGTGAGCGCCCGAACGGTCGTCCTGACCGGTGTCGCGCCGAAGACCGGTTCCACCAAGCCGACGAGCGACACGCTGCGGCTCGGCGCGGGGGCGGCGCTGCGGGCCGTGGGGTCCGCCGAGGTTGTGGTCCTCGATCTGCCGACGACGACGCCGGCGTTGCTCACGGCCGCCGCGGAGGGCGCACTGCTCGGTGCTTATGCCTTCACGGCACACAAGAGTTCCGCCAAGCAGACCAAGCCGGCCCCCCGCGCCAAGGGCAGCGACTCCGAGAGTTCGGTCCGCAAACTCCTGGTCCAGGCATCGGATGCCAAGGACAAGGCAGCCAAGCAGGCCCTGACTCGGGCCGGCATCGTCGCGGGGGCCACGGCATACGCCCGGGACCTGGTCAACACTCCCCCGAACCTGCTCTATCCGCAGACCTTCGCCGAGGCGGTCCAGCGCCGGGTCGCGGATCTCAAGGTCCCCGTCGAGGTGGTCGTCCACGACGAGAAGGCGCTCACGCATATGCAGTGCGGCGGCATCCTCGGTGTCGGTCAGGGCTCCTCGCGTCCGCCGCGGATCGTTGAGCTGCATTACGCCCCCAAGGGCGCCTCGGGCCGAATCGCGTTCGTGGGCAAGGGAATCACCTTCGACACCGGTGGCGTGTGCATCAAGCCGGCCGCCTCGATGCTGACGATGAAATGCGATATGGCCGGCGCCGCGGCGGTCGCCGGTGCGGTGCTGGCGGCGGCGGCTCTCAAGCTGCCGGTCGCAGTCAGCGGCTATCTCTGCCTCGCCGAGAACATGCCGGGCGGCAATGCCCAGCGCCCCAGCGATATCGTCACGATGCGCTCCGGCACCACCGTCGAAATCATCGACACCGACGCCGAGGGCCGGATGGTGCTCGCCGACGGCATGAGCCTGGCGGCCGAGTCCGGGGCCGAGGCGATCGTTGATGTCGCCACCCTGACGGGGGCGTGCATGATCGCGCTCGGGACCAAGGTTGGCGGTGTCATGAGCAATGACGATCGCCTGCGTTCGGCGGTCCTGGCCAGCGCCGCGTCCACCGGTGAGGCGATGTGGCCCCTGCCCCTGCCGGAGGAATTGCGCGCCAAGCTCGACTCCGGAGTTGCCGACCTTCAGCACAAGGGGGATCAGTATGGCGGCGCCCTCACCGCCGGTCTCTTCCTGCGGGAGTTCGCCAAGACCCCGGACGGCGACGTCGTGCCGTGGGCGCACCTGGACATCGCCGGTCCGGCATATCTCACCGAGGCGCCTTTCGGGCATGTCGGCAAGGGCGGTACGGGCTTCGCCGTCGCCACTCTGGTCGACCTGGCGGCGACCTGGGGCGCGCCTTGAGCCGAACCGCCTTAGGCCAACTGCTGTCGGCGTGCTTTTCCCCAGACGCCAATGGGTGATCCCCTGGTGGAAATCGCGGGCGGAATGCATGAGAGTGTGGTCCACAACACCTGAACCGATGCACCGAGGAGATCTGAGGACTCATGTCTGAACGTGTGACCATGCCGGCGCTGGGCGAATCCGTCACCGAAGGAACCGTGACCCGCTGGCTGAAGTCCGTCGGTGATCAGGTCGCGCTCGACGAGCCGCTGCTGGAAGTGTCGACGGACAAGGTCGACACGGAGATCCCGTCGCCGGTCGCGGGCGTGCTGTTGGAGATCCTTGTGGGTGAGGACGACACCGTGCCGGTTGGCGCCGACCTCGCCGTTGTCGGTGATGAGTCCGAGGGTGGTGGTTCGGCACCCGCGGCGGAAGCCGCGCCGGCCGCTGAGCCCGAGCCTGCTGCCGCTCCCGCTCCGGCCCCCGCCGCTGCCGAGCCCGCGGCCGCGCCTGAAACACCGGCCGCTGCGCCTGCCGCGGCACCCGCTGCGTCCTCCGCTGGCGCTGGCGGCGAGGTCTCGGGCGGCACGACGGTGACAATGCCTGCCTTGGGCGAGTCCGTGACCGAAGGCACGGTGACGCGCTGGCTGAAGGCCGAGGGCGATCAGGTCGAGGTCGACGAGCCACTGCTCGAGGTCTCCACCGACAAGGTCGACACCGAGATCCCGTCCCCGGCGGCCGGAACTCTGACCAAGATCCTCGTCGGCGAGGACGAAACGGTCGCGGTCGGTGCAGACCTGGCCGTCATCGGCGGCAGCACGTCCGGTGGCGGCGACGCCGCCCCGGCAGAGCAGGCGTCGCAAGCGCCCGCTGCCCCCGCTGCTGCTGAGTCGACCACGGAGGAGCCCGCTGCTGGCACCGAGGAACCCACCCCGTCCGCGGAGTCCGAGGCACCTAAGGGGGAGTCCTCGGCCGAGGAGTCCACCCCGCCAGCTCCGGCTCAAGAACCCGTGGCGTCCGCGGCTCCGTCGGCGCCTGCCGACCCGAAACCGGCCGATTCGGCGCCCGCTGCTGCCGCGGCCCCCGCCGAGGAGTCGTCCGGGGAGTCGGACGCGTCCGCATATGTCACCCCGCTGGTGCGCAAACTGGCCTCGGAACATGGCATCGACCTGGCGTCGTTGACGGGCACCGGGATCGGCGGCCGGATCCGCAAGCAGGACGTCCTCGACGCGGCGGAAAAGGCCAAGGCCGCTGCTGCGGCGCCCGCACCCGCCGAGGCCCCCGCTCCCGCAGCAGCCCCAGCTGCCGCCCCAGCAGCCACATCTCCGGTCGCGACCGACTCGCGCCGCGGCACGCGCGAGAAGATGACCCGACTGCGCAAGATCATCGCGACGCGCATGGTCGAGTCGCTTCAGGTGTCGGCGCAATTGACCACCGTCATCGAGGTCGACATGACCAGGGTCGCGCGCTTGCGCGATCGCGCCAAGGGCGACTTCGAGAAGCGCGAAGGCACCAAGCTGTCCTTCCTGCCGTTCATCGCCCTCGCGACCTGCGAAGCGCTCAAGGCCCACCCCGGGATCAACGCCAGCATCGATGGGGAGGAGATCGTCTACCACGGCTCCGAAAACCTCGCGATCGCCGTCGACACTCCCAAGGGCCTGATCGTGCCGGTCCTGAAGAACGCGGGCGATCTCAATATCGCTGGGCTGGCACGCGGCATCGCCGACATCGCGGCACGCACCCGCGACAACAAGATCACCCCCGACGAGCTGTCCGGCGGCACCTTCACGATCACCAACACCGGCAGCCGCGGCGCGCTCTTCGACACCCCGATCCTGAACCAGCCGCAGGTCGCGATGCTGGGAACGGGCGCGATCGTGCGCAAGCCCGTCGTGATCGATGCCGATGGGGCCGAGACGATCGCCATCCGCTCGATGATGTACCTCGCCTTGTCCTATGACCACCGCATCGTCGACGGCGCCGACGCCGCGCGCTTCCTGACCACGGTCAAGGAGCGCCTCGAGGAGGGCCGCTTCGAGGCCTCCCTCGGTCTGTAAGAGGCTGCGCTTAACCGAGAACACGAGAGGTCCCCGCCCATGATCACGATCGCCATCACCGGCGCCAGCGGACTCATCGGCGGGGCCCTCTCGCGTGCCCTGGCCGCTCGCGGGGATCGGGTCATCGCGCTCGTGCGTCGGGCACCTCGCGGACCGTCGGAGCGCTCGTGGGACCCGGCCCGTGGCGTCCTCGAACCATCTGCTGTGGGAGACGTCGACGTCATTGTCAATCTCGCGGGTGCCGGTGTCGGTGACAAGCGCTGGTCGACCGAGCACAAGACAGAGATTCTGCGCTCGCGGGTCGGGGCGACGCATACCGTCGTGCGCGCGATCATCAGCTCCGGCCGGCCGATCCGCCTCGTCAACGGCTCGGCGGTGGGCTTTTATGGCGACCGCGGCGAGGAATTGTTGACCGAGGCGAGTCCGGCTGGCACCGGCTTTCTTGCCGAGGTGGTGCGCGCGTGGGAGGGCGCGGCCGACGAGTGGGTCACAGCGGGCGGGAGCGTCGCCTTCGCCCGGACCGGGCTGGTCATGACGCGCGATGGTGGCGCGCTGGCCCCCCTGGTGCGTGCGACCCGGCTCGGCGCGGGTGGTCCGCTTGGCTCGGGTCGGCAGTTCTGGCCCGTGATCTCGCTCCGGGACGAGGTGCGCGCGTTGGTGCATCTGATCGACCGTCCCGACATCACGGGCCCGGTCAACCTCGTGGGCCTCGAGCCCCCGCGCCAGCGTGAGGTCGCCACCGCGGTCGCGCGTATGCTGCACCGCCCCGCCCTGCTGCCCGCTCCGCGGCTTGGTCTGCGGCTTGTGCTCGGCCAGTTCGCGGATGAGATTCTCGCCAGCCAGCGGGTCCTGCCGGAGCGGCTGCTGCAGTCCGGTTTCACCCATGAGGACGCCAGCCTCCAGGCGGTGCTCACCCGCGCCCTCGGCTAGCCCGCGGCGTCAGGAGTGGTGATCTCCGCGACCTGCCAGTGCTGCCCTGACCAGACCAAGACCATTCGGACTCGATCGCCCGCGCTGGCGGCCACGCGCGTTGGCGACCCCGTCTCCGGGGTGATCGTGAAGGCGCTGGAGTCCACGACAGCGTCCAGGACGACGCGCTCATGGCCCGGCTTGCCGACTGACCGTGCGGTCGCCGAGCGGACGGTGAACGCGACGCCGCGATAGCGAAGGCGATCGCGGCGGGCTTGCTGGATGGCAGCCAAGTCGGCGCGATAGATCGCCGACTCGGCCTGGTCCACCTCAGCCACCCTCGCGGGATCGAGTTCACGCCAGGCGCGCGCCCGCAGGTCCGACAGGGTCTGGACGAGGCCGACGGGATCGGTCAACGGACCGCTGAGGTCCCTGACGGGCTGAGTCGCGCGCGGGCGGGGAGCAGGCGACTCTGATCGCCCACTCGCCGAAGCCGGCGATCCGGGCGTTTCCGGTCGTGCTTCGACCTCGCGAGGTCCACTGGTGGGCGCCGTGGACGAGGCCGACGCGTCGAGTGAACGGGTCACGACACCGCTGGCCGTCGCGGCGTGCTCACCGCCGTCCACGAGCTTGACTACGCCCACCGTGCCCAGGGTGCTCACCAGCAGAGCGATGAGCAGCATCGGAAGGTACCTAAGCGGGGCATTTCCTAGGCTCTGCCATGCGTGAACAATCCGCTGGGCGGGCGGCGTCGGGTGCACCGCGCTGCGGCGCCGGCGCGCCGGGTGCGCACCGGATCGTCCAGGTGCCCTGTTCAGAAGTCCGCTTGCCCGACCCCCGCCACCCGTGCCGCCTCTGCGGGCACCCGCGCGCCGAGACACCTGCGTCTTCGGCACGCTTCGGCCAGAGGGCGCCCTTCCTTCGCGCACCCGTTCGGGCCGGGGGCTTCGAAGGCTGGGAATTCGTAGGCGCGACGGACTTGCCAGGTCGTCCCACTCTGGGCCGTAATCGACGATTTTGTGGTCGACACATTCGACGCTGGGTTCGTGCCCGTCCGACTCGAGCCCGTCGGTGGCGAGCGCCGCGGCATCCATAGCGTCCGAGTCCAGAGCCTCCGACGCACGGGCCGATGACGTCCGAGCATCCGTATCGAGGGCGGCATACTCCGTGGGTGCCTGGGCCGGCATGACGTGCGCTGCACTCTCGCGCGGGCCCGATTGCCCACCGTCAGCCGGCGAAGCCGGCGCGGTGATGCCGGATGCTCGGCGTGGCGCAGTGAATCGGAAGCGGGCGCCCGGCCACCGAGTTGACTGCTGATCAGGTCGGTCGGCCACGGCCCGGGCACGCAGTAAGCCCGCGAGATCCTCCCCCGCCCGCTGCCAATCGGCCGGCATAGTGAGCGACTCGGGCTCCATGTAGTCGCGCAACCGGGCGCCCAAATCCAGGGCCTGTTCCAGCAAGCCTGCCTCATACGCCGCCCTCAGGCCGACGACCTCCTCCGCCAACTCTCGACGGCCCGAGTCGGCTGCATCCAGTCCCAGGCGAGCGACCGCCGTCGTCGACGGCGCGACATCGCAGAGCAATGACTCGGCGAGCGCGAGGGTCGCGCCGACAACGGACAACTGCGTCAACGACGCTCCGGCGAGCCCGGCATCACCGAGCACGACTTCGCCCTCGGCAGTCAGCCAAAGCCCGTCCGCGCGCACACCCGGATGGGGCAATCCCGCCTCGGCCAAGTGCGAGAGCGGACGCATGACGCCGATCAGGACGCCGACGATCTCGGCCGCGGCGAGCGAACCGCGCTCGAGCAGCTCCGCGAGGGTGTGCCGGGGCGGCTCGGCATAAATCAGCGCCACGCCCCCGTCGACCTCGACCGCTTCGTCGGGGACAAGCACCCCGGCCGGCCTGAGCTCTTGCAGCACCGCAAGAGCCCGTCGTATGTCGGTCATGCATCCCCCGAGTGCCATCCCGGCCTCGCACGCGACGCCCTCGCGTTCCAGGTGGTCGCTTGCCAGGTCGCCGTGTGCCAGGTCATCGGCGAGCGGATAGCTGACGGCGCCCACGCGGACGCCATCGCGCAGCCGCGTTCCGGTCAGCCGTGGCGGCGTCAGGTGCGGCGGGCTCACGACACGCAAGCGGTACCCAGCGATCAACTCGGCCACCCTGACCTCCTCCGGACCGACGGCGCGCCCCTCGCGCCGTCCATCCCACCCTCCCCCAAGCCGGCGAAATCCGCCGAAAGTTATCCACAGCCACTCTCCGCCGGTCGAGTTCGGGAAACACGCCGACGAACCACCCCACACCTGGGCGTGTTTCCCGAACTCGACATGCCTTCTTGGGCGGGGCAGAGTTGGCGGCGGCGGGCGGGACGGGGCTGAGCGGCGAGCGGGCGGTCTACAGCAGGCGCGCGGCGACTCGGCGGGCGGGTCTACAGCAGGCGCGCGGCGACTCGACGCGCGGGGTCTACAGCAGGCGCGCGGCGACTCGGCGGACGGTGTCGGGCGACCCGGCATACGGCGGGCTCGTCCGCGGCCAGGTGCACACGACGTCGGTGAAGCCGAGGGCCGCCGCCCGGCCGACGGCATCTTCGAAGAGGTCGACGCCGCCGAAGGGATAAGTGGGCGCGGAGTCGAGCCCGAGGATGCGACGCAGCGGGCGCGAGCGACCGGCCGACGCGCGGGTCTGGTCCATGCGCTCGGCCGCTCCCGCCACCAGTTCCCACCATGCGGCATCGGTGCTGGCCTTGCCGCCATAGGTGATCCAGCCGTCGCCCTCGCGGGCCGCCAGTGCCAGCGCTTTGGGTCCATTGGCCGCCACGAGCAGGGGTATGCCGATCCGCCCCTCCGCGTTCGGCGGACCGGGCAAGCTGCCCGCCCGCTCGAAGCGGTAGTGGGTGCCGTCGAAGCCCACGCCATCGCTCCGCAGCAACTCCCCCACGATCGCGGTGAACTCGCGGAAGCGTGCGGAGCGCTCGCCAATCGTCGCGCCCGGCCAGGCGACGCTTGCGTCGGTGTCGCCGCCCGCGCCGATACCGAGCAGGAATCGGCCCTCGCTGAGATCGTGCAGGCTTAAGGCCTCCCGGACCAGTTGTGCCGGATGGTGGGTGTTCGGCGAGGACACGAAGGTGCCCAGGCCGATGCGCGAGGTCACGCCCGCCGCTGCGGCCAGTGTCGGGAAGGCGGCAAACCAGGCGTGGTCGGGCAGGCCCGACCAGGTCAGGTGGTCGTAGGTCCACGCATGATCGAAGCCGAGATCCTCAGCGGCACGCCAAGTGTCCACAACCTCCGACCACGGCGCATCCGGCAGGATGCAGACCCCGATCCCGATCCGATCACTCACTCCGGCTCCGATTCACGAGCCAACCGCGAGGGCCACCAGATCCGCGAGCCCACGTCATACGACAACGCAGGCACCAGCAGCGACCGGACGATCAAGGTGTCGAGCAGGACCCCGAAGGCGACGATGAAGCCGATCTGCACCAGGAAGATCAGCGGCAGCACGGCGAGCGAGGAGAAGGTCGCGGCCAGCACGATCCCGGCCGAGGTGATGACCCCGCCGGTGACGGCGAGCCCGACGAGGATCCCCCGTCGGGTGCCGCGGCGGACGGATTCTTCGCGCACCCGGGTCATCAGGAAGATCGAATAGTCGATGCCGAGCGCGACGAGGAAGACAAAGCCGTACAGCGGAGTCGCTGGATCGGAGTTCGGGAAGTCGAAGAGGTGATTGAAGACCAGGGCCGCCACCCCGATCGTTGTGGCGAACGAGATGACGTTCGCGATCACCAGCAGCAAGGGCGCCACGATCGCCCGCAGCAGCAAGGCCAAGACGAGGAAGATCACGATCAGGATCGCGGGGATGATGACCTTGAGGTCCCGTTCGGTGGCGTTGAGCACATCGAGGCTGACCGCGGTGTTGCCGCCGACGATCGCCTCCGGGCTGACGGCGTCGAGGTCGCTGCGCAGCCGTTCGACGATCTTGGTCGCCTGCGGCGAGTCCGAGGCGACGGTGAGCGTCGCCTGCACCAGCACCTGACCGTCGACCGGCACCACCGGGGTGCCGGGCGCCAGCCCGATCATCGGTTCGGCGAGCCCCTCTTCGGTCCGCAGCCGCTCGAGCACCGCGTCGGCTTTGGCCTGCGGGACGACGACCTGCACGGGAGCACCCGATCCGGCCGGGAAGTGCCGGGCCAGGGCCGCATTGCCGGCGACAGACGGGGTGTCGGTGAGGAAGAGTTCGTCTGCCGAGACGCCGTCGGCCTTGAAGGTCGGCAGGAAGGCAGCAAATGCCAACAGACCAGCCAAGGTGAGAACCCAGGTCCGGCGCGGATGCTCACCGACCATCCGGGCCACCCGCCCCCAGATGCCGCGTCGGTCGATCGCGTCTTCGAGGTGGGCGTGGTCGAGTTTCGGGACGGCCGGCCAAAAGACCCGGCGACCGATGAGCAGGAGGATCGCCGGCAGGAAGGTCAGGGTCGCCAGCATGGCGCCGGCGATGCCTAGGGCTCCGACCGGGCCGAGGCCGGCCGTGCTGCCGAGATCGGAGAGCATTAGGCAGAGCAAACCGAGGATGACTGTTGCCCCGCTGGCGAGGATCGGTTCGACGGCACCGCGCCATGCCGATCGCAACGCGACCCACGCCGAATCCGTGTCGTGCAGCGCCTCGCGATATCGGCTGACCAGCAGCAGGGCATAGTCGGTTGCCGCGCCGACCACGAGGATGAACATGATCCCCTGCGACTGGCCGGACAGATCGATCGCGCCTGCCTTGGCCAGTGGGAAGACCGCAAGAGCGGCGACCGACAAGCCAAAGAGTGCGCTGAGCAGCACAGCAAAAGGCAGGATCGGACTGCGATAGACGATCAACAAAATGACCAGGACGACCACGAGCGCGACGCCGAGCAGGACCCCGTCGATGCCCTCGAACGCGGTCACGAAGTCCGCGAGAAGCCCGCCCGGGCCGGCGAGATATCCGGTCATACCCGATGCGGCGAGTCGCTCCTCCAGAACCGAGCGGATCTCCAGGGCCGCTTCATACATCGGCGTCGTCCCGGCGATCGTGTTGTCGGCCTTGGCGCTGTCGAGATTGAGGATGATGAGGGCGGCCTTGCCGTCAGCGCTCGGAATCGGCCCGGCACCAGGGCTACCGACAAACTCCCCAATCGTGCGGCCCGCACCCAGGGCGGCCAGCGGCAGGCTCGGCAACTCCTCCTTCAGCTGGGCCGCGACGCCAAGCTGCGCCTCGGAGAGCTTCTGAGGCGCCTCGAGGACGATCAGATAGGGCAAGTCATTGGTGTCGCTGGCTTTCGCCAGGAAGTTCGCGACCTTGGTCGACTCAGCATTGGCCGGCACGAAGGAGGCATTGTCGTTCTTCTGGACCTCAGCCAACCGTCCGACGAGCGGACCACCGACGCCGGCTAGCACGAGCCAGACCAGCGCCACGAGCGCGGCTAGCCATCGGGGCCGGGCACTGCGTCGAGGCGTGGGTGGGGCCTCGGGTGCTGGGCTGCTCATACGGAATCCCTTTCCATCGAGGCAACGAAAAAGTCCAGGACGTCCGGCAACTGGTCGTCCCACAACTGCCAGGCATGGTCGCCGGCCCGGAAATCGGCGGTCACCGTCGCTCCGGCGGCGCGCGCCTGCTCAACGAACGTCCGATTGCTCTCGATCAGCAGATCCTCGGTGCCGCAACCGATCCACAAAGGAGGCAGTGTCGCCGGGTCGGCCGCGGCCAGCAGCTGCACGGGATCCTCATCGGGTACCACGGCGCCGTCGAAGACCCGCCGAACAATCTCCGCACGTTCTGGGCGGGCCAGCAGGGTGCGGATGTCGGCCACCCCGGACAGCGAGGCCGCCGCGGCATACCTTCTCGGGTGCGTCAGCGCCAGCCGCAGGGTGCCATAACCACCCATCGACAGGCCGGCCACAAAGGTGCGCGCGGGATCATCACTGACCCGGAAAAAGGTCTGTACCAGCCGCGGGAGCTCTTCGCTGACAAAGGTCCAGTAGGGATGCCCGAGACGCTCGTCGGCATAGAAACTGCGCCCGACGGCCGGCATCACGACCGCGATGCCGCGCTCCGCGGCATACCTCTCGATGCTGGTGTAACGCATCCACGCCGAGTGATCGTCGGACAGGCCGTGCAAGAGATAGAGGAGAGGCGGGTCGCCGGCCGGCGCCGCAGAATCGAGGCTATCCACGCCAATCTGCTCGCGCGTCGCCTGGGGCAACACGACATTGAGCGTGATACCGACTTCGAGTACATCAGAGAAGCAGTTGAGAGTCGCGAAGGCCACGCCATATCCCCCTGCCGGGCTTGCGGAATCGGTGGGGCAACCCTAACCGGCGCCTCCGACAACCCGGCGAGACGGCATACGGTGGCTTCATGCGCTTCGAGCATCTCGGGTTCGACCCGGACTTCGTCGACTACGAGAAGGCCTGGGCTCACCAACGAGAGGTCCATGCCCAGGTCGTCGCCGGCAGACTCCCCGACACCACGCTGCTGCTGGAGCACGCCGCCGTCTACACCGCGGGTAAGCGCACCCTCCCCCTAGAGCGGCCGGTGGACGGCACTCCGGTCATCGACGTCGATCGCGGCGGCAAGATCACCTGGCACGGGCCGGGGCAGCTCGTCGGCTATCCGATCCTCACCCTGCCCACGCCGGTCGACGTCGTCGCCCACGTTCGGCGGCTGGAGGAGGCGATGATCGGCATGTGCGCCGAGTTCGATGTCGCCGTCACCCGGGTCGAGGGGCGCAGCGGGGTATGGCGTCTCGCCGACGACCGCGGGCCCGACCGCAAACTCGGCGCGATCGGGGTGCGGGTGAGCCAGAACGTCACCATGCACGGCTTCGCGTTGAACGCCGACCCGGACCTGTCATGGGCGCAGGTGATCATCCCGTGCGGCATCGCCGATGCCGGCGTCTCCTCCCTCAGCCAGGAGGCCGGGCGCCGGATCGCCGTCGCCGACCTGCTGCCGTATGCCGAGAAGCACCTGAGCGCCGTCCTGGACTGAGTTTCGTGGTTGCGCCCCCTGGAAAGCCGTCGAGGTCGTCAGGTTCGGCGCCGGATCGTCACGTCAAACTCACGATCCGGGGCGAACCTGACGACCTCCCGGCGCCTTATAGCGGGCGCCCGTGGCGGGTCAGGCGCCCGTCGTTGCGGAGCTTGTGGCCGTGTTGGGGTCGAGGGTGCCGCCCGTGGGCGCGCCCGGCCCAGCCGGACCGCCCTGGCCCACTTGGCCGGGTGCCTGGCCGTCCTGGTGTCCACCCGGACCGCCCATCGGGCCGCCGGTGTTCTCGGTGACGGTGCTCAGATCGGCGCTGACCTCGTAGAAGACGGGCGCGCCATCCTTGGTGCCGAGCGCGTCATACGACCCGTCGGGATCCTTGCGCACCTCGGTGATCGAGGCGGTTGCGTCCTTGGCCTTGACGGCTGCGATGACCTTGTCGGCTTCGTCACCGGTCACCGGGGTGTCCTGCGAGCCACCCATCGGGCCACCCTGACCCTGCTGCCCGGACTGACCGACGGCGCGACCTTGGGTCTGCGTCGAACCGCCCTGCTGCACGGTGGGCGCCGTCGCAGACGACGACGTGGCGGTGGCGGCTGGCGAATTCTCGGCGGCATTCGCCGACAGAACGGCGCCGCCCGCGAGGACGAGGCCGGCGGCCGCGCCGACGGCGCTGGTGATGAGGGTGCTCTTGCGTGCCATGAGGTGTCTCCTTCTGAGTTGGCGTCCGGCGAGGATTCGCCGGTCCCATCACGATGCGGACGCGACCTGATGGCGAAGTAGGCGCGGCATATGTCTGCGTTGTCGGTTCGACATCCCCCTGGCAGGAGCCTGTGGCTGGGCGCGCCCCGCCGCCCGACGTACGCTGGGTGGGTGACGATCGCCCCCGAAGGCCGCAAGCTGCTGCGCGTCGAGGCCCGCAACGCCGAGACGCCCATCGAGCGCAAGCCGTCGTGGATCCGGACCACGGCCAAGATGGGGCCGCAGTTCACGCAGATCCACTCGATGGTCAAGTCCGAAGGCCTGCATACGGTCTGCCAAGAGGCCGGCTGCCCCAACATCTTTGAGTGCTGGGAGGACCGCGAGGCGACCTTCCTCATCGGCGGCGACACGTGCACCCGGCGCTGCGACTTCTGCGATATCGCGACCGGCAAGCCCGCGCCACTGGACCGCGACGAGCCGCGGCGGGTGGCCGAGTCCGTGGCGACCATGGGTTTGCGCTACTCCACGGTGACTGGCGTCGCCCGCGACGACCAGCCCGATGGCGCGGCCTGGCTGTATGCCGAGACCATCCGCCAGATCCACGCGCTCAACCCGAACACCGGTGTCGAGATCTTGCCGCCCGACTTCGGCGCCGTGCCCGAACTCGTCGGACAGGTCTTCGATGCGCGTCCTGAGGTCTTCGCCCACAACCTCGAGACGGTGCCTCGCATCTTCAAACGGATCCGGCCGGCCTTCACCTACGACAAATCGCTGCGGGTCCTGACGATGGCGCGCGATGCCGAATTGGTCACGAAGTCCAATCTCATCCTCGGCATGGGCGAACAGGAAGACGAGATCGCGGCGGCGATCCGTGACCTGCACGACGCCGGCTGCGACATCCTGACGATCACGCAATATCTGCGCCCCTCCCCCCTGCACCACCCGATCGACCGGTGGGTCAAGCCGGAAGAGTTCGTTCACTGGAGCTCGTATGCCGAGGGGCTCGGCTTCAAGGGCGTGATGGCCGGCCCGCTGGTCCGCTCCTCGTACCGGGCGGGGCGGCTGTGGGCGAGCGCCATGCGGCGCTGGGGCCGCGACATACCCCCGCATTTGGCGCATTTGGGCGAGCAGAGCGAGCCGGCCCGGCAGGAGGCCGCCACGCTGGTCGCGAACGGGCGCACCGGGGACTGATCGCCCCCGTATCCTTGGGGGCTATGGCCACGAAGGACGCCGCGGCAGCCAAGCCGAAGCGCAGCAACCCGTTCAAGCAGATCAAGACCGTCTTCACCGCGGTCCGGGCCATGGACCCGAGCATCACGTGGTGGTTGCTCGGCGTCTTCTTCGGGGTGCTCGCGCTCTTCGTGATCATCGGCTTCGTGATCGACCACCCGATCTATATGGCCTTCGTCGGCGCCCCGTTCGCGCTGCTCGCCACCATGATCACGCTCTCGAGGCGGGGCGAGCGCGCGGCCTTCGGGTCGATGGCGGGCAAGGCCGGCCAGACCGTCGGCGCCCTGTCGATGCTGCGCCGTGGCTGGTATTACGACCAGGAGCCGGTCTCGGCCGATGTCGCCCGGCCGCAGGAAATCGCCAATGCTGCCATGGTTTTTCGCGCACTCGGGCGACCCGGCGTGGTCCTGATCGGTGAGGGCCCGCTGCCGCGCGCCAAGAAGCTGATGGAAAAGGAAGTCAAGAAGGTCGCCCGCGTCGCCCCCGGCGTCCCGATCCACCAGTTGTATGTCGGCGACGGCGCCGAGCAGATCGAGGCCCGCAAGCTGCCCCGCCACCTGAGCCGCCTCAAGGGCAGCCTGACCAAGGACGAGATGTCCGCCGTCAACAAGCGCCTGAAGTCCATCCCCGGCATCCGTCAAGGCGTCCCCGCCGGCATCGACCCCAACCGGGTCCGCATGGACCGCCGCCAACTCCGCGGCCGGTAATTACTCTGGGTCCGGCTCCTCCTCGGCTCGCCGGGTCAGCTCGTCCCTCGCCACCCCGACTCATCGCATCGTCGACCGAACCGAACTCTGGGTTCAGCTCCTCCTCGCCTCGCCGGGTCAGCTCGTCCCTCGCCACCCCGACTCACCGCATCGTCGACCGAACCGAACTCTGGGTTCAGCTCCTCCTCGCCTCGCCGGGTCAGCTCGTCCCTCGCCACCCCGACTCACCGCATCGTCGACCGAACCGAACTCTGGGTTCAGCTCCTCCTCGCCTCGCCGGGTCAGCTCGTCCCTCGCCACCCCGACTCACCGCATCGTCGACCGAACCGAACTCTGGGTTCAGCTCCTCCTCGCCTCGCCGGGTCAGCTCGTCCCTCGCCACCCCGACTCACCGCATCGTCGACCGAACCGAACTCTGGGTTCAGCTCTTCCTCGCCTCGCCGGGTCAGCTCGTCCCTCGCCACGAGCGGAGCGGGTCTTCTGCGTGGGAGCGGGGATATAGGGCCGCTCGCGTTCACAAGACCCGCTCGGCTCGGCGAGAACCCCGCTCGCGTGCAACAACCCCGCTCGGCATACGGGGCGGCCGAGGTAAGAGATCCCGGAGGTGCGCGACCTCAGCCGGCGCCCGGCATACGAGCGCCCCGTATCGACAGATGAGACGGGGGCGGGCGTAACACGCCGGAAACACGCGGGTGAAATTCGGTTAATCGGGCCGTCCTAGGGTGCTCCCGACGCACGGGCGCGGCGACACGCGCCCATCCACCCTCATCAGGAGGTTCCCCCTTGTTCAGCTCTGCTGACGACGTTCTTGCCTACATCAAGGATGAGGACGTCAAGTTCGTCGACATCCGCTTCTGCGACCTGCCCGGCATCATGCAGCACTTCAATGTGCCGGCCGAGTCCCTGGACGAGGACTTCTTCACGGTCGGTCAGGCCTTCGACGGCTCCTCGATCCGCGGCTTCCAGGCGATCCACGAGTCGGACATGAAGCTGCTGCCGGACGTGGCCACGGCCTATATCGACCCCTTCCGCGTCGAGAAGACGCTCATCATGAACTTCTCGATCGTCGACCCGTTCACCGACGAGCCTTACAGCCGGGACCCGCGCAATATCGCGGCGAAGGCCGAGGCCTATCTGAAGTCGACCGGGATCGCCGACACGGCATACTTCGGCGCCGAGGCGGAGTTCTTCCTCTTCGACGACGTGCGCTTCAAGACCTCGGCCAATGAGTCGTTCTATTACCTCGACTCCAAGGCCGCCGTGTGGAACACCGGCAAGGTCGAGGAGGGCGGCAACCTCGGCTACAAGCCGCGCATGAAGGGTGGCTACTTCCCAGTGTCGCCTGTCGACCACTTCGCCGACATCCGCGACGAGATCTGCCTGCTCATGAAGGACGTCGGGCTCGTCGTCGAACGCAGCCACCACGAGGTCGCCTCCGGTGGCCAGCAGGAGATCAACTACCGCTTCAACACCCTGCTGCACTCCGGCGACGACATGATGAAGTTCAAGTACGTCGTCAAGAACGCCGCGTGGCGCAACAACAAGGCTGCGACCTTCATGCCGAAGCCGATCTTCGGCGACAACGGCTCGGGCATGCACACCCACCAGTCGTTGTGGAAGAACGGCGAGCCGCTCTTCTATGACGAGAAGGGCTATGGCGGTCTGTCCGACCTCGCTCGCTGGTACATCGGCGGCCTGCTCAAGCACGCGCCCGCGCTGCTCGCGTTCACCAACCCGACCGTCAACTCCTACCACCGTCTGGTGCCGGGCTATGAAGCGCCGGTCAACCTGGTCTACTCCGCCCGCAACCGCTCGGCGTGCATCCGCATCCCCATTGCCGGCGCCTCCCCGAAGGCCAAGCGCATCGAGTTCCGGATCCCGGACCCGTCGTGTAACCCCTACCTCGCCTTCGCGGCCCAGTTGATGGCGGGACTCGACGGCATCAAGAACCGCATCGAGCCGCCGGAGCCGGTGGACAAGGACCTCTACGAGCTGCCCCCGGAGGAGCACGCGGAGATCAAGCAGGTCCCCGGCTCGCTGCCCGAGGTGCTGGACGCGCTGGAGGAGGACTACGAGTTCCTGCTTGAAGGGGACGTCTTCACCCAGGACGTGATCGAGACCTGGATCGAGTACAAGCGCAAGAACGAGGTGGACCCGATCCGCTTCCGCCCGCACCCGCACGAATTCGAGATGTACTTCGACATCTGATCCGGGGGTTTTCACCCTCTGTCAGTAGTTGCCGAAAACGGCGGCTGACCTGCGGAAACGTCTTTCGACGTCTTCCAGCGTCAGCCGCCGTTTTTCGTTGGTGTGTCACCAGTGTGTCAACGGAACCGGCCGACGTCGCCGGATCAAGGAGCTCACCTAGGAGGTATGAGACTCCCCATTCACTCCCCCGACTCGACTCGACACATCGACATCGACACCGCGCTCATGGTGTGGGCGAACGACTCCGACTGGCACGACTACTACCTGGGTGCGTCCGGCCCTCAGCCCAAGCGGCACGCGAATACGTCGCTGCCGAGATGACCCTGACCGGCCGCCCGCGGCCCGCCGCCAGCCGCGAGGCGTTGGCGTCATCGCTGGTCGGTGACCGGGAGCCCGTCGCGGAGCTGTTACCCGAGGTTCGGGAAGCCGCCGAGACAAGGACGCCACGCGCCGAGGCCAAGTGGGCCGTTGGGCGGCTCCAGAAGTTCCACGCCGACGCTCGGCCGTTGTCTGATCGCGACGCAGCTCGCCTGCTCGTCGCCGTCGAAACGATCCCGATTCGTGACCGACTGTGGGACGACATGACCACCAGCAACGCGGACTCGCACGTCGCGCTGTGGACCAACCTGACCCGGAGGGCTCCCGACGAGGTGCGCCTGCCACCCTGCCCATCGGTGGATCGAGGCTAAGAGTCGGGAGACCTTCCCATCGCATGGAGCAGGCTGGTCATGTTGTGGGCACAAGACCCGTCAC
>JAIUPO010000004.1 GCA_020160805.1 Actinomycetota bacterium | reverse complement strand
GAGACGGAACTGAAGCCTGAAGAACTCCAATTCTGTTTCAGCACAGGGGCATTCTCATGTTCCGACGCGCCGGATCACCACACCGCGCCAAGTCGATCGGTGGATCGAGGCTTAGGGGGTCGGCGTGGAGCCGGGCGCGAGCACCGAGCCGCCATAGGTCGGCTGGTAGGGGTTCAGCCCGCGCTGGATCGCCAGCCAGTTGTTGTAGTCGCGCACGGTGCCGAAGGGCTCGATCTCCTGTTCGCGAATCTGCGCCTCCAGCTTGGCGATCTTGGCCTCGGCCTCCTTGACCGCGACTTGCGCCTCGGCCGCCTTCTTGGCCGCCTCCGCGTCCGCCACCGCCTTGGCCTGCTGCGTCTCGGCGTCCGCAACCGCCTTGGCCTTTGCCGCTGCTGCCTGCGCCTTTGCGGCCTCTTCGTCGCCGAGCGCCTGCACCAGCGTCTCGGCCGGCTGCGGCTGCTGGATCAGCGCGGAGAAGCCCTTGAAGAACTCATCCTCGCCCGGCATCTTCTGCTGAATCAGCGCGGCGAGCTGCTCGTTGACGGCGCGGTTCATCTCGTCCTTGATCGTGGGGTCGGCATACAGCTCCTTCCACGTGTACTTCTTCGCCACCCGGTCCAGCGTCGCGTCGAGAGCCGGCCCGAAGTAGAGGTCGAGCATGGTCTGCCAACCGCGCGGCGTCTCACTCCACTCGTCAGAGCCGGTGTAGTACGCCCCATAGCGGTTGCCGATCGCGTCGTGGAAGCGGGTCAGCACCTCGCAGTCGACATTAAGCGTGAACTCAACCGACCCCGGCACGTCCAGCGGCTGGTAGTCCTTCGAGACCACCGAGAACGGCCCGTGGTCCGCGCCCTCGCCGCCGGTGAAGTTGTAAGTCCGCTGCGAAGCCGGATACCAGTAGTACTTGTCGCCCGGCCGCCGGATCTCGCGGGAGTTCGCGGCGACACAGCCCTTGGAGTTCGGCGCCTCGATGATGCCGCCGCCCTTGTGCACGGCCACCTCATCGGCCGGCGAGGCGACCGTGCGCACGACATTGAGCAAGGTGATGACGATCGCGGCGAGCACGCCGATGACCACCACACTCTTGAGCGCACCCGTGAACTTGCCCCCAAGGGCGCCGCCGAGGCGCGTGCTGGTGCCGGGCGTGGTCACGGGGCTGATATTCGGCTTGGCCATCGGCCAGGTCTCCTTCTCGGGCAGGCTGTTGCGGAGGACGTATGCCGTTGGCTGGCCCGGCGCCCCCCGCGTCGGTTGGTGCTGCGACGCAGTCTGCCAGCCGCCGGTTCCCTCGCCGCTCCTGCGGGTCGCCGATCTGCGGGCGAGAGCCCGCACGATCACCACCTAAAGTCAGCGGGTATGCCGTCCGAACCGCCAGTCTCTCGCCAGAACCTGATCATCGGGCGCGCCGTGGCGATCCTCATGGTCGCTTTCGCGCTCGGCATCGTCGCCATCCTCGCGCTGCGCCTGACCGCCTGGCGCGGGGTGAGCAAGACCGTCCCCGCAGACACCGGACTGGCCGAACAGTGCGCTGATCTCGACGCCACGACCCTCGCCGCGGCCCGCCGCACCACCATCGCAGCAGCCGACGGCTTCACTCTGGGCGCCGCCGAAACCGGTTCTGCGACAGCGAAAACCGTTGTCATCTTGCGCCACGGCGCCACGCAAACCATCTGCGATTGGCTGCCCTGGGCGGCCCAGACCAGCACCGACACCGGCGCTCGCGTGCTCCTCTTCGACCGCCGCGGCCGGGGCTCCTCGCCGGGCACCCCCAGCCTGACCAAGGAGCCGGCCGATCTGGTCGCCGCGGCGACCAAGGAACGCGCCGCCGGGGCGAGCGAGGTTGTGCTCGTCGCCTCCTCGATGGGCAATTCCGTCGTGTATGCCGCCCTCCCGGACCTCAGCCCGCAGCCGTGCGCGGTCGTCTCGATCTCCCCGGTCCTGCTCTCTGGGGACAGCACGGGTGAGGTGCGCGGCGACGCTCTGAAGAAGGTCGTGCCCAACACCTGGGTCGCCTGGGAGACCAAGAATCCGCCGATCGTCCGCGATGCAAATGCGGTTATCGATGCGGTGGACGCGGCCGGCGGCGAGGCGCAGACCCTCGACGTCGAGACCGCCGATCACTCCCGACAGCTGCTGAGCAAGCACCCCGAGGTCGCCACCTTCGTCCGCGACGGCATCGCCTCCTGCCATTGAGCGCCGTGGATGGGGGATGCTGACCCCATGGACCCGGCCAGCGACCTACCAGACCCAGCTGCCCTCGCCGCCACTCTGCGCGACACCGGCTATGTCGTCGACGACGAGTTGGCCACGATCGGCTGGCTCGGCTTGCGCCTAGGCCGGCCTCTGCTGCTCGAAGGCGAACCCGGGACCGGCAAGACAGCGCTCGCGGAGGCACTCGCGGAGGGCCTCGGCATACCCCTGGTCCGGCTGCAGTGCTATGAGGGGATCGACGCGAGCCAGGCGCTCTACGACTGGGATTTCCCCCGGCAGATCCTGCACCTGCGTGCGGTGGAATCCGTTGGGGGACATGGTGATCTGGCCGACGTCGAGGCGGGACTCTTCGATGACCGCTTCCTTGTCCGCCGACCGATTCTGCAGGCGCTCACCCAAGCGCCGTGCGTTCTGCTCATCGACGAGATCGACCGGGCGGATGACGAATTCGAGGCCTTCCTGTTGGAGGTGTTGAGCACCTGGCAGGTCAGCATTCCCGAGCTCGGCACCATCACCGCGCAGACGCCCCCGATAGCGGTCCTCACCTCCAATCGCACCCGCGAACTGCACGACGCGCTCAAGCGCCGCTGTCTTTATCACTGGATCGATCATCCGTCACTGGAACGTGAGCTCGCGATCGTCCGCAGCCGAGCACCCGAAGTCTCTGCCGACCTCGCGGACCAGCTCGTTCGCACCGTCCACGCGGTCCGGCAGGAGCCCGGTCTCATCAAGCCGCCCGGTGTTGCCGAGACCCTCGATTGGGCGCGAGCGCTGCGTGAACTCGGCGGCCGCCTCGACCTCGAAACCGCTGCTGCCACACTGGGAGTCGCCGTCAAGCACCGCGAGGACGCCCAGAAAGTTCGCGCCGCCCTGGATCGGATCCTGGCGCGATGACCACACCCGTAGTGAACCCCCCGGATGCCATCTTGCTCGCCTTTGCGCGGGCGGTGCGGGCGGCCGGCGTGCGGGTCACGGCTGATCGCGAACGCGGCTATCTCGAGGCCGTCCGCGCCCTTGACATCACGGATCCGTGGGCGGTGCTCGTCGCCGGCCGGGCGACGCTCTGCGCCTCGCAGGACGACCTCGCCCGCCACGATCAGGTGTATGAAGCGTGGTTCGGCGGCGAGCTCGCTCGCCTGCTCCCCGCCCCGCCGCCAGTGCACAACCAGCCCTATGCGGAAATCGAGAAGGATGCCGATCCAGCGGCCGACGATAGCGACCAAGACGATCTCGTCACCGCCATGGCCAGTGCCACCGAAGTCCTGCGCCACCGCGATATCGCCCGCCTCAGCCAACGCGAACGGAACGCGCTGGCAAGGCTTTTCGCTGCCATACCCGTCCATGCGCCGACGCGGACGTCGCCGCGGCTGAGTGCCGCGCGACGCGGCCGCATCGACGCGCGCGCCACCCTGCGAGAGCAGGTGCGGCGGCTCGGTGAGCCGGGCCCGATTCGACACCGTCGCCGCACCGACCGACCGCGGCGAGTGATCCTGCTGATCGATGTCAGCGGGTCGATGAGCGCGTATGCCGATGCCTTCCTCCGCCTGGCCCACCGCTTCGTCCAGGCGGGGGGACCGGTGGAGGTGTTCACGATCGGCACGCGGCTGACGCACATCACGCGGGCCCTCACGGTGCGCGATCCGGACCGCGCACTCATCGCCGCGGGCGAGGTGGTGCCCGACTGGTCCGGGGGGACCCGGCTTGGCGAGGGCCTGGCGGCCTTCCTGCGGGCGTGGGGCCGACGCGGACCGGTGCGCGGGGCGGTCGTTGTCATCGTCAGCGATGGCTGGGAACGCGACCAACCGGAGGCATTGGGCGAACAGGTGCGGCAATTGCGCACGCTGGCGCATCGCGTCATCTGGGTCAATCCCCATCGTGGCAAGGACGGCTATGCGCCGGTCCAGCAGGGCATGGCCGCTGCCCTTCCGCACTGCGACGACTTCCTCGCCGGGCATTCGCTGGCGACTTTCCACGAGCTGAGCGAGGTGATCGGCAGTGCGTGACATCCTGGACGAACTGCATACGCGATGGGCAGCGGGGGAGAGCGTCGCCCTGGCGACGGTCGTCGCGACCTTCCAATCGGCTCCGCGCGAACCCGGCGCCGCGATGATGGTTGCGACCGATGGCAGCGTCGTCGGGTCGGTCTCCGGCGGCTGCGTCGAAGGCGCGGTCTACGAACTCGGTCAGGAGGTCATCGCGTCCAAAACCCCTGTGCTGCAACGGTATGGCGTCAGCGATGATGACGCATTCACCGTCGGGTTGACCTGTGGCGGCATTCTCGATGTCTTCGTCGAGGAAGTGTCTCGCGAGAGCTTCCCCGGACTCAGTGCGGTCGTCGAGGCGATCGAGGCGGAACGGCCGATCGCCGTCGCGACCGTCGTCGCGCACCCCGACCCCACGCACATCGGGCAGCGGGTCATCATCGAACCGGGGGACGAACGGCATACGGATCTGTGGTCGGCGCGCTCCTCGGACGCGGTTTTCGAGGACGCGCTCGGCCTGCTCGCGGCGGGTCGCAGCGACACCCTCGAGTACGGCCCGGACGGCGAGCGGCGCGGCGAAGGCATGCGGGTCTTCGTCAACTCCTTCGCCCCCAAGCCGCGGATGTTCGTGTTCGGCGCCATCGACTTCGCCGCCGCCGTCGCGAAGGTCGGCTCCTTCCTCGGCTACCGCGTGACCGTCTGCGATGCCCGCCCGGTCTTCGCCACGCACAGCCGCTTCCCGGCGGCCGACGAGGTCGTCGTGCAGTGGCCACACCGCTATCTCGTCGACCAGGTCGCCGCCGGAGCCGTCGATCAGCGCAGTGTCATCTGCGTGCTGACGCACGACCCCAAGTTCGATGTGCCCGTCCTGGAGGTCGCGCTTCGCCTAGAGGTGGCGTATGTCGGGGCGATGGGTTCCCGGCGCACTCACGACGATCGCCGTGCCCGGCTGCTGGAGGCCGGCCTGAGCGAGGAGGAGTTCGCGCGGCTCTCCAGCCCGATCGGGCTCGATCTGGGCGCTCGAACCCCTGAGGAGACGGCGGTGAGCATCGCCGCCGAAATCATTGCCCTGCGTTGGGGCGGCGCCGGCGAGCGGCTGCGCGCCACGGACGGCCCGATCCACCGATAGCCGGACCAACACCGCGCCCTGTGATGCACGCCACTAGTCTGGAACAGACCGCCGCAATTCACCCCGAGAGGCCGCCTGGATGTTCTCGAGAATCGCCATCGTCAACCGCGGTGAGGCCGCAATGCGCCTCATCCACGCCGTGCGTGACCTCAACGCCGAATCGCCGGATGGCCACCAGATCCAGGTGATCGCCCTGCACGTCGACGGCGAGAAGGCCGCGATGTTCGTGCGCGAGAGCGATATCGCCTACAACCTCGGCCCCGCGAGCGAGCGGCCCTATCTGAACTACGACCTGCTCGAAAAGGCGCTGCAAGAAACCGGCGCCGATGCCGCCTGGGTCGGCTGGGGCTTCGTCGCCGAGGATCCCAAGTTCGCGGAGCTCTGCGCCCGGATCGGCGTCACCTTCATCGGGCCGAGCCCGGAGGCCATGCGCAAACTCGGCGACAAGATCGGCAGCAAGCTGATCGCCGAGGAGGTCGGCGTGCCCGTCGCGCCGTGGAGCCGCGGCGGCGTCGACACCCTCGAGGAAGCGCAAGCCAGCGCAGCCGAGATCGGCTATCCCCTCATGCTCAAGGCCACCGCGGGGGGCGGCGGCCGCGGCATCCGCAAGGTGAACTCCGATGAGGAGTTGGCCGCGGCGTACCAACTGACCCGCGACGAGGCGCAGCGCGCCTTTGGCTCCGGCGTGGTCTTCCTGGAGAAGCTCGTCACTGGCGCTCGGCATGTCGAGGTGCAGGTCATCGCCGACGGGCAGGGCAGCGCCTGGGCGATCGGCGTGCGCGACTGCTCGGTCCAGCGGCGCAACCAGAAGGTCATCGAGGAGTCTGCTTCCGTCGTCATGACGCCGGAGCAGGCGACTGTCTTGAAGGAGAGCGCCGAGCGGCTCGCCATCGCCGTGGGGTATGCCGGAGCGGGCACCGTCGAGTTCCTCTTCCAGCCCGATGACGGCACCTTCGCCTTCCTCGAGGTCAACACCCGGCTACAGGTCGAACACCCCATCACCGAAGTCACGACCGACACCGATCTGGTCAAGCTGCAGATCAAGATCGCCGGCGGCGAGCGTCTGACCGGGGACAAGCCGGCCGAGAAGGGCCATGCCGTCGAGGCGCGCCTGAACGCCGAGGACCCCGACCGGGACTTCGCCCCCGCGCCGGGTCGCATCGCCCTGCTCGACTTCCCCAATGGTCCCGGCATCCGCGTGGACACTGGTGTGGGAGAAGGGGATTCGATCCCTGCCGACTTCGACTCGATGATTGCCAAGATCATCGCCTATGGCCGTGACCGCGACGAGGCGCTGGCCCGGCTGCGCCGCGCCATGCGCGAAACGACCGTCGTCATCGACGGTGGCGCGACCAACAAGAGTTTTGTTCTCGATCTGCTGGACCAGCCCGCCGTCATCGATGGCAGCGCCGACACCGGCTGGATCGACCGGACCCGCGGCGAGGGTGGCCTGGTCAGCGAAGCGCATTCCGCGATTGCGTTGATCGCCGCCGGCATCGAGGCGTATGAGGACGAGGAGGCCATCGAGCGCGCCCGCCTGCTGGAGACCGCGCACGGCGGCAGGCCGCAGGTGCAGCACGCCGTCGGCACACCCGTCGAACTCAAGCTGCGCGGCGCCTCCTACAAGGTCACCACCTATCGCCTCAGCCCGACCCGCTTCCGCAGCGTCATCGACGCGGGCGGCGAACTGCATACGGCCGAGGTCGGCCTAAATCGGTTGGGGGAGTATGTCGCTCGCCTCGCCATCGGCGAGCGCACCTACCGTGTCATCACCGCGACGCACGGCCCGGTGCACATGATCGAGGTCGACGGCGTCGCGCACCGGGTCAGTCGCGACGAGGGTGGTGTCATTCGCTCGCAGGCTCCGGCGTTGGTCGTCGCAACGCCGGTCTCGGTCGGCGACGAGGTGGCCGCCGGCGCGCCGGTTCTGGTGCTGGAGTCGATGAAGATGGAGACGGTTGTGCCCGCTCCCTTCGCCGGGCGGGTCAAGGAACTCCTCGTCAAGGCCGGCACGCAAGTCGAGACCGGCGCGCCGCTGGCGCGTTTGGAACCGGTCAGCGATAACGACGCGGAGGAGGCCGCTCCCAGCGCCACCGCCGTTCTCGACCTGCCCCGGGCTGCAGCGACCGATCACCGAGCCGCCGCGGCCGCAGGCCGCGAACTCCTTGACGGCATGCTCAAGGGCTATGACGTTGAGGGGCCCGCGGCAGATAGCGCCCTGCGCGACTACCTCGCGGCGCGTGAACAGCTGGTGTCCGAAGGAGATTCGCAGGTCGGGCAGGAGCTCGAACTGCTCGCCACGTTTGCCGACTTCGCCGAGTTGAGCCGCAACCGACCGGCCGATGAGGACGTGCACGACGACACCCGGGTGCACTCGCCGCGCGAGCACTTCCAGACCTTCCTTCGCAGCCTCGACCCGGAGCGAGGTGGCCTCCCGCAGCAATTCCGCGACCGACTGCAGCGAGTGCTGCGGCACTATGGCGTCGACGGCTTGGATCGCACACCGGAGTTGGAGCGTGCGATCTTCCGTGTCTTCCTCGCCGGCCAACGCTCCGCGCCGGAGACCCGGATGGCGACGGCACTGCTGCAGAAGTGGATCACCGAGCCGGTCCCCTCCGCCGAACTCGCCGAGCCAGTCCGCGCTGTCCTGGACCGGCTGGTCCTGGCGACCCAGCTTCGCTTCCCCATCGTCGGCGACCTCGCGCGCAGCGTGCGGTTCCGGTGGTTCGACCAGCCGGCCGTCAACGCCGAGCGATCCGCAGTGCTCGCCGAGGTTGGACCCGAAATCCACGCCCTCGACAATGTGCCGGAGGGTCCCGAACGCACGGCGCGCTTGGAGGCCCTGGCCGACATCCCTGAGCGCATCGTCTCCTTCCTCGGCGCGCGACTCATCGACGGTGTCCCCACATCCGAGCCGATGCTGTCGGTGCTCGTGCGTCGCCACTATCGCGAGTACGAACTCACGGGACTGCGCGAGTATCACGTCGAATCAAGGCCTTTCGCGAGCGCGGACTATGCCCTCGACGGCCGTCCGACCCACCTGATCTCCACCCTTGGACAGTTGTCGGAGCTGGTGCCGGATGGCGCTCTGACCCGCGCGCTGACGGCAGAGGTCGAGGCGGTCGATGGTGACCGCGAACGCGTCGTCGATATCTACGTCCTCGCGCCCGACCTGCCGAGCGACCCCGACGCGGCCTCTGCGGCGGTCGCCGCGCAGCTCGCGCAATTGCCCTTCGTGCACCGCCTGCGTCGGATCGCCGTCGGTCTCGTGCGCGACGCAGCGACCGAAGTCGGCTATGTCACGCTCCGCCCGCAGGAGGATGGCACGCTGATTGAGGACCTCCCCGTCCGCGATGTGCACCCGATGGTCGGGCGTCGCCTGAACCTCTGGCGCCTGCGCGATTTCACCCTCACGCGGCTCGAAGCGCCCCAGGATGTCGTTCTGCTGCACTGCGTCGGCCGGGAGAATCCCGACGACCAACGCCTCGTCGCCATGGCCCAGGTGCGCCAGTCGGCCGTGGCCCGCGACGAGTCGGGACGGGTCACCGGACTGCCCCATGTTGAACGTGCCCTGGCGCAATGCCTGGAAGCCATCCGGCGTGCCCGCGCGACGCTGTCGACCCGCTCGAACCGTCTCGACATGAACCACGTCTGGGTCCACATCTGGCCGCCGGTTGACGCAGACCTAGACCAACTCACCTCTCTCCAAAGCAAACTCGCGCCGATGACAGCGGGTGCCGGCATCGAAGAGGTGCGCGTCGAAGGGCGCATCGCCGCGGCCGGCGCACGCACCGTCCCGATCGTTGCGCGCTTCAGCTACCAGCCGGGCTCGGGCGTTGTCTTCTCCGTCGAGCCGCCCGCAACCGAGAGGGTCGCCCCCCTCGACGCGTATGCCGAGAAGGTCGTCCGCGCCCGCCGCCGCGGGACGATCTACCCCTACGAACTGCATACTTTCATCGCGGGCGACGGCGGGACCGTCACCGAATACGACCTCGACGACTCCGGCACCCTCGTGCCAGTCGACCGGCCCTACGGCCAGAACAAGGCCGGGATCATCGCGGCCGTCGTCTCCACCCCGACGGCCCTGCATCCTGAGGGCATCTCCCGCGTGCTGCTCTGCGGCGATCCGCTGCGCTCCCTCGGCTCCATCGCCGAAGCCGAGTGCGCCCGCATCATGGCCGGCATCGACCTAGCCGAAGAGATGGGCGTCCCGGTCGAGTGGTTCGCGCTGTCGGCAGGCGCCCGCATCGCCATGGACTCCGGCACCGAGAATATGGACTGGATTGCCAAGGCGCTGAAGCGAATTGTCGAGTTCACCCAGGATGGCGGCGAGATCAATATCGTCGTCGCGGGCATCAATGTCGGCGCCCAGCCCTATTGGAATGCCGAAGCGACGATGCTCATGCACACCAAGGGCATCCTCATCATGACGCCGGACAGCGCCATGGTGCTGACCGGCAAGCAATCCCTCGACTTCTCCGGCGGCGTCAGCGCCGAGGACAACTTCGGCATCGGCGGCTATGACCGCGTCATGGGCCCCAACGGGCAGGCGCAATATTGGGCGCGCGACGTGGCCGGCGCCCTTGACGTGCTGCTGGCGCACTATGACGCAAGCTATATCGCTGCAGGAGAGGCCGGTCCGCGGCACGCGAAGACGCAGGACCCGGTCGACCGGGATGTCACGACATACCCCCACCAGCTCGCGGGCAGCGACTTCACGACCGTCGGGGATATCTGGTCCCCGGCCACCAATCCGGACCGCAAGAAGGCCTTCGACATCCGCACTGTCATGCGCGCGCTCGCCGATCAAGACCACGACCTTTTGGAGCGCTGGGCCGGGATGGCCGACGCCGAGACGGCGGTCGTCGCCGACACGCGCATCGGTGGCCACTCGGTCTGCCTCATCGGCATCGAGTCGAAATCCGTTCCGCGGCGGGGCTTCCCGCCCACCGACGGTCCCGACACCTACACCGCAGGCACGCTCTTCCCCCGGTCATCGAAGAAGGTTGCCCGTGCCATCAACGCCGCGTCCGGCAACCGGCCGCTGGTCGTCCTCGCCAACCTCTCCGGCTTCGACGGCTCGCCGGACTCCATGCGCAATCTGCAGCTGGAGTATGGCGCCGAGATCGGCCGGGCCATCGTCAACTTCGAGGGCCCAATCGTCTTCGTCGTCATCTCCCGCTATCACGGTGGCGCTTTCGTCGTCTTCTCCAAGGCGTTGAATCCGCGGATGACGGTGCTCGCGATCGAGGGCTCTTTTGCTTCGGTGATCGGCGGCGCCCCAGCCGCGGCGGTTGTCTTCAGCCGGGATGTCGACGCGCGCACCAGCGCCGACCCGCGCGTGGCGGATCTCGAGGCCAAGCTCGCCTCGGCAAGCGACGCCGAGCGCAGCGTGATCGCCAACGAGTTGGCCGATGTCCGCTCCACGGTGCGTGCCGAAATGGTCGGCACCGTTGCGGCTGAGTTCGACGGCGTCCACAACATCCACCGTGCGGTGGACGTCGGCTCGGTCGATGAAGTCATCGCGCCAGAGTCCTTGCGCCCCCGGATCATCACCGCGCTCGACGCTGGCTAGGCAATTCCACGCAACCCCCCAACCATCCGCCTGGTGACGGCGTCAGGAGGGACGGGAGGCACAGCCACCCCTCGGGCGCGGCGACCACCGTGGCCGAGCCGCACGCAGGAGGGGTTTGTTGTCGTGTCTGATCGTCGTCACTCCATCGTGGCCATGCTCGTCGCCGTGCCCATGCTCGCCACGGCTGCTCCAGCCCTCGCCGGGGCCACAACCCGGGCCACCACCGCTCCGCCTCCCGGCGCCAGTCTCGGCGCACCGGCCGCTCCGGACCAGGTGAGCGGTGTGGCTATCCCGGTGGCGGGGTTCACGGCGGGGCGGCGCGATCCTCTTTGCCGCCGATCAAGGGCAACGCGTGGTCTGGCTCAGTGGAGCGCAGGGCAGCATTGACCTCGTCGTCAGGGACACCCCGGCCGGCCCCTGCACCAGCTGATGCGCTAGGTGCGACCTGGGACCTCGCGGTCCGAGGCGATCAGGCCGTAGATCCACGAGTCGGAGACGTCGCCGTCGACGATGCAGTTCTCGCGCAGGGTGCCCTCGCGGGTGAAACCGAGCTTCTCCAAGACCCGCGCGGATGGCGGATTCCGGGTGTCAACCTCGGTCTGCAGACGGTTGAGGTCGAGGTTCTGGTAGGCCCAGTCCACGACGGCCGCCATCGCCTCGGTGGCATACCCGTGCCCCCACGCGTGGCGAGACAGGACATAGGTGACGGTCGCGAGGCGGAAGTCCTCGTCATACCCACCGACGGCGCACCAGCCGAGGAAGGCCTCGTCGTCGGCGCGCTCGATCGTCAGGCGCACACCCGACCCGTCGTCGGCCATCGACGCACTGCGCTGGGCGAAGCGCTCGGCCTGGCCGAGCTCTTGCCACGGAGGCGAATCCCAGAACCGCATCACCTCCACGTCGCTCATCAGCGCCAGGAGGGGCTCGGCATCGCGCGCCTCCACCGGCCGCAAGTGCAGCCGGTGGGTATGCAGTGTGGGGGTGACCAAGGGCATGGCGCCATCCTGCCCCAGCCACCCGGCATACCTCGGTGCGGCAACCCTTGTCAGACCCCGCCCCGGTGGGCAAGGATCGGGGGACGCACTCGGCGGGACGAAGGAGTTTTCCGAATGACGCGCATCACGGTGACCGTGGACGGCGACAGGTATACCGACGACATCGAGCCACGGATGCTGCTGGTGCAGTATCTGCGCGAGAGTCTCGGCAAGGTCGGGACGGTGATCGGCTGCGACACCAGCAACTGCGGCGCGTGCACGGTCCACCTCGACGGCCGCAGCGTCAAATCGTGCAATGTCCTTGCGGTGCAAGCCGATGGCCGCGACGTGACCACCATCGAGGGCCTCGCGCAGGACGGTGAGTTGCACCCGATGCAGCGCGCCTTCCACGAAAACCACGCGCTCCAGTGCGGCTTCTGCACCCCGGGGATGATCATGCAGGGCATCGACATCCTCATCGATCATCCGGAACCTACGGAGGAGCAGATCCGGCACGGGCTCGAGGGCAATCTGTGCCGTTGCACCGGCTACCACAACATCGTCAAGGCGGTCGCGGCCGCCGCGAAGGCGCCCAATGCGGCAGCCCTTTCCAGCAGTGCGGCAGGTGCCTGAGATGACCACTGTCGACGACCGCCCCAGTGCCGAGATCGGCAATCGCCGTCTGCGCAAGGAGGACCAGCGCCTCATCACCGGCCGCACCAAGTGGACCGACAACATCACGTTGCCCGGCATGGTGCACCTCGCCATGGTGCGCAGCCCCTTTGCCCACGCGCGGATCACCAGCATCGACACCAGCGCCGCCAAAGAGGCCGCGAATGTCATCGCGGTCTACACCGCCGCGGACTTCCCGGACGGTATGGGGGCGTGCGCGAACGCTTGGCCGATCACGCCCGAGCAGGTCACCCCAGACCACCTGCCGATGGTCGGGGAGCGGGTCGCCTGCGCCGGCGAGATCGTCGCCGTCGTCGTGGCCCGCACCGCCGCGCAAGCGCGCGATGCGGCCGAGTTGGTTGATGTCGACTATGACGTGCTGCCCGCCGTCCTCGACGGCCTGGAGGCGATGAAGGACGAGGTGCTCGCGCACCCGGACAAGGGCACCAACAAGAGCGCCTTCTGGAAGCTCGACTCGGCCGAGGCCGGCACGGGCGGCAATGTCGAGGAGGCGATCGCGGCCGCGCGCGAGGACGGCATCGTCATCAAGCGCGAGTACCGCCAGCAGCGCCTCATCCCGGCATTCATGGAGCCGCGATCCACCGTCGTCGACCCGACGGGTGAGCAGGTGACCATGTGGACCGCGACGCAGATCCCGCACATCCTGCGCTTCCTCATCGCGGCGACCACGGGTATGCCGGAGAGCAAGATCCGCGTCATCGCCCCCGATGTGGGTGGCGGCTTCGGCGGCAAGTTGCAAACGACGCCCGAGGAGTTCATCACCCTCGCGGTGGCGCGGCGCCTGGGCAAGCCCGCGAAATACACCGAAACCCGTTCTGAGTCACTGGTTTCCGCGCACCACGGCCGCGACCAGTACCAAAAGCTCACGCTGTCGGCGACCAAGGACGGCACCGTCACGGGGCTGAAGGTGGAGCTGGTTGCCAACCTCGGCGCGTACGTCGCGATCGTCGGCGGCGGCGTGCCCGTGCTCGGCGCCTGGATGTTCAACGCGATCTACAAGTTCCCGGCATACCAATTCAATTGTCAGACCGTCCTGACGAACACCGCCTGGGTGGATGCCTATCGCGGCGCCGGCCGCCCCGAGGCGACCTTCGGCATCGAACGGATCATGGACGAGCTCGCGGCCGAGGTCGGCGTCGACCCGCTGGCGATCCGGGAGAAGAACTGGATCAAGCATGAGGAGTTCCCGTTCACCTCGGTCGCCGGCATGACCTACGACTCGGGCAACTACGAAGCCGCCACCGCGCGCGCCAAAGAGTTGTTCGGATATGACGAGCTGCGGGCCGAGCAGGCCGCCCGCCGCGAATCCGGTGACCCCGTCCAGCTCGGGATCGGCGTCTCGACCTTCACCGAGATGTGCGGTCTGGCGCCCTCGCGGGTGCTGGGGTCGCTGTCCTATGGCGCCGGTGGCTGGGAGAGCGCGTCGATCCGGATGCTGCCAACCGGCAAGGTCGAGGTCATCACCGGCACCAGCCCGCACGGCCAGGGCCACGAGACGGCGTGGAGCCAGATCGTCGCCGACCGGCTTGGCGTGCCATTCGAGGATGTCGAGGTGCTGCACGGCGACACCCAGGTCGCCTACAAGGGTCTGGACACCTATGGCTCACGCAGCCTTGTCGTCGGTGGTGAGGCCGTCGTCCGTGCCGCGGACAAGGTGATCGAGAAGGCCAAGGCTTTCGCCGCGCATCTGCTCGAAGCCAATGCCGACGACCTGGAGTTCAGCGGCGGCCGGTTCGGGGTCAAGGGCACCGATCAAGGCATCGGCATCACCGATATCGCGCTCGCGACCTTCGCCTCGCACAACTACCCCGAGGGCCTGGAGCCGGGCATCGACGCGGACGCGACCTTCGACCCCGACGACTTCTCGTTCCCCCACGGCACGCACCTGTGCGCGATGGAGGTCGACACGGAGACCGGCCAGACGCGGATGCGCAAGTACGTCTGCGTCGACGACATCGGCAATGTCATCAACCCGCTCATCGTTGAGGGTCAGGTGCATGGCGGCCTGGTGCAGGGTATCGCGCAGGCACTCTGGGAGGAGGCGGTGTATGACGAGAACGGCACCCTGGTGACCGGTTCCTTCGTCGACTACACCCTCCCGACCGCAGCCGACACGATCTCCTTCGTCACCGAGAACACCACCTCGCCGTCGACGACAAACACCCTTGGCACCAAGGGCGTCGGCGAGGCTGGCACGATCGCCTCGACGCCGGCCGTCGTCAACTCCATTGTCGATGCGCTGCGACCGCTGGGCATCCACGACATCGTCATGCCGTGCACGCCGGAGCGGGTGTGGAAGGCGATCCAGTCGGCGGGTTCGCACGATGGTGAAACCACCACTGAGGCCCAGCCGCACTTCGACGAGGCCGCACCGAATAACGCCGATCCCGGCTCCACGGGAGAAGGGAACGCCCAGTGATCCCCGCAGCCTTCGACTATGCAGCCCCCGAGACGGTTGCGGATGCCCTTGCGGCCCTAGCCGATTCGGATGACGCCAAGGTGCTGGCCGGCGGGCAGTCGCTGTTGCCGATCCTGCGGATGCGCCTGAACGCCCCGGAGAAGATCGTCGACCTCGGCAAGATCGCCGAGCTGCGCGGGATCCGCGAGGACGGCGACGCAATCGTCATTGGCGCGATGACGGCCTATGCCGACATCCTCACCGACCCGCTCGTGGCCGAGCACGCAGCCCTGCTCAAGGCGGCCATCGAAACCGTCGCCGACCCGCAGATCCGCCACCGCGGCACGATCGGCGGCGCGCTCGTGCACGCCGACCCGGCCGGTGACGTCGGTGCCCCGGTGCTCGCCCTCGATGCCGAACTGGTCATCGCCGGACCGGGCGGTGAGCGCACGGTCGCGGCAGCGGACTTCTTCGAGGACCTGTTCACCACCGCCGTCGGCGAGGACGAACTGCTCACGGCGATCCGCATACCCAAGCACACCGGGTGGGGTGCGGCCTACGAGAAGTTCGTGCGGGTCGCGCACCAATGGTCGATCGTCGCGGTCGCGGCGACGGTGCGGATGGACGGCGACGCCATCGCCGAGGCACGTGTCGGGCTGACAAATATGGGCTCGACGCCGCTGCGCGCGACGGCAACCGAGGCGGCGCTCGCGGGGTCCGCGGGCACGGCCCAGGGCATCGCCCATGCCTGCGGGCTCGCCGCCGAGGGCACCAGTCCGCCGAGCGATCTCAATGGCGACGCGGACTACCGCCGTCACCTCGCGGGCGTGCTCACCCGGCGTGCCGTGCTCAGTGCGGTGGGACGCTGAGGTATGGAGCTCACCCACGATTTCGTCGTTCCCGCGCCTGTGGATCTCGCCTGGGCGACCTTCATGGATCTGGAACAGGTCGGCTCGTGCTTCCCCGGCGCGATGGTGGACTCCGTCACCGCGGACGGATTCACGGGCACGGTCAAGGTCAAGCTCGGCCCGATCGCGCTGGTCTACACCGGGGCGGGGCAGTTCATCGAGCGCGATGACGCGGCCCACCGAGCGGTCATCGAGGCCAAGGGCAAGGACAAGCGCGGCAATGGCACGGCCGGCGCCACCGTGACGATCCAGCTCGCGCCGGCCGATGGCGGCAGCCACACTCGCGTCGATGTCATGACCGATCTGGCGATCACCGGCAAGCCGGCGCAGTTCGGCCGGGGCGTCATGCAGGATGTCTCGGACAAACTGCTGAAGCAGTTCGTCGGCTGCATCGAGGGCCGCTTCGCCGCCGGTGCGGCGGACGCTGTGGCCGCGGAATCGGCTGCGCCGCAGGGCGGTTCGGGCGGTGAGGCACTCGCCCATGGTGTCCCGCTCCCGGTCTACCGTGCGGAGGTCGCCGACGACGAGGGCATGCCGCAGTCGCCGGCCGAGATCGCCGCCGACCTTGGCCAGCCCGCCGCAGCCGCCGCGCCTCGGCCCGCCGCCTCGACGCCGCGCCCGGCACCGGCCGCGGCCTCAGACGATGCGCTGGACCTCGGCGCCACCGTGCTGCCGGTCATCCTCAAGTCGTATGCGCCGCATCTGATCGCCGGCCTGGTCGGCCTCGTGATCGGCTGGAAGGTCGCCCGCCGCCTCCCCGGCTGATCAGTGCGCGCGGGCTAACCCATCCTCGCGTGAGTGAGAACAGGGCTATCACCCTGCTCTCACTCACGCGATGCGCCCTTCTGCACGCGCCAGCGTGCAGCTGGCCCGTCGACACGGGTGAATGGGCCATGAGAGCCCCCGTGATGCCGCGAATCGTGCCACCTCTGCCGCGGTAGCGCAGGGATCGCCGGCGACCTCGGGCCAGCCGAAGCGCAGCAGTGGCGTGCCCTTCACGACCAAGGCCAAGGCCGAGTCGAGCGTTCCCGGCCCTGCGGCGTGAATTACCGTGCTCTCCAGGCTCATTCGCGGCGGCCACGGCACCCACGAACGACCGGGGCCATCGGCATACCGCACGGTGCTGCCCGCGGGCGGCGTGATCCGGCGGGCCCGCGGGAGCAACAGGTCAATCGTGGAGGGCGCCGGCCCGGAGCCGTGGACGTAGAGAGAGCCCGCGGCCCCGAGCACCGCACCCTCGCCGGCCGCGATGAGTGCGGCGCTGGCTCGGGTGATCCAGTCGAGCGGTCCGTTGTGCGTGACATAGACGCGCTGGTGTGCACGCTGCCACTGTCCTGACTCCACGCGCCACCACACGGCCTCCGCAGTCAATCCTTCGGCGCGGCACTCCTCCAACGTTCGGATCGGCACTTCCTCCCGCGTGGGCAGACTGGGGCGCCGCTGCGACCACCGACCCGTCCCCGACATGCCGAGATCGTCCCGCTCTCACCGCGATCCGGCCACCCATCCGGTCGCGAACTGTGGACAACCGGCCCAACCGAGACCTCGCGTGAGTGAAAACAGGGCCATCACCCTGCTCCCACTCACGCGAGCCCGATAACTCTCAGCCGGAGCCGCCGATGTCGACCTCGTACGCAGAGTGGATCAGGTCGGAGCCGCGCTGGCGGTGCTGCATCAGGCGCGCCAGAACCGCCTCGATGGCGGCCCGGTGGCGGGCGGTGTCCAGGCCGGCTTCACCCGAATCGCGGTCGTCGAGAAGGCGATTCACTTCGTCCAGGAAGTAGCGGTGGTCGGCCAGTTGCGCGTCCACGGCGGAGGACAAGCGCGGCGCTGTGTCGACCAGATCGGCATACAGCCCGTCGGGCGCCTCGGTCAGGGCGACATGATCGCGCAGGTCGTGGGCGAGTTCGGTGAGCGAGGCGCGGACGCGGCGACGCCATACCTCCACCGGCTCGGGCGGGAGCGCGAGCGAATCCTCCAGCGCGCGGATCGCCTCCCCGAGCTCGGCGCGGTGCGCTCGGACTCGGTCCAGGTAGTCGGCGAAGCGTTGCTCCATGGCCCCTCCCAGGTCGATGCTCCCAGCCTGGCCTATTCGGATCGCCCGCGCGAGGGGTACGGGCACCCGATCTGGATCGACATAAGCTGGCCCGGCCCACCCCCAGCGCTATCCAAGGAGCAGTCATGCGCGTCGGCATCATCATCGGATCCATCCGTGACGGCAGCGTCGGCCCGGCCGTCGCCGAATGGGTGCTCGAGCAGGCCACCGCGCGAGGGGACGCCGACTACGACCTCATCAGCTTGCGCGCCTTTGATGTGCCGCTGCTGACCAGCGCCACGGTCCCGGGCGCCGCGAACAAGCAGTATGACGACGAGCGGGTCCGCGCTTGGAGCGCCGCCATCGATGCCTGCGATGCCTTCATCTTCGTGACGCCGGAGTACAACCACGGCGTCCCCGGCGCCCTGAAGAATGCCTTCGACAGCCTCGGCAACGAGTGGGCCGACAAGGCCGTGGGCTTTGTCTCCTATGGCGCCGAGTCCGGCGTGCGCGCCGTCGAGCACTGGCGTCAGATCGTCGCGAACTTCCGGATGTTCGGTGTGCGCCAACAGCTTTCGGTCGGCCGGTTCACCGAATTCGATGGCCCGGCTTTCACTCCCAACGAGCGCCGCGCAGGCGAGCTGGCCACGCTGCTCGACCAGCTGATCGGGGCGGCTACCAAGCTCGCCGGCTGACCGGCATACGCTGGCAGGGTGGCCACCACCGTCCTCGCCCCGGCCGCCGAAAACCGCGCCCATCGGCGTCGCGGGCCCGGTTGGGTCCCCAATCAGCACGGTGCCTGGGCGATGCTCGCGGCGCCGTTGTTGGTGGGGATCCTCGCCGCCGGCCCGCGCTGGGTGCACCTGCCGCTGACGGCCTTCTGGTTCGCCGGCTATTTCACCTTCTTCGCCACTGGTCTCTGGCTGAAGTCGCGTCGCAAGGCGCGCTATCTGCCCCCGGTCCGGACGTATGCCGCCCTGGCCGCCGCCCTCGGCGCCGTCACCCTGGTCATGGCGCCGGGCTTGCTGCGCTGGGTGCCGCTTTTCGTCGCCCCGCCTGCGATCGGGATGTACGCCTCGGCGACCCGCACCGAGCGCTCGCTGGTCAGCGGCCTCGCGACGGCGATCGGCTCTTGTTTGATGGCGGTGGTGGCGTATGACGCGGGCGGCGGCACCGATTGGCCGCGCATCTGGATCATCGCCGGCGTGCTCGCGGCCTACTTCGGCGGCACCGTCGTCTACGTGAAAACGATGATCCGCCAACGGGATTCGCGCCCGCACTACTTGCTATCCGTCGCCTGGCATGTCGTCGCCGCCCTCGCCATGCTGGCCGTCAGCACACCCCTGGTGGTCATCTTCATCGCCTTGGCGGCGCGCGCCGCGCTCCTGCCCGGCCACCCCCTCACACCCAAGACCGTGGGCATCCCCGAAATCTTTGCCACCCTGGCCGTCACGATCGGCGCGCTGCTCGCCTGACGCTCAGCGCTCGCGGTGAGCGGGCGGGCATACCATCGGCTCCATGGTCGATGTCGCCACGAGCCCCGCTGTCCTGCCCACCCTCGATATCGCGCGGACGCGCGAACTCGACAAAAAGCACGTCCTGCATTCTTGGTCGGCACAGAACGCCATCAACCCGGTGCCGATCACGGCGGCCGAGGGCGTGCGGATCACCGACGACACCGGCACGACCTATATCGACTTCACGAGCCAGTTGGTCAATGTCAATATCGGCTACCAGCACCCCAAGCTCGTCGCCGCGATCCAGGAGCAGGCCGGCCAGCTGACGACCGTTTCGCCGGCGATGGCCAATGACATGCGCAGCGAGGCCGCGCGTGCGATCGCCGAGATCGCACCGGATGGCATGAACATGGTCTTCTTCACCAATGGCGGCGCGGAGGCCAACGAGAACGCCATCCGGATGGCGCGACTGCATACGGGCCGGCACAAGGTGCTCGCGGCCTACCGCAGCTATCACGGCGCCACGCATGGCGCGATCACGCTGACAGGGGAGCCGCGCCGCTTCGGCTCCGAGCCGGGCCTGCCGGGGATCGTGCACTTCTTCGGCCCCTACCTCTATCGCAGCCCCTTCCACGCCACCACCGAGCAGGAAGAATCCGAGCGCGCGCTGCAACACCTGCGCGAGGTCATGCTCGCCGAGGGCTCCGACAAGATCGCCGCGATCATCCTCGAGACGGTCGTCGGCACCAATGGCATCCTCGTGCCGCCGGCGGGCTACCTCGAGGGTGTGCGCGCCCTGTGCGACGAGTTTGGCATTTTGCTCATCGCCGACGAGGTGATGGCCGGCTTCGCCCGCGCGGGCGAGTGGTTCGCGATCAACCACTGGGGCGTCGTGCCGGACCTGATCAGCTTCGCCAAGGGCGTCAATAGTGGGTATGTCCCACTGGGTGGCGTGATTTTGTCCGATGCGGTGGCAAGTTCCTTCATGGACACCCCCTATCCGGGTGGCCTCACCTATTCCGGGCACCCGCTCGCGTGCGCCTCGGCCGTCGCGTCCATCGCGATCATGCAGGAGGAAGGCATCGTCGAGCACGCCCGCGATCTCGGCGAGCGCGTCATCGGCCCAGCCCTGCGGGCCCTGGCCGACGACCACCCCAGCGTCGGCGAGGTCCGCGGCCTCGGCGTCTTCTGGGCGGTCGAACTCGTCACCGACCGCACCACGCGCGAGCCGCTGTCCGCCACCCAGATGGGTCAGGTGACGGCGGCGTGCAAGGCGGCCGGGATGTGGCCCTTCATCGCCGGCAATCGGGTGCACGTCGTGCCGCCCTGCGTGATCACCGAGGCGGACTTCGCCGAGGGTATGCAGGCCCTCAAGGCCGGCCTGGCCGTCGCGGACGGCTTCGTCACCGGCTGAGCCGGCTGGCCGGCATACTCCCTGGTTTGGGTCGCGGGTTTGGGTCGCAGCACGGGGCTCGTGTAATCTCTCCCAGGCGCCTCGCACGCGAGGGGCCAGGCCTCCTTAGCTCAGTCGGCAGAGCGTTTCCATGGTAAGGAAAAGGTCGTCGGTTCGATTCCGACAGGGGGCTCAGGTGCCGCCCGCATGCGGTGCGCGCCCTTGGCGGGGTAGCTCAGCTGGTTAGAGCGCACGACTCATAATCGTGAGGTCGCGGGATCGAGCCCCGCTCCCGCTACCACTGGTGATTTCAGCGGAATGGAATCGCCCGGTATCCTGTTGAGTCGGTGTCTGTGCGCCCCGGCGACACAGGCGAAGACCCCTCATCCGTTTCTCACAAAGCAGGTTGCTCCGTGGCTAAGAAGACTGCCGACATCCGCCCCAAGATCACCTTGGCGTGCACCGAGTGCAAGGAGCGCAACTACATCACCGAGAAGAACCGCCGCAACACCCCCGACCGGGTCGAGCTGGCGAAGTTCTGCCCGCGCTGCCGCAAGCACACCCCCCATCGCGAAACCCGCTGAGCTTTCCGCCTCAGCGACGCAAGCGCCCTCCGCCCAGTCGGGTAGGGGGCGCTTCGTCATACCCCTCAAGCCATAGGGTGTCGGTATGCCTGTGAACGAGGACTTTGTGGGGCGAGCCTTCGACCCCGTCGGCCCGTATGCCGTGGATGCCGCCATGATCGCCGACTTCGCCTCCGCGGTCGGCGCGAGCGATCCGGTGCACTTCGACGCTGACGCGGCGCGGGCGGCGGGCTACCGCGATGTCATCGCGCCGCCGACGATGGCGGTGCGCTTCGACCAGCTCGCCTCACGGGCCTACGTCCAGGACCCGGAGGCGGGCATCGACTATTCGCGCGTCGTGCACGGGGAGCAGAAGTTCGTTCATCACCGCCCGATCACCGCCGGCGATGAACTGATGGCGCAGACGACCGTCGACTCCATCCGCACTGCGGGCGGTCACGCGATGATCAGCGTCCGCAGTGAGATCACGGCCGGCGACGAACCGGTGGCGACAACGACCTCGACCATCGTGGTCCGGGGAGGGGAGTGAGCATGCCGCGCAGCTTCGATGAGGTCAGCGTCGGCGACCAGCTCGGACCGGTGACGGTGCCCGTGGCGCGCGAGACGCTCGTGGCGTATGCCGGGGCCTCCCTCGACCAGAATCCGATTCACCAGGACGAGGTCTTCGCGAAGTCGGTCGGGCTGCCCGATGTCATCGCCCACGGGATGTGGACGATGGGTGCGGCCGGGACGGTCGTCGCGGATTGGGCGGGGGACGCGGGGCGTGTGGTGGAGTACGGCACCCGCTTCACCTCGATGGTTGTCGTGCCGTCATCGGGTGCGGAGTTGGAGGTTTCGGGCGTGGTGAAGTCGCTCGACGAGGCCGCCCGCCGCGCCACCGTTGAGCTAACCGCGACGAGCGGCGGGCAGAAGGTCCTCGGCCGCGCGCTCGCCATCGTCCAGCTCGACTGAACCACCCGGCATACGACCTCCCCATGGTGGAAGAGTTCGACTCCCCGCTGGCGCCGCTGACGACTATGCGCGTCGGCGGTCCGGCGCACCGCTTGGTGACGGCGACGACGATTGATGAGTTGGTCGACGCGGTGCGCGAGACCGATGACGCCGGCGAGCCGCTGCTGGTCATCGGCGGCGGGTCCAATCTCGTGATCGCGGACGAGGGGTTCGCGGGCACCGTGGTGCGGGTCGCGACCTCGGGCGTGACCCGGGAGTCACAGGATTCCTGTGGCGGGGCGTATGTCCGCGTGGCCGCCGGCGAGGTGTGGGACGACTTCGTCGCCCGGGCCGTCGCGGAGGGCTGGTCGGGTGTCGAGGCGCTGTCCGGCATCCCCGGCAGCGCTGGGGCGACGCCGGTGCAGAATGTCGGCGCCTACGGCCAGGAGGTCGCCCAGACGATCGCCTCGGTGCGGACCTGGGACCGAGAGGCGCAGGCGGTGCGCACGTTCGCGGCTTCCGAGTGCGGCTTTAGCTACCGGCACTCGCTCTTCAAGGCGAGCAGCCGGTATGTCGTGCTCGATGTCGCCTTCCAACTGGTGGTGGGCGATCTCTCGGCGCCGATCGGGTATGCCGATCTGGCCACCGGCCTTGGCGTCGCCCAGGGCGAGCGGGTGCCGCTTGGCGAAGCGCGAGAGGCGGTTTTGGAGCAGCGGCGCCGGCGCGGGATGGTGCTCGATGCCGCCGATCACGACACCTGGTCGTGCGGATCGTTCTTCACCAATCCGATGCTGTCTGTCGCTGCTTTCGGGCGGCTGGAGGAGCGGGTGAGGGAACGCCTCGGGGCGGATGCGGCGCCGCCGCGCTTCCCGGGTGACGGCGATGCGCTGAAGAGCTCGGCCGCGTGGCTGATCGACAAGGCCGGTTTCACCAAGGGCTTCGGCGCGGCGGGCGAGGCCGGCCTCTCGGGGCGGGCCAGCCTGTCCACCAAGCACACGCTGGCCATCACCAACCGGGGGGAGGCCACGGCATACGATATCCGCGCCCTGGCGCGCGTGGTGCGCGATGGCGTCCGCGAGGCCTTCGGTGTCACACTCGTCAACGAGCCGGTCTTCGTCGGTCACGACCTGTGAGCTCGGGAAGTTCGCTTTTGCCAGGACGTCACCAAACGTCCCCACCGAGGCTCGCGCCTCACTCGCGGTAGGCGACCACGCCTTCGGTTTGCGCAACCAGCCGCAGCCCATGTGACGTCACCCCGATGCTGGGCGGCAGGGGAGCGGTGAGTTTTGCAATGCGCTTGCCGGCTCGGACTGGCTCGACCACCTGGATGAGGCGCTGGCGCCGGCTCTCGGTGGACGGCTGCCAGTAGCTCACGTCGCGGCCATCCGAGATCTTGCCCGTCGCGGCATCGACGAGACGAATCCGCTTGCCCTCGGTGAGGATCAAGTCGCCATTGTCGAGGCGGATGGCGTCGGGCACCTCATTCGGGTCATCCAGGTCAGTGCTCCACCGTTCCGCACCGGTGCTTGGGTCAAGGGCTCGTAAACGCATGCCGTGCAGGCGCTTTCGGTCGGCCGTGGCACTGTCACCCCTCAGCCGAGCAGGATCGGGCGCGAGGACATAGACGACGTCCGTGCCCTGCGTGCCGCCGTTCTGATCCGTCACGTCGAGCAGGAAGGAGTTGTCTGCGGTCCAGCGCAATGCTCCGGAGGCCTTGTCGAAGGTGTTCACTTCCAGGTCGATGCGCAAGTCACTGCGCTTGCCGGTGATCGATCGCAGCGAGATAGCCATCGCATCCATTGTTGGCGTATTCCACCAGAGGCAGTCCCACTTCTTGCAGGAGGCCATCAGATCGGTCGTGGGCACCGTCCAGAGCGCTGTGCCGTCGACGATATACGAGAGGTCGATGCCCACGGAGTCGGTGAAATCGACGCGGACAATGCCCGGCTTGGCCGCCGAAAACTTTCGGCTCGCGCTGGTGTAGCGCTGCCCAGGCAGCGGGAGTTTGTCCTTGCTCCAGCCGACGAAGCACCACCCCTTCCCGTCGGGGCAGGCGCCGAAGTCCTCGATGTACTTGATGGGGGGCGAGGGCTTGCCGAGGTCCCGGCCGGTGCGGGCGTCATACACCCGGATGCGGCGCAGCTGGCCGTCCGGAATGACAGCGGCGACCTCGGTGCCGACGATGGCGGGCCGCAGATTCGTGACATCGTGGCCCGTGCTCGCGGGCATCGGCGTTTCCCACGCAAGCTTGCCCGTCGCCACCTCGAGGGCCCGGAGGTAGCGCGTGGTTTTGGTGCCCTTCGACCGCTCGGCGAAGTAGATCGCGAGCTGGCCGTCGTCGGTCAACGCGACCGAAGTCACGGGCGCCTGGTCTTTGGCGGTCCAGACGACCTGCGGCGGTCCCTTCGGTTGTGCCGGCGCCGTTGCCGAAGTGGTTCCGCTGGTGCTCGTGGCCGTGGCGCCCGGCGCGGTGGCGCTCCCTGAGGTGCTTGGGCTCGGATCGCCTGAGCATGCGGCTAAGGCCGTCAAAAATGCTGTGGCGCAAAGGATTCGACTACGATTCGCGAGCGCTCGCGCTGTGGACTGTGGGTTCCCCTGGTGTTTCTGCATGGCCTGGACGCTAGGCGCGACGGGCGGATCTCGCTCGGCGATGAGGAGTTATCCACAGCCTTGGTCGCCTGGGAGACGCTTTCCCCAGGATTTCAGCACTCCCTTCCGGGGCGACGTTCTGCGCGGTGAGGTAGCGGTTATGACGACCGCCACCCAATACCTTCGCTTCCAGCCGGCCATGCTGCACCTGGGCCGCGACCTGCGCCGTCAGGGCATCGAACCGCTGCGCGGGGACTTCCATCGAGTTCGTCACGGAGTCGTCATGGCCGACCGCATGTGGCAGGCGTTGAACCCAACGGACCGGCATGCGGCCTTCGTGGTGGCGACGGTGGCGGCTGCGCCGGCGCTCGAGGAGTGGGTGCTGTGTCGCACGTCAGCCGCTGCGGTGCTCGGCTTGCCGACCATCTCGCCGTGGCCCGATGTCGTCCACGTCCTGCCGTCCGCCGGGATGGATCGGCGAGTGCGCCGCGGGACCGGCCCGATCGTGCAGCGGCATGTGGGTGAGGTCGGTTCGACGGTGGTCGTGCACGGTGTGCGCGTCACGAGCCCCGCGCGGACGATCGTGGATTTGGCCCGGACTGGGTGCTTGGAGGACGCCGTCGCCGCGGGGGACTTCGCCCTGCGCACGGGCCTGATGGAGCAATCGGATCTGGCAGCCGAGATCGCGGTCGTCCCGCCGGGCACTCGCGGTTTGCCGGGCGCTCGGCTTGCAGTCGACCCCATGGACGGCGCCTCCGGCTCACCGGGCGAGAGCTTGTCCCGGGTGCGCATGTTCCGGTTGAATCTGCCAAGGCCGCTGTTGCAGAAGGAGTTTCGTGACGATCGCGGCCGCATCGGCTTCAGCGACTTCGCGTGGCCGGGGGTGGTCGGAGAGTTCGACGGGAAGAAGAAGTACGGTACCGAGTTCGCCGAGGATGGCGGCGAAGTGCAAGAGATCCTGTGGCGGGAGAAGCAACGGGAAGACCGCCTGCGCCGCCAGGTCCGCGTCGCCCGCTGGACCTGGGCGGTCGCCCTCGACCCGGCCCGCCTGGCCGCGATCCTCGGGCACGTCGGCATACGCCCCCAGCTATGCAACACCTGGTTCACCTGAGCAGCCCCCGGCCGCGCGCCAGTGGAGCGCTGAGTTCGTGGCGGAGCGCGGAAATCGCAGCGGGGCATAGGTATAGCTGCGCTCGGCGGCAACCTGAGGGCTCGGGCGCGAGATGAGCGCTCGGCTGCGAGATCGCCCGCCGGCAGAAGTCAGGCGGGAGGCGGGGTGGCGAGCCAGGTGTCGATATCGGCCAAGGCGACCTCGAGCAGGTCCGATGGGGCGCGGGAGGCGCGGAAGGAGCCGCGGGCCAGGTCGGCCAGTTCGGCATCGGTGAAGCCCAAGGCATCGCGCGCCAACTCATATTGCGCCACCAAACGCGACCCGAAGAGCAGCGGGTCGTCGGCCCCGAGAGCCACGGGTATGCCGGCGCTCACCAGCGCGCGCAGGGGCACCTCCTCGGCGGCGCGATACACCCCCAGCGCCACATTCGATCCAGGACAGACTTCGAGCCCCACCCCGTCAGCCAGGAGCCGGTCGACCACCCGCGGGTCCTCGACCGCGCGCACGCCATGCCCCAGCCGGTCCGGCCGCAGCGCATCGAGCGTCTCAACAACCGAAGCCGGCCCGAGCAATTCGCCCGCGTGCGGCATCAAGGCCAGCCCAGCCCGCCGAGCGATATCGAACGCCACCGCGAATTCCGGTGTGTCCCCTCGCCGTTCGTCATTGCTTAGCCCGAAGCCCACGACCGCACCTGGCCCAGATCCGGCATACCGCGCCGCCAACCGCGCGAGCGTCCGCGCGTCCAAGGGATGCCGGATCCGGCTCGCCGCGACCATCACACCGACCTGCGCCCCGCCCGACCGCGAGATCGCCGCCGCTTCATCGAGCACGATCTCCAGCGCCGGCGTCAAGCCCCCGACGAAGGGCGCGTAGGAGGTGGGGTCGACCTGGATCTCCAGCCACCGGGAACCCTCGGCCGCGTCATCGAGCGCCGCCTCGCGCACCAGTCGCCGCATGTCAGCCTCGCCGCGCACGCACGCGCGGGCGGCGTCATACAGCCGCTGGAACCGGAACCAGCCGCGCTCGTCCTGGACGCTCGCGAGCCGCGGCGGCCACTGGCCCACCAGCGCCTCCGGCAGCCGTAAACCGTGCCCCGCAGCCAACTCCACAAGCGTCGGCAGCCGCAGTGAGCCCGTGAAATGCAGATGCAGATGCGCCTTCGGTAGGCTGGCCAACGGCCGGCGCCCCGGCGGCGTCGAAGACGAGCTCCACGCCGCGGTCGTCACCTCGCTCAGTCGTCGTACCTGACGTCATCGCCGTCGATGATGTGCATCGCGGCTTCCTCTGCGGACGCACCGGCCCCATCGATGCCCACATCGAAACCGACGAGTTCGTGGTCGTGGTCCTCGGCAAGCCCCTGATCGGTCGCAACCAAGCGACCCGCGCGTCGATCGCCGACCTCGTCATCGCCGATCCAATCATCCTCGGCCGCAATGGAATCCGGGTCATCGCCGCCGACTCGCTCCTCATCGAGGATCGATTCGTGCCAGGGCGCGCCATAGGCCGTATTCGGGTCCGGAACCTCCTGGGCGATGCGCTGGTCGATGCTCTCGTGGCCGGCCTGCTCGTGCGCCGTGACGCCGAAGGAACGCGATCCGCGGTCGGTGTCGGCGGGGGAGTAGCCGCGATCCAGCACGTCCTCGACCCCGTCGTCGATCAGGGTGTCCTCGGGCTGCAGTTGGTCCTTGTCATCGAGGCTGTAGGTCCCGAAATCGTCGTTGATTCCCTCGTTCTGCTCCGACATGACCTGATCCTAGGACGTTCTGCCGCTCCCGCCGTATGCAGCGCGACACACCAACGGGTGCCTACTCCCCTTCGGGCGTGCTCGCCGTCGCGACATGGCGCCCGGCGAGCTTTTCGGCGGCGGCCAAGCTGACGCAGGTGGCCACGCCGGCCATGGCGGCCTCCACCTCCGAGAGCACCGGGAAGGACGGCGCGAGCCGGATATTGCGGTCGTCCGGGTCGTCGCCATAGGGGAAGGACGCCCCCGCCGGCGTGAGCGCGATCCCGGCTGCCTTCGCCAAGGCGACAACCCGAGACGCGGTGCCATCCATGACATCCAAGGACACGAAATAGCCGCCGGTCGGCCGCGTCCAGTGGGCGATTCCCAGCCCGTCCAACTCGCGCGCCAGGGCCACGTCAACCGCCGCGAACTTCGGCGCGAGGATCTCGCGATGCTTAACCATGTGGTTGCGCACGCCCTGCGCCGAGCCGAAGAATTGCACATGCCGCAGCTGGTTGACCTTGTCCGGCCCGATCGAGGCGAACTGATAGTGCTTGAGGTACCACGCCACGTTGTCGGTCGACGCCGCCAGCACCGCCACACCCGCCCCGGCATAGGTGATCTTCGACGTCGAGGCGAACATGATCGGCCGGTTGGGATTCCCCGCGGCCGAGCACAGCGAAATGATGTCCTCGGTCTTGGACTCTTCCTCCGTCAGGTGGTGGAAGGCATAGGCGTTGTCCCAAAAGATCTTGAAGTCCGGCGCCGCCGTCGGCATCGCCGCCAGCCGCGCGGCCTTCTCGTGCGAGATCGTCGAGCCGGCCGGATTGGCGTAGGTCGGCACGATCCACATGCCCTTGATGCTCGGATCGTCCTTGACCAGCGCCTCGATCGCCGCGACATCCGGCCCGTCGGCTTCCATCGGCACCGTCACCATGTCGATGCCATAGGAGGCGAGCATCGTGAAATGCCGGTCATAGCCGGGCACCGGGCAGACGAAACGGACATCCTGGCCACGCCACGGCATGCCGTCGACCGGCCCGTGCAGCAACATCTGCACGAGCGAGTCGTGCATCATCGTGAGGCTGGAATTGCCGCCCGCGACCACCTGCTCCGGCTCGACCCACAGCAATTCGGCGAAGATCTCGCGTAGTTCGCGCAGGCCGGTCAGCCCGCCATAGTTGCGCACGTCCACGCCGTCGCCATCGGTATGCCCGGTCGGCAGCGCCAGCAGCCCGTCCGCGAGGTCGAGTTGCTCGGCCGACGGCTTGCCGCGCGTCAGGTCCAGCTTCAGCCCTCGCGCAACGAGGGCGTCGTATGCCGCCCGCTTGCCCGCGGTGAACTCCGCGAGTTGGTCGGAGGTCAGGTCGGTCAGGGGCTGCTGGGGCGCTGCGCTCACGCGCCCCATCCTTCCACTGCGCCGGGTTATCGGTTTCGTCCGCCCGGGATTCGTCCCGTATGCTGGTGGATCGGTGCCGGAGGGGCCGTGCGTGAGCATGCCCGACGGTGTCGACCTGGGAACACACGACTCAACCCGTGCGTTGCCGTAGGGCAGTGGCTCAATTGGTAGAGCACCGGTCTCCAAAACCGGCGGTTGGGGGTTCGAGTCCCTCCTGCCCTGCGTATGAGGTGAACCGAACGCCTGATCGCGCCAGCCGTGATCGAGCGCCCCGTACAGATCCCATGGAAAGAAGCCTGTGACCGTGACCGACCTCGGCGCCCCCACGCGCAGCTCGAGCCAGCCCGCCAAGGGCGCGCCCAAGCCTGGTCTGATCGCTCGCATTCGTCTGTTCATCAAGCAGGTCCTAGACGAACTGCGCAAGGTGGTTCGACCCACCCGCGCGGAGTTGATCAACTACACGCTTGTGGTGATCGTCTTCGTCTCGATCATGATGCTGCTGACCGGAGTCTTGGACTTCTCGTTCACCAAGCTCGTCGACTGGGTCTACGGCGGCTGACCGGCACGAATCCGGCCACCCAGCCCGACCCGCATACCCGAAGAAACGTGAGGAACCCCGCCATGTCGCAGGAGTGGAGCGCCGACGCGCAGGAGTCCGAGGAGCCCACCGAGGCTCTGGAGTCCGAGACGCTGGTCGAGGACGCCGCGCCCGAGGCCACGGACGACGCCACTGACGGTGCCGAGCAGACGTCGGCGGACGCCGAGGTTGAGGTCGCCGACGATGCGGCGATCGGCGACGACACCCAGGCCAGCGACGCTGCCGCGGACGACGAGCTGCCCGCCGACCCGGTCCAGGCGTTCAAGGACGACCTCGCCACCAAGTTCGGCGACTGGTATGTCATCCACTCCTATGCCGGGTACGAAAACCGCGTCAAGCACAACCTCGAGACCCGCATGACCTCCCTCAACATGGAGGACTACATCTTCGAGGTGCAGGTCCCCATGGAGACCGTCACCGAGATCAAGAACGGCCAGAAGAAGCAGGTCAACCGCGTGCGGATGCCCGGCTATGTCCTGGTCCGGATGGAGCTCACGGATGAGTCGTGGGGCGCCGTGCGGCATACCCCCGGCGTCACCGGCTTCGTCGGCAACGCGCACGCCCCCGTGCCGCTGAGCCTCGATGAGGTCTTCTCGATGCTCAAGCCCGCCGACCTCGAGGCCCCCAAGGCCGCGACCGGCGGCGGCAGCTCTGCCGCAACGGGCACCTCGGGCGGCGCGACCATCGTCGACTTCGAGATCGGCGAGTCCGTCACGGTCATGGACGGCCCCTTCGAGACCATGCCGGCCACGATCTCCGAGATCAACACCGACACCCAGAAGCTGAAGGTGCTTGTCTCGATCTTCGGCCGCGAAACCCCCGTCGAACTCGGCTTCAGCCAGGTCGCCAAGCTCTAACCGCACGGGGGCTTCGCCCCCGTGTACCCCCAAGGGCGCCGCGCTCGCTGCGCTCGCACAAATTTCACATTTCGCCCGAACCAGGCTCGCAAGCTCGCGGTTCGGGCGATGCAACCGGGTCATCGCCCATGGCGTCGGCCCACGAACAAAGGAATACGGCATATGCCTCCCAAGAAGAAGGTCTCCGGCTTCATCAAGCTGCAGATCCAGGCCGGTGCGGCCACCCCGGCGCCGCCGGTCGGCCCCGCGCTCGGTCAGCACGGCGTCAACATCATGGAGTTCGTCAAGGCCTACAACGCCGCGACGGAAGCCCAGCGCGGGAATGTCATTCCCGTCGAGATCACGGTCTACGAAGACCGCTCGTTCACGTTCGTCACCAAGACCCCGCCGGCCGCCGAGCTGATCAAGAAGGCTGCGGGCGTCGCCAAGGGCTCCGGCGAGCCGCACAAGACCAAGGTCGCCAAGCTGACCAAGGAGCAGGTGCGCGAGATCGCCGAGCAGAAGATGGAAGATCTCAACGCCAATGACGTCGAGATGGCCATGCGGATCATCGCCGGCACCGCCCGCTCGATGGGCATCACCACCGAGCTCTGAGCTCACCGAAGCAAACGGCATACGACCACCAGGGCCGTATGCCGTGTGGGAGGGGCGCTGCGCCCCGTCACCACACCTCCACCCGGCTCCCCTGCGGAAGCCGTTCCTCACCAAGGAGATTCACAATGCAGCGAAGCAAGGCCTACAAGGCGTCCGCGGAGAAGGTCGACCGCGACAAGCTCTACACCCCGCTGGACGCGGTTCGGCTGGCCAAGGAGACCTCGACCACGAAGTATGACGCGACCGTCGAGGTCGCGTTCCGCCTCGGCATCGACCCCCGCAAGGCCGACCAGCTCGTCCGTGGCACCGTCAACCTGCCCAATGGCACCGGCAAGACCGCCCGCGTCCTCGTTTTCGCCAATGGCGACAAGGCCGAGGCCGCTCGCGCGGCGGGTGCCGACCACGTCGGCTCCGACGAGCTGATCGACAAGGTGGCCGGCGGCTGGCTGGACTTCGACTCCGTCGTCGCGACCCCGGACCTGATGGGCAAGGTCGGCCGGCTCGGCAAGGTGCTCGGCCCCCGCGGCTTGATGCCGAACCCGAAGACCGGCACCGTCACGATGGACACCGCCAAGGCGGTCACGGACATCAAGGGCGGCAAGATCGAGTTCCGCAACGACAAGCACGCCAACCTGCACTTCATCATCGGCAAGACCAGCTTCGATGAGAAGGCGCTCATCGAGAACTACGCTGCCGCGCTCGATGAGGTGCTGCGTCTCAAGCCGTCCGCGTCCAAGGGCCGATTCCTGCTCAAGGCAACGGTTTCCACGACGATGGGCCCGGGCATCCCGGTCGATGTGACCAAGACCCGCAACCTGCTCGAGGACGACGAGGCCTGAGCCGTCGGCTCGCCGTGAACGGGCGGGTGGGGATCAGGTGATCCCCACCCGCCCGGTCCTTTTCCGGCTCGCCGGGAACCGGGGGAGGTGAGGGGGCGTCATACGACCTGAGCCGGAGCACGCACCTCCCGCGCGTTAGGCTCGTTCAGCGCAATCACCGCCGGCTGGCGCCGGCTGCTATCGATACGAGGGGAATCACCATGACGTTCAAGCGCACTTCCGCGTTCGCCGCGGCGCTTGCCGCGACCGCCTTGACCGTGTCCGCCTGCGGGGGCGGCACGACCACCGACACCAAGACGACCAGCTCGACGACCAGCACCGCGTCCGGCGCGGCGAGCAGCACCACGAGCGAGTCGCCGTCGAGCAGCTCGACCACCGAGGACACCGGGTCCTCTTCCGGTCTCGGCGACGCCAAGGTCGGCGACTCCGTCGACGCAGTCGAGCTCGGCAACGCGATGGCCGCCGTCTTCAAGGATGGCAACTCCGGCCATATGACGATGGACATGGGCGGCGGCATCAAGGCCGAGGGCGACTTCGTCATCAAGGGTGGCAAGCAGAACACCCAAATGACCATGGAGATGGCCGGCCAGAAGATGGAGATGATCTCCATCGGTGAAACGACCTATATGAAGGGTCTGGTCGGCGACAAGTGGGTCAAGACCGACGGCACGACCGGCGGCGCCGATGGCACGCCCCAACTCAACACCTTCGACCCCAAGACGATGGCCAAGGCTTTCGAAGGGATCAAGGCCAAGGTGACCGACAAGAGCGGCGACACCACGACCTACAGCCTCGAGCTGAGCCTGAAGAAGATGTTCGACGCCATGGGCACTGATATGCCGACCGGCGTCACCCTGCCCGACTCCATCCCCGTGACCTACACCCTGGACGGCGAGAACCGCCCGGTGAAATCGACGATCAACATGGGCATGAATATCGTCATCGAGTACTCCGACTGGGGCAAGAAGGTCAACATCTCTGCCCCGCCGGCCGCGCAAGTCACCACGATGGGCTGATCCCTCAGGGGCGGCTCCAACCCCGAGCTAACCACTGGCCTACCGCCTGGTTCCGGTCGTGATCGCGACCGAAACCAGGCGGTAGGTGCGTGGATAGGGTCCGCGATTTGGTGGCCGACGGTGGGCCCCCGTATCCTGGTCAACGACCAATGACCGCCGGTTGTCACTCGGCTCCTGTCGAGCGACCGAAGGTTCCGCCGCGAGCGGACGACCAGCGCAGGCCGCGTTCGACCGCTCGTTGTGCCCCTTCATGGGTATGCCGTCCGCCTCGCCCCGCGCCCTGCGCCGGGGCGTTTTCTCGTATCGGGCCCGGATGCCGGAGGTCGCACACGACGGAAGGAGGCCTCCATGGCGAAGACCGACAAGTCGGCAGCCATCGCCGAGCTCGCGGATGCGTTCCGTGGCTCGAATGCGGCCGTTCTCACGGAGTATCGCGGTCTGACCGTGAAGCAGCTCACCGAGTTGCGCACCAAGCTCCGTGGCAACGCCACCTACGCCGTGGTCAAGAACACGCTCACCGATCTGGCCGCCAAGGAAGCCGGGGTGACCGCTTTCGAGGGTCAGCTCGTCGGCCCAAGTGCCATCGTCTTCATCGACGGTGACCCCGTCGATGTCGCCAAGTCGCTGCGTGACTTTGCCAAGGCCAACCCTCTGCTGGTTGTCAAGGGTGGTGTCCTCGACGGACGCGCCCTGACCGCCGATGAGGTCAAGAAGCTCGCCGACCTGGAGTCGCGTGAGGTTCTGCTCGCCAAGCTTGCCGGGGCCATGAATGCCTCGCTGAGCAAGGCTGTTTACCTCTTCGCCGCGCCCTTGTCGCAGGCCGCTCGCACCGTCGATGCCCTGCGCGCCAAGGTCGAGACGGAGGGCCCGGCCGCTGCTGCGGCTCCCCAGGACACGGTCGAAGCGCCCCAGGACTCCGCTCCCGCGGACGTTCAGGACGCCCCGGCCGAGGACGTCGCCACGGGTGGCGACACCGCCTGAGCCGCACCCGCGGACCAGGCACACCCCATACGCCACTCACGGCATACAGACATAACGAGAAAGGACGCCCATCATGGCGAAGCTCAGCACCGACGAGCTCCTTGAGGCCTTCAAGGAGATGACCCTGATCGAGCTCTCCGAGTTCGTCAAGCAGTTCGAGGACACCTTCGGTGTCACCGCGGCCGCCCCCGTTGCGGTTGGCGTGGCCCCGGCCGCCGCCGGCGGCGCCGGTGACGCTGCCGAGGCCGAGGAGCAGGATGAGTTCGATGTCATCCTCACCGGCGCCGGTGACAAGAAGATCCAGGTCATCAAGGAGGTCCGCGCGCTGACCTCCCTCGGCCTGAAGGAGGCCAAGGACCTCGTCGACGGCGCTCCCAAGCCCGTCCTCGAGAAGGTCGACAAGGCCACCGCCGAGAAGGCCAAGGAGCAGCTCGAGGGCGCCGGCGCGACCGTCGAACTGAAGTGAATTAGAGGCTTGGTTCGCCAGGCCTGCTGATCCGAAAAGCCCCTCCTCCGCATACGAGAAAATCGTTGCGGGGGAGGGGCTTTCGTATGCCGTGCCGCACCTCCCCGGGTGGCCCGAGTCCGCCGCGGAGAAGGCGGGAAGACGCGCCCGGCGCGCCGCGTGCTTGACGTGGGCGCGATCACGCTGCATCCTCTACGCGTCGCGTTGTGCGACCGCCTGTCCGAGCGCAGCTGGACAGGCTTGGACAGCCATGCCTTTTAGGGCTATAGTCGTTCCTTGCGCTGTCTTCCCACCTCCTGAACCGACCTGCCATAGGTATGCCCGGGCCCCAACGGCTCGGAAGGCCTGCAGGGCGAGACGGGGAGGGTGATAGCGATCGAAGTCCAGACAGGCCTGTGGAAGGACCCTCCTTGGCTGCCGCGCGCACCGCAAATGTCTCTACCGCGAAGACGGCCTCCGGCCGCCTCTCCTTCGCAAAGATCCGCGAACCACTCGAAGTCCCCGACCTTCTCGCCCTGCAGACCGAGTCCTTTGACTGGCTGCTCGGCAACGAGCGCTGGCAGGAGCGGGTCGCCCAGGCCCTCGACGCCGGCCGCAAGGACGTGCCGGACCGCTCCGGGCTGGAGGAGATCTTCGAGGAGATCTCCCCGATCGAGGACTTCTCGGGCTCGATGAGCCTGAGCTTCCGCGACCACCGGTTCGAGGAAAGCAAGTACTCCATCGAGGACTGCAAGGAGCGCGACCAGACCTACTCCGCGCCCCTGTTCGTCACCGCGGAGTTCATGAACACCACCACTGGTGAGATCAAGAGCCAGACCGTCTTCATGGGCGACTTCCCTCTCATGACCGAGCGCGGCACCTTCATCATCAATGGCACCGAGCGCGTCGTTGTCTCGCAGCTGGTCCGCTCCCCGGGCGTCTACTTCGAGCGCACCGCCGACAAGACGTCCGACAAGGACATCTTCACCGCCAAGGTCATCCCGAGCCGCGGTGCCTGGCTGGAGTTCGAGATCGACAAGCGCGACATGATCGGCGTCCGCGTCGACCGCAAGCGCAAGCAGTCCGTCACCGTGCTGCTCAAGGCCCTCGGCATGTCCGAGGCCGAGATCCGCGAGGAGTTCGCCGGCTACGAGTCGATGGAACTGACGCTCGAGAAGGACCACATCGCCGGTCAGGACGATGCCCTCCTGGACATCTACCGCAAGTTGCGCCCGGGCGAACCGCCCACGCGTGAGGCCGCGCAGAACCTGCTCGACAACCTCTACTTCAACCCCAAGCGTTACGACCTGGCCAAGGTCGGTCGTTACAAGATCGGCCGCAAGCTCGGCCGTGAGGTCGACCTGCACGACTCGGTCCTGACCCTTGAGGACATCGTCGCGACGATCAAGTACCTCGTCGCGCTGCACAATGGCGACGAGACCTTCGCCGGTGTCCGCGATGGCGCCCCGATCGAGTTGGCCGTTGAGACCGACGACATCGACCACTTCGGCAACCGTCGCCTGCGCAGCGTCGGCGAGCTCATCCAGAACCAAGTCCGCACCGGCCTGTCCCGGATGGAGCGCGTCGTGCGCGAGCGCATGACGACGCAGGATGTCGAGGCAATCACCCCGCAGACCCTGATCAACATCCGCCCGGTCGTGGCGTCGATCAAGGAGTTCTTCGGCACCTCGCAGTTGTCGCAGTTCATGGACCAGAACAACCCGCTGGCCGGCCTGACGCACAAGCGTCGTCTGTCCGCCCTCGGCCCGGGTGGTCTCTCCCGGGACCGCGCCGGCATGGAGGTCCGTGACGTCCACCCGAGCCACTACGGCCGCATGTGCCCGATCGAGACCCCGGAAGGCCCGAACATCGGCCTGATCGGTTCGCTCGCGTCATACGGTCGGATCAATGCCTTCGGCTTCATCGAGACGCCCTACCGCAAGGTGTCCGCCGGCAAGGTGTCCGACGAGATCCACTACCTGTCCGCCGATGAGGAGGACAAGTACGTCATCGCCCAGGCGAACGCCCCGCTGAACGCCGACGGGACGTATGCCGAGGAGCGCGTCCTCGTCCGCATCAAGGGTGGCGAGGCCATCGACGTCCCCTCGGATGAGGTGGACTACATGGACGTCTCGCCGCGCCAGATGGTCTCGGCCGCGACCGCGATGATCCCCTTCCTGGAGCATGACGACGCCAACCGTGCGCTCATGGGCGCCAATATGCAGCGTCAGGCGGTTCCGCTGGTGCGCAGCGAGGCCCCGCTCGTCGGCACCGGTATGGAATACCGCGCCGCTCTCGACTCCGGCGATGTCGTCCGGGCCGAGAAGGCCGGTGTGGTCACCGAGGTGTCCGCTGACCTGGTCACCGTCGCCGGTGACGATGGCAGCCACCGCACCTACCGCATCCAGAAGTTCTCGCGCTCCAACCAGGGCACCTCATACAACCAGCGGGTCGTCGTCTCCGAGGGCGACCGGGTCGAAGAGGGTGGCCTGCTCGCCGACGGTCCCGCGACCGACAACGGTGAGATGGCGCTCGGCAAGAACCTGCTCGTGGCGTTCATGCCGTGGGAAGGCCACAACTACGAGGACGCGATCATCTTGTCGCAGCGCCTCGTGCAGGACGATGTCCTGTCCTCGATCCACATCGAGGAGCACGAGGTCGACGCCCGCGACACCAAGCTCGGCCCCGAGGAGATCACCCGGGACATCCCGAATGTCTCCGAGGATGTCCTGGCCGACCTCGACGAGCGCGGCATCATCCGCATCGGCGCCGAGGTCCGCGATGGCGACCTGCTCGTCGGCAAGGTCACGCCCAAGGGTGAGACCGAGCTGACCCCGGAGGAGCGCCTGCTGCGCGCGATCTTCGGTGAGAAGGCCCGCGAGGTCCGCGACACCTCCTTGAAGGTCCCGCACGGCGAGACCGGGACGGTCATCGGCGTCAAGGTCTTCGACAAGGACGATGGCGACGAGCTGCCCCCTGGCGTCAACCAGCTGGTCCGCGTCTATGTCGCGAACAAGCGCAAGATCACCGATGGCGACAAGCTCGCCGGCCGCCACGGCAACAAGGGTGTCATCTCCAAGATCCTCCCGGTCGAGGACATGCCCTTCCTTGAGGACGGCACGCCCGTCGATGTCGTGCTCAACCCGCTCGGTGTCCCCGGCCGTATGAATATCGGTCAGGTCCTGGAGTTGCACCTCGGCTGGGCTGCCAGCCGCGGCTGGCAGGTCCCGGAGGGTGCGGAGTGGGCCAGCGGCATCGCGGCCGACGCGCACGAGGCGGCCCCCGGCACGCGCGTCGCGAGCCCCGTCTTCGATGGTGCCCGCGAGGAGGAGATCTTCGGTCTGCTGCAGTCCACCCTGCCCACCCGCGACGGCCAGCGCCTGGTCGGCGAGGGTGGCAAGGCGCGGCTCTTCGACGGCCGCTCCGGCGAGCCGTACCCCGAGCCGGTGTCCGTGGGCTACATGTACATCCTGAAGCTGCACCACCTCGTGGACGACAAGATCCACGCGCGCAGCACGGGTCCCTACTCCATGATCACCCAGCAGCCGCTCGGCGGTAAGGCCCAGTTCGGTGGCCAGCGCTTCGGTGAGATGGAGGTCTGGGCCCTGGAGGCGTATGGCGCGTCCTACGCCCTGCAGGAGTTGCTGACCATCAAGTCCGATGACGTCAACGGCCGCGTGAAGGTCTACGAAGCGATCGTCAAGGGCGAGAACATCCCCGAGCCCGGCATCCCCGAGTCCTTCAAGGTGCTCATCAAGGAGATGCAGAGCCTCTGCCTCGACGTCGAGGTGCTCTCCCAGGACGGCAGCTCGATCGAGTTGCGCGACACCGAAGATGACGTCTTCGCCGCCGCGCAGGAACTCGGCATCGACCTCTCGCGCCGCGAGCCGTCCTCCGTCGAGGAGGTCTAGGCCGTATGCCGTGGGCCCCGGTTCACCCGGTGGCCCACGGCATACGCCGGCCCCGAGCGCGAGCTCGCCTCGGCCGCCTTGCGCGGCCCACGAACAGCTGACTTTCACGGCATACGAAAGAACGGAAGCACGCAGTGCTGGATGTCAACAACTTCGACCAGATTCGGATCGGCCTGGCCACCGCGGAGTCCATCCGCGAGTGGAGCCACGGCGAGGTCAAGAAGCCGGAGACGATCAACTACCGCACCCTCAAGCCCGAGAAGGACGGTCTCTTCTGCGAGCGCATCTTCGGCCCCACGCGGGACTGGGAGTGCTCCTGTGGCAAGTACAAGCGGGTCCGCTTCAAGGGCATCATCTGTGAGCGCTGTGGCGTCGAGGTGACCCGCGCGGCCGTGCGCCGCGAGCGGATGGGTCACATCGAGTTGGCCGCGCCGGTCACCCACATTTGGTACTTCAAGGGTGTGCCCTCGCGTCTGGGCTACCTGCTCGACCTGGCCCCGAAGGACCTGGAAAAGGTCATCTACTTCGCGGCCTACATGATCACCAGCGTCGATGTGGACCAGCGCCACGCCGACCTGCCCTCCCTGGAGGCGCAGATCGAGGTCGAGAAGAAGGAAATCGAGAACCGCCGCGACAGCGAGATCAACGCCCGCGCCACGAAGCTCGAGGCCGACCTGGCCCAGCTCGAGGAAGAGGGCGCGAAGGCCGACGTCAAGCGCAAGCTGCGCGATGGCGCGGAGCGCGAGATGTCGCAGATCCGTCGGCGCGCCGACGGCCAGGTCGACCGCCTCGACCAGGTCTGGGACCGCTTCAAGAACCTCAAGGTCCAGGACCTGGAGGGTGACGAGGTCCTCTACCGCGAGATGCGCGACCGCTTCGGTCTTTACTTCGAGGGCGGGATGGGAGCCGCGGCGATCCAGAAGCGCCTCGAGACCTTCGACCTCGACGCCGAGGCGGAGTTGCTGCGCGAGATCATCGCGACCGGCAAGGGCCAGAAGAAGACCCGCGCCCTGAAGCGCCTCAAGGTCGTCTCCGCGTTCATGACCACGGACAACAACCCGGCCGGCATGGTGCTGGACGCGGTCCCGGTCATCCCGCCGGACCTGCGCCCGATGGTGCAGCTCGATGGTGGCCGTTTCGCGACCTCCGACCTGAACGACCTCTACCGTCGCGTCATCAACCGCAACAACCGGTTGAAGCGACTGCTCGACCTCGGCGCCCCCGAGATCATCGTCAACAACGAGAAGCGGATGCTGCAGGAGGCCGTCGACTCGTTGTTCGATAACGGCCGTCGTGGCCGCCCGGTCACGGGCCCCGGCAACCGTCCGCTGAAGTCGCTGTCCGACATGCTCAAGGGCAAGCAGGGCCGGTTCCGACAGAACCTGCTCGGCAAGCGCGTCGACTACTCCGGCCGTTCGGTCATCGTCGTCGGCCCGCAGCTGAAGCTGCACCAGTGCGGTCTGCCCAAGCAGATGGCCCTGGAGCTGTTCAAGCCGTTCGTGATGAAGCGTCTGGTCGACCTCGACCACGCGCAGAACATCAAGTCGGCCAAGCGGATGGTCGAGCGTCAGCGCTCGGTTGTGTGGGATGTCCTCGAAGAGGTCATCACCGAACACCCCGTGCTGCTCAACCGCGCGCCCACCCTGCACCGCCTCGGCATCCAGGCTTTCGAGCCGCAGCTGGTCGAGGGCAAGGCCATCCAGATTCACCCGCTCGTCTGCACCGCCTTCAACGCGGACTTCGATGGTGACCAGATGGCCGTGCACCTGCCGCTGTCCGCGGAGGCGCAGGCCGAGGCCCGCATACTCATGCTCTCCTCGAACAACATCCTCAAGCCGGCCGATGGTCGTCCGGTGACCATGCCCACCCAGGACATGATCATCGGGCTCTACCACCTGACCTGCGAGGTTGTGGACGGCAAGGGCGCCGGTCGCGTCTTCTCGACGCCGGCCGAGGCCCGGATGGCTTTTGACGCCGGCGAGATCGAGCTCGGCTCGATGGTCAAGATCCGCCTCAAGGACATCGTCCCCTCGGTCGGCTCGGACCTGCCGGAGGGCGTCGAGAAGGGTGAGGACGGCCTGGTCTCCTCGATGGTTGTCGAGACCACGCTGGGTCGTGCGCTGTTCAATGTCGCGCTGCCGATGGACTACCCCTTCGTCAACGAGCCGGTCGACAAGAAGCGGCTCTCGACGATCGTCAACGACCTCGCCGAGCGGTACAGCAAGGTGCAGGTCGCGGCCTCCCTCGATGCGCTGAAGGAAGCCGGCTACCACTGGGCGACCCGCTCGGGCACCACGGTGGCCGTCTCCGATGTCGTCACGCCGGAGTCCAAGGGCGAAATCCTCGCGGGCTACGAAACCAAGGCGACCAAGGTTCAGACCCAGTTCGAGCGCGGTCTGATCACCGACGACGAGCGCCGCCAGGAGCTCATCGAGATCTGGACCAAGGCGACCAATGAGGTCTCCAAGGCCATGGAGGACAACTTCCCCAAGGACAACCCGATCTACCGGATGGTCAACTCCGGCGCCCGAGGCAACTGGTTCCAGCTGCGTCAGATCGCCGGTATGCGTGGCCTGATGGCCAACCCGAAGGGCGAGATCATCCCGCGCCCGATCCGCACGAACTTCCGTGAGGGTCTCTCGGTGCTGGAGTTCTTCATCTCCACCCACGGTGCCCGTAAGGGTCTGGCCGACACCGCGCTGCGGACCGCCGACTCCGGATACCTCACCCGTCGTCTCGTCGACGTCTCCCAGGACGTCATCATCCGCGAGGACGACTGTGGCACCGAGCGTGGCTTGACCATGCCGATCGCCACGGTGAGCGAGACGGGCTCGCGCCTCGTGCACGATGGCGTCGAGACCTCGGTGTATGCCCGCACGCTGGCCGAGTCGGTCAGCGCCGAGGGCGATGTGCTGGCCGAGGCCGGCATCGACCTCGGGGATGTCGTGATCGGTGCGCTCTTCGCCGCCGGTGTCGACCAGGTCAAGGTCCGCTCGGTCCTGACCTGTGAGTCCCGCGTCGGCACCTGCGCCAAGTGCTATGGCCGTTCGCTGGCCACCGGCAAGCTGGTCGACATCGGTGAGGCGGTCGGTATCATCGCCGCCCAGTCCATCGGTGAGCCCGGCACCCAGCTGACGATGCGGACCTTCCACACCGGTGGTGTGGCCGGTGACGACATCACGCAGGGTCTGCCGCGTGTCGTTGAACTCTTCGAGGCGCGCACCCCCAAGGGTGTCGCCCCGATCGCCGAGGCCACCGGCCGCGTCGAGATCGAGGACACCGACAAGATGCGTCGGATTCTGCTCACCCCGGACGACGGCAGCGAGCAGCACGCCTACCCCGTCAGCAAGCGCGCGCGCCTGCTGATCGCGGACGGCGATCACGTCACGGTCGGCACCAAGTTGGTCCAGGGCGCGATCGACCCCAAGCAGGTGCTGCGCATCCTCGGCCCGCGCCAGGTGCAGATGCACCTGGTCGACGAGGTGCAGGCGGTCTACCGCCAGCAGGGTGTCGCCATCCACGACAAGCACATCGAGGTCATCGTGCGGCAGATGCTGCGCCGGATCACGATCATCGAGTCGGGCGACGCCGATCTGCTGCCGGGCATGCTCGCCGAGCGCGGTCGCTTCGAGGAGGAGAACCGCCGGGTGGTTTCCGAAGGCGGTCGCCCCGCCTCGGGTCGTCCGGAGCTCATGGGCATCACCAAGGCTTCGCTGGCCACGGAAAGCTGGCTCTCGGCGGCCTCCTTCCAGGAGACCACGCGCGTCCTCACCGAGGCCGCGATGGAAGCCAAGTCCGATCCGCTGCTGGGCCTGAAGGAAAATGTCATCCTCGGCAAGCTGATCCCCGCCGGGACCGGCCTGACCCGCTACCGCAACATCAAGGTCGAGCCGACCCCCGAGGCCCGCGCCGCGATGTACGCCCTGCCGAACTACGACGAGTATGCCTACCCCGTCTTCGGGTCGGGCACCGGCGAGGCCATCCGCCTCGACGACGCCGAACTCGGCCTCGACAACTACTGATGTCGTGACGGCAGCGGGCGCAGCATACGATTCGTATGCTGCGCCCGCTGCAGTTCGCCCCCGCTAGCTCGGGGGCATGCCGCCTTAGCTCAGATGGTAGAGCAGCCGCCTTGTAAGCGGCAGGTCGCCGGTTCGATCCCGGCAGGCGGCTCCGTGCTTATTGCTTCGTCTCCTCAGCGCTCGGCGGCCCAGCTTGCTGCGCTGCGCTTCGCCGTCTTGCTCGATCGTCGAGCCCTCCCGCCGAGCGCTGAGGAGACGAGCTGAGTGTTACAGCACCTTGTTGAGGTAGGTCTGGAGGGCCTTGGTGGTGCCGCTGCCCCAGACGCCATCGGGGGTGGCGCCGACGAGGCGCTGGAGGGCCTTGATCGTGATCGGTCCGACCTGGCCGTCGGCGGCGACCTTGAGCTTGGTCTGCAGGGCCTTCTTGTCCGTCGTCGACAGCGAGCCGTCGACGGGGCGGGCGAGCCACTTCTGCATGGCGCCATAGGTTTTCGGGCCAAGCACGCCGTCGACGACGAGGTCCCCGGACGTCGTGCCCGTGGTGCCCGTGCCACCGGTGCCACCGGTGCCGGCCCACGGGTCGACGGCCAGGCCGTTCTCCTTCGTTAGGCCGGCGCGGACCGAGCACACCGGCCAGGCGCCGGGGCCTTGCACCTTGAGCACTTCCTGCGCGGTGTCGATCTGCTCGGCCTTGGTGGCCTGGTGGGCGTAGGCGGCATACTGCCCGCCGCCGAAGCCAGTCCAGGTGGGGGCGGAGAACTGCAGCCCGCCGTAGTACCCATTGCCGGTGTTGATCGCCCAGTTGCCGCTGGACTCACAGGCGGCGACCTTGTCCCACACCGTGTCGGCGTGGGCAATGGTGGGGGCCACGAGGACGCCACCGGCGGCCGCCGTCGCGAGGGCGGGAACCGTCATACGGGTGCGGAGGGAGCGGGCCGGGGCGCGGTGACGCCCGGCATACGAAATGGCGCGAGCCATGGGGGGATTCCTTTCCTGACAGGCGCCGCTGAGGTGAGCTGTCGGGTTAGGGAGGTCAGGTTCCCTGCCGCACAGGCGGCTTCACCCCAAGGCCGGCATCGCTGCGCGGCCACATGTGGTTCCCCCAGCCATCCGGGCGGCCCGGGTGGCCGCAAGAGGTGTTGATCGCTGGATGGTTAGGCGCGCGATCAGACCGAATGGAGGTGAGCTATCCAGTTGTCGTGGCGCGAACGCCTCGGACACGGTAGAGGATGGCCCGGCGCCTGTGCAATCGCCCTGTGCTTGCTTGGTATGCCGTGTGGGAGCGCAAGCGGGCCGGCGATCGTCGCGATCGCCGGCCCGCCCGGTGCGTTATCGGATCAGGTCACAGACCCCCGAGTCCGTTCGGCGAGCCCACGCCGGTCGGCGCGTCATAGCCCTTCAAGCCGTTGCAGAGGTAGTCGCCGCCGCAGATGCCATTGGCTCCGCCGACCACATCGAAGAAGGACTCACGCGTGGTGTAGGGCGTCTTCGAGGTGAAGGTCGTGGAGTTCCCCGCCCGCCCGATGAGGCCCGCGACATACGGCGCGGAGGCGCTGGTGCCGCCACCGACGACCCAGCCCGGCTCGAGGCCGAAGGGGTTCTCGTAGGTGTCATAGACCGCGACGCCGGTTTGCGGGTCAGCAACCGCGGAGACATCGGAGACGGTGCGCATCGAGCAGTGCGTGTCCTTCTGCCACGGGCTCTTGGCGATATAGGCCGAGCAGGCGCTGCCGGCGCCGCCCCAGACGTCCTCGTCCCAGCCGCGCGCGCTGCCCGGCTTGCGGGTCAGGGTCGTGCCGCCGACGGCGAGCACCTTGCGGAAGACCGCGGGCGCGGAGGCAGCCGTGAAACCCCAGTCGCCGCTGGAGGCGACGGAGATGGTGCCCGTCTTTTCGTAGGCGTCTCGGATCTGCCAGATGTATCCGGACTCGTCGCCGCCATAACTATGCGAGATGACAGTTGCGCCCTTACGGGTGGCGGTGCGGGTGGCTTCGGCGAGGCTGTCCATGTAGTTGTCGTCGGCCTCGACGAGCATGATCTTGCAGCTCGGGCAGGCCGCCGACACCATGTCGAGGTCCATCGAAGCCTCAAGCGCCCAGCCGCCGTCCGCCATCGGGTAGTCACCCTTGATGCCGCGTTGGTTGAGCTTGGTGAAGCATCCGTTCGCGCTGGTGCACGGCGGCAGGCCCATCGTCTTGCGATAGACCGCGAGGTCCTTCTCGGCATTGGGCACATCGAAGGCGATGACGATCGCCACCGTCGTGCTCGCGCCGCCGGCGGCGGGGATCTTGTATGCGGATCGCAGGTCGGCCGCGCCATAGCCGGCGGGCATGCCCTTGGCCGTGGTGCGCCCGCCATTCTCTTGGCGGAAGACGCTCATGCAGCGTGCGTAGGCCTCGCGGCTCTCTGACGAGCACGGCTTGCCCGCCGGCTTGGCGTCCGGGGCGGCCATGGAGATGGCCGGGATCATGCTCATGCCGAGGGTCGCGGCGGCGAGCACGGTCATACCCCTGCGTGCCGACTTGCCCCGGCGAAATGGATTGATACCCATGATGATTCGTGTCCTTTCGAAAGGGTCAGCCGGCGATGCCGAAGGCGCCGTCGATCTGCTCGGTCAGGGTGGAGCCGGCGGCGTCGGTGACCGACACCTTCAGCCCGATGGTGTTCTTGCCGGGGGCGGCCTTAGGGATCGTCAGGTTGATGGTGCGCGCGGCACCCGAGCCCGCGACGGGGGCAGCGGTCCAGGTGCGGCCGTCATACGACACCCACGCCTTGACCGAGGTGATGCCCTGGGCGGTGGCCCGACCGACCTGGCTGATGTCGAGCGAGATGGCTCGCTTCCCGGAGGGGAGGGCGTTGAGGGAGTCCAGTCCGGTCGCGGTGTAGTCGAGACCGAGATACGGCAGGACGGTGCAGGTCGTGCCATTGCACAGCCAGTCCTTCGGAGCGGGGAAGCCGGCCGAGACCTTGGTCGACACGGCGGTGGTCATCTTCGTCGTCCGCGGGAACGGATATCCCGAGCGAGTGGCCGAGGCAGACATGGAGATGACCTTGGGGTTGGCGCGCGAGGGGAGCTCGCTGCCGCCGGTCAACTGGCCGGGACCGTCATACAGAACGGTGTTATCGGCCTTGATCGTCACAGATCCGAAGTTGTCCGGGTCCACAAAGTCGATGCCTCCGCCGTGCTGGCGGTCGCTCAGCGGGGGTGCCTGGACATTGAAACCCCGATACGACCCATCGGCGCCGAGGCAGGCAGGGCAGATCTTGAGCAGGGTCTGCGGGGTGACCGGAGTGAAGCGCTGGTGCAGGGGCGCTTGGCCCCAGACATCGGAGGTCACGGTGCCCGGGCGGGGCGCGCTCGTGGATGAGTTGAAGAGACCTTTGAGCGTGAACACCGGATCGAAGCTGAAGTACTGGTTCAGCTCGGCCTCGGAACTGATGCCGGCGCCTGCGGAGACGTACTCGGTCAAGGTGGAGCCACCCGGAGGTAAGCCCACCCCGGAACCGAAGTTCCCCGTGTAGATGGTCCGGGCGAACATGGCGGAGGAATAATCCTTGACCCCCACGAAGCGGTTCTGGAAGGTGGTCATATTGGTCCGGTCGTTGCGGCGCACGATCACGCCATTGGGGATCCGGCCCACGATGGCATTGGCCGTCAGCACCCGGTAGTTCCTCTTGACCGAGTCCGGATTGACCCCGACGACATTGCGCGAGAGCAGCTGATCGCCGTGCAGGGATCCCACGGTGGGAGTGAGGCGGACGACCGTCGAGGCGTCGCCTCCGACGCTCCAGAAGAAGGTGGCGAAGCCGCTGTCCGGGGATCCGACACTCCGCAGCAGGGTGGTGTCGGCCATGAGCGGCGTCGTGGGCCGGTCGACGCTGGTGCGCATCGTCGCGGTGGCCTTGCGGGCATCGAAGACGATCTCGCGGGGTCCGGTGATCGAGGTCTCCGGCGTTGTGCCCATGACAAAGGAGCCGTCGCCGCCGTCCACGGAGGTGATCAGCTGGTAGGTACCGGCCGCGACGCTGACCTTGGCCGTGCCGTGGAATGTTGGCGTCGCTCCCACGCCCCGATTCGGATCGTTGACGTTGTAATAGCCGACGAAGGCGTCGGTCGGGTTGCCGTGGCGGTCGAGGACCTTGATGGTCAAGGTGACCATTGGCCAGCTCGGGTTCGCCGTGGGCTTCGCGGGCACCTGCACCCTGGTCACATGGGCGAAGAGGTGCCACGCCGTGCTGCCCGCGAGTGCCTTGCCCAGTGCCGCGCTGCTGGAGGCATCGACATACCCGATGCCCTTGGTCCCGGAGCGCGAGGTGATGACGACGCCGGGGACGGCAGTGGCGGCGCCGGCCGAGGCGTAGGTGATCGTGACAGCCGTGCGACCGGTTCCGCGCGCCGCGAGGGCGTTGGCGTCAAAGAGGGCCGGGTCGAGAACGCTGCCGAAGACGGGGCGGATCGAGCGGGGCACGACATATGCCGCCTTGCCGATCACCATCTTCTCGACGCCCTGGCGAGCCCAGATGCCGAGCGGTACGAGCGAGAGCCGGCCCTGGGCGTCGCGGGTGACCCGCACGAGGTCGCCGGTGGGCAGCGTGACGACCGAGCTGCTCGCGGCAGTCGACATCGAGGGAGTCCAGCGGGCCGCGAACGGACTCGATGGGGCGGGCGCACCGGCGACGGCGGGCACGGCACCTCCTGCCGCGAGGATGGCGCCGGCCCCCAGTGCCAGCGCGAGGAGTGGCTTGCGTGTCATGGTCAGCCCTTCTGCAGTGAATCGGGTGGTGTGCCGGGACCCGTCGAAATGGCACGGGGCAGGGCTGGTCATTCCGGTGAATGGTCGCCGGAATGGGGGGTTCAAGGGGCCAATCGGTATGCGGCCGTGATGGTTTCGTCGAGTCGAGTGCCATCCATCGCCACGGCGGACACGCGTAGGTCGCCGCTGGTGCGGCCGGGCCCAGCGGACGGGATGGTGAGGGTCACGGCATACCGGCCGCCGCCGAGGGCCGTCACCGGTGCATTGACCCAGCCGGCGCCGTATGCCGTCTCGACCCGCACCGAGCGCAGCGCGGGCGTGTGCAGGCCGACCTGGTGGAGGGTCAGCGTGAGCGTGCGGCGGCCGGCCGGCAACGTGCCGTCAACCCGGACGGGGAAGTTGTAATCGGCATACAGCATCGGCAGCACCTGGCACGGTCCGGTGCCGGCGCACTGCCAGCCGGCGGGGATCGGCCGCGCGGCGGACATCGGAACCGTCAGGATCGTGCGGAGGTGGGTGCCGGTGCGATACGGCGCGCCGCGGTCGACGTCAAGGGTCGCGGTGAGGACTGTGGTGCCCATGGGAACCGGCACGCCGGGCTCCGTGATGAGGTAATCGGTGCCCGAGGCGATGGTGCGGGCATCGGCGCGCACCGACCAGGCCACGGTGTCTGGATCGGCATACAGGATGTGCAGGGGGAAGGTGTCGCGCTGAAGTGCATACAGCCACAAGGCTTTTGAGGAGTCGAGGCACGCGAAGCAGATCATGGGATCCGGCGCGAGGATTGCCGGGTCGGAAAAGATCCCGGTGTGGATCGGTTCCTTGGCCCAGTCCTCGGCATACCGCCGCGGGCTCGGCAGCGAGCGCCACTCGGACTCGATCTGGCCGAGTTGCGCGTCGACGTCCTCCATGAAGTTGGCGTGCGTGGAGTAGTTAGGGCCGGTCGAGACGAACTCCGTCACCCGGCGCGAGCTGTCCAGCAGGCTGCCAAAGGACCAGCCGCCAAGGTTCGCGTCCGCGGCCGCCCGCAGCAGCATGCGACGCGTGGTGTTCGGGCCGTAGAACGTGCTGTCAATCCGGGCAAAAGTCTTTGGGTCATAGGAGATGGACACGGGACGATTCGGGATCGGCCCGGAGCGACCGGCGCTGACGGCATACCGGCCCGCTTGTTGTCCGGTGGGGGAGTAGGCGAGCAGCGAGTTGGTGAGGGCGGTCCTCGCCTGCGTGCCGACGGCCGTCGGGGTCACGAGCAGGCGCGGCGTCATCCCATCGCCAATCGTGCCGAAGGAGACCGATGAGCTGTAGTCGACGGTGCCGACACTGCGTTCCAGGGAGAGTTCGAACATCTTCGGGATGTTCGGCACGCCGAGGTTGACGGTGACGGGCGTGGTGGCGCTGCGCACATCGAGTGTCACGCTCCGCGCTGACGTCACCGTGAAGTCGGAGGACTGGGCGATCATGGCGGTGCCGTCGGCCGCGTTGTCCATCGCCAAGAGCAGATACCGCCCGGTGGGCACGCTGGCCTTTGCCACCCCATTCGTGAGCCCGAGGAAGACCCCACCCTTGTCGGGATTGTCGACATTGAAGGCGAAGACGACGCCATTGAGTCCGCGACTGTCGGCCCCGGTGACCCGAGTGGTCAGGGTGAACATCGGCCAGGCCGGATTCGCTGTGGGCTTGGCGATGGGTCGCACCGAGGAGACATTGGCGAGCAAGGCGCTCGCGGTGTTTTTCGCGAGGGCTGCGCCGAACGCGCGGGACGACGCCTCCGTCACGAAACCCTTGCCGGACAGGCCATTCCGCGAGGTGACCTCAACGCCGGCGACGGCCGTTGCGGATGTTGTCTGGGCATAGGTGATGTCGACCGGCATCCGGCCGCGGGAGGCGGCGATCGCTCGCACATCGAAAAGGCCCGGGTCGAGTCGGGTGCCGATCAGATCGTGCAGAGCCCGGGGCAGGACGTATGCCGCCGCGCCCGTCCGCGCGGTCAGCGCGCCACCGCGCGGGAAACCGGAGGGCAGGGCGAGCGTGGTGGCCCCCGCGGACGTCGTGCCGAGCTCGACCACATCCCCGGTCAGCAGCCGGACGCGCGTGGGCGCTGCGCGGCCAGGAGCCGCGAGCTTGACGGCGGGCGCGGCAGCGGTAGGCGTCGCCCCGGCGGCCGCCGCGCCGGCGGGGGCCACCGCGGCGACCCCTCCCGCGACGCCCAGCGCGAGCGCCGTCAATGGACCCAAAGCGATAACAGAACGACCCACCAGAAACACCCCTGCACCTCTGGCTCGGCCGGTGGTCGGGCGGCGCCCGCGTCGGTCGATGCTTCGGTGATCTTCACACCCGACATACCGGGTATGTCAACCCTTCCTCAGAACTATTTACCGAATCCGAGGACAGGCCATCTCGGGTCTCAGCGGCCGAGGGTGGCGCGGGCGATGACGAGGCGCTGGATCTGGTTGGTGCCCTCAAAGATCTGGGTCACTTTGGCCTCGCGGAAGTAGCGCTCGGCCGGGAAATCCTGGGTGTAGCCGGCGCCGCCGAGGACCTGCACGGCATCGGTCGTGACCTTCATCGCCGCATCGGTGGCGATCAGTTTGGCGATGGCCGCCTCCTTGCCGAAGGGTCGCCCGGCATCGCGCAGGCGAGCGGCATACAGATAGCTCGCTCGGGCGGAGCCGACCGCCGCCGCCATGTCGGCGATCAGGAAGGCGAGGCCCTGATTGCTCGCGATGGGCCTCCCGAACTGCTCGCGCTCCACGGCATACTTCGCGGCAAGGTCAAGGGCTCCTTGAGCCAAACCTGTTGCGCCAGCGGCGATTCCGAGGCGGCCGGAGTCGAGACCAGCGAGCGCAAGCGGCATACCGTGCCCCTCCGCCCCGATCCGGCGGCCCTCGGGGACCCGGACCTCGTCATAGATCACCTGGCGCACGGTGTCGCCGTGCAGGCCCATCTTGCGTTCGGGTTCGCCGAAGCTCAGGCCGGGGCTGTCCGCGGGGACGATGAAGCACGAGATGCCCCGTCCCCCGTCGTCGGAGGTGCGGGCGAAGGTCGTGTAGTAGTCGGCGTGGCCCGCGTGGCTGATCCAGGACTTGGTGCCGGAAATCAGATAGTCGCTGCCGTCGCGGCGGGCGCGGGTGGTCATGGATGCGACATCGCTGCCGGCCTGCGCCTCGGAGAGGGCGTAGGCACCGAGCGTCTCGCCGGACAGCATCCACGGCAGCAACTCGGCCTGCTGCTCGGGGGTGCCGGCGCTTGCGACCGGATAGCAGGTGAGCGTGTGCACGGAGATCCCGAGGCCTGCGGCCATCCAGACGCTCGACAGCTCCTCGAGCACCTGCAGGTAGATCTCGTACGGCTGGCCGGCCCCGCCGAACTCCTCCGCATAGGGCAGCGACATCAGCCCGGAGGCACCCATCAGGGTGAAGATCTCGCGGGGGAAAGCATCGGTCTTGGCCGCCGCGGCCTCGACCTGATCGACACGCGGTCGCAATTCCTTCTCGGCGATTTCGCGAACCAGGGCGATCAGGTCCGCGCCTTCATCGGTGGGCAGCAGGCGCTCGACAGGCATGATCAGCAGGGTAGGCGGGCCGCTGCTTCGGAGTCGAGCCGGGCTGGGGCGATCGGCGCTAGGGCCGGGCGCTTGGCCGATATCGCATCGCCCGAGCTGCGCCCGTGCAGGCGGCGCTGGACCCATGGCCGCAGATGAACACGGGCCCAGGCCGCGTGATTGGTCAGGGCCTCGCGCCGCCCGAGCCGGTTGGCTGCGGGCAGCGGCTCGCGCCAGTCGTCGTTGTTCAGGGGTATGCCGAGTGCGGTCGCCGCCGCGCACGCGACCCGGTGATGGCCCTCGGAGGTGAGGTGGATGCGGTCGTCGGCCCACATCCGCCAGTCTTGGAGTGCCTTGAGCCCCCACACATCGACGACGGCAGCGCCATGCCGACCGGCGATCGAGTGCAGATTGGCCGTGTGGGCGGCATGCCGGGGCCGAAGGGCCGCGAAGATGCCGGCCTTCGCCGGATCGCTCGGCGTGGCGAGCAGAACGTCCGCCCCCATGGCGCGGATCCGTGCGACAGCCGCATCGAGACGGTCAGCGACCTGTTCCAGGTCGACGCTGGGGCGCAGAATGTCATTGCCGCCGCCGACGATGCTCACCAGATCCGGTTGCAGCGTGAGTGCTGAGTCCAGTTGTGGCCCAACGACATCGTCGAGTTTCCGGCCGCGAACGGCGAGATTCGCGTAGGCGAATTCGTGCCCTGCGTCGACGGCCAGGGCGCTCAGGTGCGCCGCGAGCCGGTCGGCCCAGCCGCGAAATCCGTCGGGTGGTTCGGGCAGGGGATCGCACATACCTTCGGTGAATGAGTCGCCGATGGCGACATAGCGATGCCAGGGTGCGGAGGTCACAACCGACAACTCTAAGCAGCCGACCCGGTGGTCAGGCGGTGCGGGTGTGCGGCAGCGGGCGACGGCGTGCGGCGGCTGTCGCCGCGAGGACGACGAGCGCCGCGATCGCCGCAGCGATCCCCACGACGGTCGACTCCGGCCGATCCGTCAGCCGCCCGACCGCGATCCACCCCAGTCCCCAGCCCATCGCGAGGGCGACGCCGAGGCGCGGGCCGAGCCGGTCCGCATACAACATCCCCAAGCCGGCGGCGACTGCTAGCACGATCACGGTGAGGATCTCGGCGACCCACTTCTGCGGCTCGAAACCCGAATCCACCAGGGTCGCTGCGATATTGGCGCAGGTCGCCACGGAAACCCAGCCGAGGTAAAGCCCGAAGGTCCCATCGGTGATCACCCGGTCGAGCGTCGACTCCGCGGGCATCGATGTCAGACGACTCATGAGCACGCCAAGGGTCAGCACGAGCGCGGCGATGATCGCGACGCTGACCCACAGCCAGCCGGCGCGAACCACAAGGAGCCACAAGGCATTGAGCACCATTGTCGCGGCGGCGAGCCAGCCGGTCGCGCGATGCCGCGGGCTCTCACCGACAGCCCGCCACTGCCAAATCGTGTAAACGAGGAGCCCGAGATAGATCGGCGTCCAGATGGAGAACGCTGGGGCAGCCGGCGCGATATACGTCGCATCGGCAGCCAGCGCGCCACCCGACGCCTGCTGGACCTCCGGGCCGCCGAGGACCCCGAGACCGACCATCGTCCCGATGATGCACAAGATCTCGGCCGCCGTGATGGCCAGCCGGCGGGCGAAGTCGCTATTCATGAAGGGTTTCTTGAGTCGGTGGAATTCATTGTCAGGCCGGAGTTTTCGAGCACCCACGTCCAGAGGCGATCTCGATCGGCGGGCGTCGAGCGCGTTGTCGGCAGGAAGTTCGTCGACCGCTCGTGCCGGTCGTGCCACAGCCCCCCGCCGGGCGGAGCGGGCATGGTAGCCAGCAGCCACGTGATCGTGTCGGCACCATCATCCGGCTGCCGCAGGAGAGGCCCCATGACCTTGTCGAAGCCTGGGAGCGATTCGGTGACGCCGGGCGTCGTGACCCACCCGGGGTGCATGGCATAGACGTGCGCCGCTGGCCACCGCCTGACGAAGTGGTCGAGCAGGTCGACCTGCGTCCTTTTGCTGCGCGCGTATGCCGTTGCGCCAGAGAACTTTTCGGATTGATACTCCGGGTCGTCCACGGGCAGCGGCTGCGTGTACATCCCGCCTGAGGTGACGAAGACGATCCGCGAATCGGGAGCCAGTCGATCCGCCAGGAGGTCGGTGAGCAAGACCGGACCGAGCACGTGGACCGCCATGGTGAGCTCGTGGCCCTGGGCGCTCTCGGTGCGTTTCGCCGGGAGCACGCCCGCATTGTGGACAATGCCGTGCAACTCAATGCCGCTGTCTCGCAAGGCCGTTGCCGCAGCACGGACCGATTCCAGGTCAGCCAGGTCGGCGGTCCAGACCCGGGCATCGTGGGGGAGGCGATCGGCGACCGCCTGCCCCTTGGCGCGGTCACGAACGAGCAAATGCACCGTGGCGCCCAGCGCGGCGAGTTGCTCGGCGACGGCGGTTCCGATGCCCGATGACGCGCCGGTGACAAGCACCTGCCGCCCGATCAGCGTTGCCGGCTCCGGGTCGGCCGGCCAGGTGGACAGCCGCGACCGCACGGCCGGGCCGATGCGCGAAAAGCCGGGAACGACGGTGCGGTCCAGGGCGGCATCGAGTGCACTGGCGGCCGCTGAGCGGATGGATCGAGAGGTCATGACGCGAACTCCAGGACGTGAGGGAGGAGGAAAAGCATGCCGAGCGACCAGGTCAGGTGCGTGATGATTGGCCCAAGGATGCCGCCGGTGACCCGGCGTTGCAGACCAACAACCAGCCCCAGCAAGGCGGCGGCGAGCACAAGGAGCGGCACGCCCGAGGCGGCCGTCACCACGGCATACACCAGCGTGGTGATGGCGACGGCGTGACGGCGCCCGATGCCGGCATACAGCGCGCCCCGGAAATAGAGCTCCTCGGCGATCCCATTGACCGCGGTGATCACCGCGACGACCGGCAGCGACCCCAGCGCGGCATGCGCCAGCAGCCCGTCGACGGGCTCACGCAGCAACGGAATCCGGGCGACGACGAGGGCGCCGACCAGGAAAACCAGCAGCAGCACGGTCCCGAGCGCGAGGGATTGCACAACGGCCCGGCCATCGGCCGCACCCGAGCGCGTGTGCGCCCGACCCAAGTGCAATTTGCCGGACGCGAAGGCGCCGATCGTCCACACCACCGCCAGGGCCAGGGTGCCGACATAGAAAAGGGGGTCACCCGGCGTGATCCGCAGCGCCCACCCGAGGACCGCGGCCCCCACCACGAGGGTAATGACGGCCACCAGCCGCCGACGACGGAAGGCCGCATCGCTCTCGGTGTGATCGCGCGGCACCGGTTCGACGAGAGCTGCGCGGACGAAGCGGCGCAACTCGGTGACGGGTCCGTTCATCCGCCGCGCCGCAGTCCGCGCCCCAGCCTCCGCAGGGCCTGGGGTATGCCGATCGCCTGGGCCAGCGACTGGGTGCCGGCCCACTCCGGGTCGGCCGACGTCAGCCGCGCCGGGTCCGTGGTGCCGGGCTCCGGCAGAGCGCCGTGAGCACCGTCGACCAGCGCCGCGCGGACCGCCTCGTCATAGCCGATCAGGTCGGCCGGCGACTTGCCGAGGTGGTGGGTCAGATCGCTCTCCTTAGCAACGACCTCGTGAACCAGGCTGCCTACCAAGGGTTTTGCCACACCGGTGGGCACCGGAGTGACGAGCCCAACCCAGTGACTGGCCAAGCGCGGGGTCAGGACGGGGACGGTGATGATTCTCCTGGGCGTGAGGCCCGCCAGGCGGGCATACCGCTGGATCATCTCGCGGTAGGTCAACACATCCGGGCCACCGATGTCGTAGGTGCGATTAGCGTTCTCCGGCACCGTGGCTGCCGCGACGAGGTGGTCCAGCACATCAGCAATGGCGATGGGCTGGATGGAGTTGTCGAGCCACTTGGGAGCGATCATTGCCGGGAGGCGCACGGTCAGGTGGCGCAGCATCTCAAAGGATGCCGAGCCGGCGCCGAGGACGACGGCGGCCTGCAGCACGCTGGTCGGGACGCCGCTGGCCATCAGGAGATTGCCGACTTCGACACGTGAGGCCAGGTGCTCGGACAACTCCCCGTCGGGGTGCAGGCCGGAAAGGTAGACAATGCGCCCGACGTGCGCGTCATAGGCCGCCCGCCCGAAGCGCTGTGCGAGCTGCCGGTCGCGCCCGGAGAAGTCCGCTTTGCCGTCCATCGAGTGCAGCAAGTAGTAGGCGATGTCGACGCCGGATAGGGCTTCGCGCAGTGCCGCATCGGAGTCGGCGTCGCCCTCGACGACCTCCACATCATCTCTCCACAACCGGTCACGCACGCGCTCCGCCGAGCGGGTTAGGACACGCACGGCATACCCCTCGCCCACGAGCCGGGGCACGAGACGAGCCCCGATATAGCCGGTTGCCCCCGTGACGAGGACGGTGCTCACGGGGTGAGTCCGTCGAGGGCGGTGCGCAGGGTTTTGGCGGTTTCGTCGCCGAGGCGGTTGAGCAAAGGCATCATCAGAGGGCCAAGGAAGCGTGCGGGTCCGGTGAAGGTGAATTCCGCGGTGTAGTCCACGACGCTGCCGCCGTCGGGAGCCGGCGTGACGACAATGAGGTCGCGGCTGGTCGTCGTCTCGTTGCGCCCGACGATGACGAAGTCGGGTGCCGAGACGCGCTCGACGGTGTATTCCAGCTTCACAGTGCGACCCACGAACTTCGAGACATTGGCATAGGTCGTCCCGGGCCCGCCGTCGCCGCTGGTGCGAGTGCAGGAGACGGTGCCGGAGTCCCATTCGGTCGCGTTCTCGAAGTCGGCGAGATAGGCGAAGACGGTGTCGCAATCCGTGTGGGTGGTCACGCGGCGGTGCAGGGTCGGCATATCAAATCCTCCGGAGGGTGAGTTGGGCGACGTCGAGATAACCGGTGCGAAAACCGGCCTCGCAGTAGGCGAGATAGAACTCCCACATGCGGCGGAAGCGCTCGTCGAAGTGCTCGCTGGCGATGCTCCCCCAAGCGTCGGTGAAGCTCGCCCGCCAGCGGCGCAGTGTCTCGGCATAGTGCCGGCCGAAGGCGAAAGTCTCCGCCCGCTGCAGGGTGGTATGCCGGGCGAGGACGCCGTCGATGGCGGCCAGGGACGGGATCAGGCCGCCGGGAAAGATGTACTCCTGGATCCAGCCATGGGAGTGCCGGGTGGCGAGATAGCGATGGTGGTCCATGAGGATGGCCTGGATAACGGCGCGCCCGCCGGGGACAAGGCGGTTGTCGATCGTGGCGAAGAAGTCGGGCCAGAACTCGTCCCCGACGGCCTCGATCATCTCGATGGAGACGATCGCGTCGAACTGGCCCGTGACGGCGCGGTAATCCTGCAATCGGACCTCAACGCGATCTGCCAGGCCGGCCGCCGCGATGCGTTCCTGAGCGAGGTGCTGCTGCTCGGCGGAGAGGGTGATGCTGATGACCCGAGCGCCGCGCTCGGCCGCACGCAAGGCGAGCTCGCCCCACCCGGTGCCGATCTCCAGCAGACTGGTGCCCTCCCCAACTCCGGCCGCGTCGAGCGCGCGATCGATCTTGCGCCATTGCGCCTGCTGCAGGTCTTGCTCGGGCAGGGGTTCAGGGCCGACGAAGAGGGCGGAGCTATAGGTCATCGAGGGGTCGAGGAAGGCCGTGAAGAGTTCGTTGCTGAGGTCATAGTGCGCCGAGACGTTGACTGCGGCGTTCTCGGGGGTGCCCCGATGGTGTTGTGGCAGAGCAGAATCGGCGAGTCGTCGCAGGGAGACGACGGGCTTCGGTAGGAGAGATTCGAGTTGGGAGGCAAAGGGTGCGAGGGCATCCGCGAGGTCGGTCCCCTCGCCCGCCGTCCAGTCGCCCTCCATATAGGCCTCGCCGAGGCCGATCTTCGGATGTTCGCCGAGACGGCGATAGAGCGACTCCGGGCGCACCAGGTTTAGGCGTGGGGCGTTAGCGTCGCCGCCGCCGAGAATCTGCCCGGCTGGCAGGTGCACCTGAACCGGAACGCGAGCGAGTAGCGCTTCGGTCAGTCGACGAGCCACCGCCGTGCGCAGTGTGGCCACGGGCCGGATCGGCGCGAGCCGTGCCGTGTGTGTCGCGGTGCTGCTCATGGCTAGCGCACCCCACCCTGACGTGCGCCCGGCTGAATTGGTAAGCGCCGCAACCACAATCGGATTCCATGCCAGCGGATCATCGTGCTGACCCGATGCGTCATGAGTGGGCGGGCGACCACGGTGCGGAGCAGGTTGGCGCGCGTGAGGGGGCGAGCCTCGCCACTGAGCGTCGCCGTGAGAATGGGGCCGCCATCGTCCGTGAGTTCGATGTGGATGGCGACCTGACGGGGCGTGGTGCGCAGGCGCACGGCATACCGGCCGGAGATGTCGTTGAACGGCGAGACATAGAAGGTCTTGTCAATCTCGGTGCCAGCGACAGCGTCGGCCCCCGAGACGACATACGCATGTCGCCCGCCATAGGTGTTGTGCACCTCGATGACGACCGCGCGAAGGTCCTCGCCGGCGAGACACCAGTAGGCCGTCATCGGGTTGAAGGTGTGACCCAACACTCGCGGATGGGCCAGCATGAGGACACGGTCGATGGGATCGCCCGGGATGCCGGACGCGTCCACTCGGCTGATCGCGTCCGCCTTCAGCTCGGCGAAAGTCGTTGCGCCAGAGAGGTGATCACGGGCGTCGAAGTAGATGCCGAGGGTTCTCTGCACCTGTGGCGGGAAGTCGAGATCGATGAGCCACGAATAGTGACGATTGCTGAAAGCTTTGCGGATCGGGCGGTGGCGGACGTGCGCGACCTCGCCGATGACCAGGCACGGCGTATCGGGCAGCGTGGCTGCGGCCATCGCTGCCGGGCCGGTGTGGAAGGAGAGCGCCATCGTTGTCACCACTGTGCTCCAAAGGCTGCGGCGGCCGCTACACCCGAACGGCAGCCATCTTCGTGGAAGCCCCAGCCGTGATAGGCCCCCGCGAAAGTTGTTGTGCCCGTGGTGAGTTGCGTGAGGCGAGATTGGGCGGCGACGGCCGCCGCGTCGAAGATGGGGTGGGTGTAGCGCATCCGCGCGATGACGTCGTTGTCACTGACCGCACGAGTGGGGTTCAAGGTCACCAGCAGCGGATCGCTCTCATCGAAGCCCTGCAATCGGTTCATCCAATACGTTACCTGCGCTGGCGCGTCCGAGTTGCGTTGGGCAACAACGAAGTTCCACGAAGCCCGGGCTCGCTTAGTCGACGGAAGGAAGGACTCGTCCCGGTGCAGAAGGGTCTCATTTGTCGAGTAGCGGAAGGCCCCCAGGATCTCCTTCTCGTCAGGGGTCGCGTCGCGCAGGAGGGCGAGTGCCTGATCGGCATGGGTGGCGACGACCACCCGATCGAAGGCCTCCTCGCCCGCCGTGGTGGCGAGGGTGACGCCATTGCTGTGGCGTGTCACCCCGACGACACCGGACCCGCGCCGCACGTCCGGGAGGCGATCGGCGATCGCGTGGACATAGGTCGCGGACCCACCGACCACCGTCCGCCATTGCGGCGAGTTGCCCACGCTCAACATTCCGTGGTGATCGAGGAATCGAAAAAGATGGACCGCTGGATAGCCGAGCGCGGCCTGGCGTCCACTGGACCAGACACACGAAACCAGCGGCACGGCATACAAATTCGTGAAGCGTGCCGAGAACCCGTGCTCGTCGATGAACTCCCCAAAGGTCGTCAGATCGTCCGCGGGATGACTAGCCAGGAAGGCTGCGCCGAGCTGGTGAAAGCGCCGCACGGAGCGGAGCAGGTCGACATAGGCCGGGCTGAGGAGGCGTCGTGGCTGGGCGAGGAAACCCCCGATGCCCTTGCCGCCGGCATATGCCAGCCCGGAGGAGGGATCGCTGATCGACATCGACATCTCGGTGTCGCGGGTCGCGATCCCGAGCTCGGCGAACAGGCGGGTGAGCAGGGGATAGGTCCGATCGTTGTGGACGATGAAGCCGGTGTCGACGGCCAGCGGACCGCTGCGGCTGGTCACCTGGTGCGTGTGCGAGTGGCCCCCGAGCCGGTCTTCGGCCTCGAAAAGCGTCACCTGGTCGCGCCGAGCCAGCAGGTATGCCGCGGTGAGACCCGAGATGCCCGACCCCACCACCGCGACGCGCCGTGGTCTGGCGCCGGTCTGGGCATGTTCACTCATAGAGTCGACGGTAGTCGACAACTAGGGCCAGTTGTCGAATGATTGTCTAAGGTTTTTGACCGCTAGAGTGACCCCCGTGACCGGCGCCACAGATGCCATGCGCATCGGAGAGTTCAGCGCTCGCGTCGGTCTGTCCACGCACACGATCCGCGCCTGGGAGCGGCGATACGGACTGGTGTCCCCATTGCGGACCGAGGGTGGGTACCGCGTCTACGGCCCGGGCGATCTGGCCCGGGTGCGCGCCGCGGCGAGCCTGGTCGAGTCCGGCGTGTCGGCTGCGAATGCCGCCGCCCGCGTGCTGGCCGCCGAACGTGCCAATGGTGGGCCCAAGGCCAACTCAGCCTCTCGTCCCGCCCGCGATGTCGGGGCCAGCTTGCTGGCCGCGGTCTTGGATTTCGACGAAGCCGCCGTGCACGCGATTTTGGACCGGCTCTTCGCCGATCGGCCCATCGAAGAGGCCATCGAGACGCAACTCTTGCCCTTCTTGCGTCAACTCGGTGGCCTGTGGGCCGCCGGCGAAGCCAGTGTCGCGCATGAACATTTCGCCAGTGCCCTGATCCGGAGCCGGCTCTCGGCTCACACGATGACGTGGGGACGCGGTCAGGGGCCGGTCGTCATCCTGGCCTGCCTCCCGGGCGAACAGCACGATCTCGCGCTGCTCTGCCTCGGCGTGCTGCTCGGCCGCTCCGGCTGGCGGGTCCGCTTCCTCGGCTCCGACACCCCAATCCGCGATGTCAGCGTCATGGCCGACCGCGTCACACCGGACTGGATCGTGCTGTCCGGCCGCGACCCCGAATCCGTGACCACCAACCGCCGCGCCCTAAGCGATCTGTCCCGCCGCCACCGGGTCGGCATCGCCGGCCCTGCCGCCGCACCCGGACGTATGCCGGGTCGCGTCCACCGGCATACCGGCTCCGTCGCCGACACCGCCCGCGCCCTCACCGCCCGCGCCTGACCGCTGTGTGTAGGGAAACCTACATGGCGTCCGGTTACGGGAGGCGCCAGTCGATGGGGTCGGCGCCTAGGGCGACCAGGGCGGCATTGGCGCGGCTGAACGGGCGGGAGCCGAAGAAGCCGGAGTGGGCGGAGAGCGGCGAAGGGTGGGCGCTTTCGATGACCGGAGTAGCGCCGAGGGCCGGCTTGAGGTTGCGGGCGTCCCGGCCCCACAAAATGGCGACCAGCGGCCCACCGCGCGAGACCAGGGCGTCGATGGCGCACGCGGTGACCTCCTCCCAGCCCTTGCCGCGATGCGAGGCCGACGCGCCAGGACGCACCGTGAGTACCCGGTTGAGCAGGAACACCCCAGCCTCCGCCCAGGGCGTCAAGTCGCCCGTGCTGGGTCGGGGCAACCCCAGGTCGCTCTGCAGTTCCGTATAGATGTTCTCCAAACTGCGGGGGATTGGGCGCACCTCGGCGGCGACAGAAAAGGACAGGCCGATGGGATGGCCCGGCGTCGGATACGGATCCTGGCCCACGATCAAGACACGCACCTGATCGAGCGGTTGCTCGAAGACGCGCAGGACATGCGAGCCGGCGGGCAGGTATCCGTGCCCGGCCGCGAGTTCGCCGCGCAGGAAGTCGCCGAGCTCGGCAATCCGCGGCTCCACGGGGGCCAGCGCGCTCGCCCACGACGGGTGAACCAGGTCAGCCAGCGGGCGCGCCATACCTCTCCTGCCCAATCGAGACGATTCGGCCGCAGCGGCCGTCCGCTGGCAGGCTATCGGGGTGACAACTCCTCCGTGGCAGGGTGCGCTCTTCGATCTCGACGGCACGCTCGTCGACACCATCCCGCTCATCCTCGCCTCCTTCGACCATGCCCTGACGACGGTCGTCGGCGCGCCCCGCCCCGAGGCGGAAGTCCGGGCGTGGATCGGGCGGCGGCTCGGGGAGGTCTTCGAGGCGGAGTATCCCGAGCGGGCGGCCGACCTTGAGGAGACCTATATCGCGTGGAACCGGCGCAATGCTCCGACTCTCATCGGTCGCTATGACGGCATCGAGGACCTCGTGCGCGCGCTGGTCGACGTGCAGCTGCGCCTCGGCATCGTGACCTCCAAGCGCCGTGAAACGGCGGACGAAGCCCTGGAGTTGACCGGCCTGGCCGGCCTGGTCCCGATCCTCGCCGCCAGCGAGGACACCACCGATCACAAACCCAACCCCGCCCCCCTGCTGCACGGCGCGGCCCGGCTCTCGGTGCCGGTGCAGCAGTGTGTGTATGTCGGGGATGCCGTGGTCGACATCCAGGCTGCCCAGGCGGCCGGCATGGCGAGCATCGCCGTGACCTGGGGGGCCGGGGATCGCGACGCGCTGATCGCGGCCGCTCCCGACCATCTCGCCGACACCGCAGAGCAACTGCAGCACCTGCTCCTCGGCGCCTAGCCGGCCCGAGCGCCAGTCGGTCGCCGGTGGCCTGCGTGATAACCTCTTGGGGCGTATGTGGCGTCGGCGCTTCTCCTCGCGCTGCCACCGGTGGTCGTCGGGGACGGGCCCGCACACTCTCCTACTTGTCTTCAAAGGAAGGCTCTTTCATGGCGCAACCCAGCCCCGAGACGCTGACGCATCTGCAGCGTCTGGAGGCCGAGAGCATCCACATCATGCGGGAGGTCGCGGCCGAGGCCGAGAACCCGGTGATGCTCTACAGCATCGGCAAGGACTCCGCCACGATGCTGCACTTGGCCCGCAAGGCGTTCTACCCGGCGCCGCCCCCCTTCCCGCTGCTGCACGTCGACACCACCTGGAAGTTCCAGGCGATGTATGAACTGCGGGACAAGGCGGCACGCGAGGCGGGCATGGAGCTGCTCGTCTACCAGAACCCCGAGGCCAAGGAGAAGGGGATCAATCCCTTCGACCACGGTCCCCTGCATACGGACATGTGGAAGACCGAGGGCCTGAAGCAGGCGCTCGACAAGTACGGCTTCGACGCCGCCTTCGGCGGTGGCCGCCGCGATGAGGAGAAGTCCCGCGCCAAGGAGCGCGTCTTCTCCTTCCGCAACGCCCGCCACCAGTGGGACCCCAAGAACCAGCGCCCGGAGCTGTGGAAGCTCTATAACGCCCGCAAGCACAAGGGCGAGTCGATGCGAGTCTTCCCGCTGTCCAACTGGACCGAGCTCGACATCTGGCAGTACATCCACCTCGAGGGCATCGAGATCGTGCCGCTCTACTTCGCGGCCGAGCGCCCGGTCGTCGAGCATGACGGTCTGACGATCATGGTCGATGACGACCGCTTCCCGCTCAATGGGCGCGTTCCGGAGATGAAGAGCGTGCGCTTCCGCACCCTCGGCTGCTACCCGCTGACCGGTGCCGTCGAGTCCACCGCCACCACGCTGCCCGAGGTCATTCAGGAGATCCTGCTGACCACCACGTCCGAGCGCCAGGGCCGCGCGATCGACCACGACAGCGCTGGCTCGATGGAGAAGAAGAAGCAGGAGGGCTACTTCTGATGACCACCACGGAAGGGCCGATCTACCAGGTCGAGTCCCTGATCGCCGAGGACATCGACGCCTACCTCGAGAAGCACCAGCACAAGACGATGCTGCGCTTCATCACCTGTGGCTCGGTCGACGACGGCAAGTCCACCCTGATCGGGCGGATGCTCTATGACAGCCACATGATCTTCGAGGACCACCTGCAGGCCCTTGAGGCCGACTCCAAGAAGGTCGGCACCCAGGGCGAGCAGATCGACTTCGCGCTCCTCGTCGACGGCCTCGCGGCCGAGCGGGAGCAGGGCATCACGATCGACGTGGCCTACCGCTTCTTCGGCACCGAGAAGCGCAAATTCATCGTTGCCGACACCCCGGGCCACGAGCAGTACACCCGCAATATGGTGACCGGCGCCTCGACCGCCGAGCTCGCCGTCATTCTGATCGACGCGCGCAAGGGGGTGCTGACGCAGACCCGCCGGCACAGCTACCTCGCGCACCTGCTCGGCATCCGGCATATCGTCCTCGCGGTCAACAAGATGGACCTCGTCGACTACAGCCAGGAGCGCTACGACGAGATCGTCGCCGACTATCGCGCCTTCGCCGACTCGATCGGCATCACGGCGTTCACGCCGATCCCGATCTCGGGCTTCCTCGGCGACAACATCACGAACCACTCCGAGAACACGCCCTGGTACACCGGCACCACGCTGATGAACCACCTGGAGACGGTCGAACTCGACCAGACCCTGGACCAGGCCCGGCCCTTCCGTATGCCGGTGCAGCGCGTCGTGCGCCCCGACCTCGACTTCCGCGGGTTCTCCGGAACGATCGCCAATGGCATCGTGCGCCCCGGCGACAAGGTCCGCGTGCTGCCGACGAACCGCACCTCGACCGTGGCGCGGATCGTCACCTTCGATGGCGACCTGGAACAGGCCGTGGTTGGGCAGGCGGTCACGCTGACGCTCGAGGACGAGATCGACTGCTCGCGCGGTGACGTGCTGGTGCTCGACAGCGCCCCGGCCGAGGCCGCGGACCACTTCGAGTGCCACCTGGTGTGGATGGACGACAGCGAAATGCTGCCGGGCCGGCCCTACTGGATCAAGATCGGCACCACGACGGTCACGGCGCAGTTCGAGCGCCCGAAGTATGCCGTCAACGTCAACACGATGGAACACGTCGCGGCGAAGACCTTGGGGCTCAACGCGATTGGCGTCCTGACCTTCTCGACCGACAAGCCGATCGTCTTCGAGCCGTATGCCGACAGTCACGACCTCGGCGGCTTCATCGTCGTCGACAAGATGACCAACGCGACGGTTGCGGCGGGCATGATCCACTTCGCGCTGCGCCGGGGCAAGAATGTCGCCTGGCAGCCGCTGGAGATCGACCGGGCCCACCACGCGAAGATGAAGCACCAGGCTCCGGCCGTCATCTGGCTGACCGGGCTCAGCGGCGCCGGCAAGTCCGAGGTCGCCAATGAGCTGGAGGTGCAGCTGGCGCGGATGAACCGGCATACCTTCCTGCTCGATGGCGACAACATCCGCCACGGCCTGTCCAAGGACCTCGGCTTCGATGACGCCGACCGGGTCGAGAACGCCCGCCGGCTCGCCGAGGTCGCCAAGCTGATGGCGGATGCCGGCCTGATCACGATCGTCTCCTCGATCTCGCCCTTCCGCGCCGAACGCGAGATGGCGCGCGAGCTGATCGCGGACGGCGAGTTCGTCGAGGTCTTCGTTGACATGCCGCTTGCGGAAGCCGAGAAGCGTGACGCCAAGGGCCTCTACGCCAAGGCCCGCGCCGGGGAGCTCGCGCACTTCACCGGGGTGAACAGCCCGTATGAAGCGCCGACGGCCCCCGAGGTCCGCATCGATGCGCTGACCACCACGCCGAAGGATGCTGCGGCGCAGATTATTTCGCTGCTCATCCCCTGACCGGCCACGCCGCCGAACGACCGCGCGCCGCAACCATCACGGTTGCGGCGCGCAGTCGTCGATGGCCGCGGCGACCGTGGCGGCGAAGTCCATCAGGGCCGGTCCGCTTTCCGGCGGACCGGCAGCCGACACGGCACATACGGGTATGCGGGTCGCGCCCGCCGCGGCAAGCGCCGCCAGCCGCTCCGCAATCAGCGCGGCGCTGGAATCGATCGGCACCGAACAAAAGGCAACGACATCGAAAGGGTCCGGCCGGCCGGCATCGGCCCGGGCGTCCAGGGCTATGCCGAGCAACTCGGGCAGGCGTTCGACAGATTGGTCATAGACCAGTCCATCGCCGAACTGCCCGGCCAACGCGAGCGTCTTGGGCCGCGCACCGCCCATGAACAGCGGCACCCGCTGCTTGTCCGGCACTGGATGTCGCAACTGGACCCGGTCCAGGCGGACATACCGGCCCTGTGCGGTGACCTGCTCGCCGTCGAGAAGGCGGCGCAGCGCGACGGCATATTCCCGCAGCAAGGTCAGGGGCGAGTCGGCGCGCACGCCCGCCTGGCCCATCCACTCCAGGACGCCGTGCCCGATCCCGGGGAGCAGTCGTCCAGGGAACATCCGCGCGAGCGTTGCCACTTCCATAGCGGTTAACGCGACATTGCGCAGCGGCACGGGCATCAGCCCGATGCCCACGCGCAGGTGGTCGGTGGCGGCGAGTGCGGCTGCCGCACAAGCAATTCCGGATTCGGCAAAGCAGTCTTCCCAGAGCCACAGCTCGGGTATGCCCGCGTCTTCCGCCGCGCGGGCCACCTCCAGCAAGGCCTCGGGCGGCTGGTCGGGCGGGAAGATCAGGCCGACCTCCATAAGGTCAGCGGGCCTTAAACTCGGGGAAGTCGTCATCGCGGAACTCGCCGGGGGCCCGTTCGGCCGACTCCTCGGCCTCCCGGGTGCGCAACTCGACCCGGCGGATCTTCCCGGACATCGTCTTCGGTAGTTCCGCGAACTCCAGACGGCGCACGCGCAGGTAGGGCGCGAGGTGTTCGCGGGCATACGCGAAGATCGAGCGAGCAGTCTCGGCGGTCGGCTCATATCCGTCGACCAGCGCGACATAGGCCTTGGGCACGGCGAGGCGCACGGGATCGGGCGCGGGCACGACCGCTGCCTCCGCGACGGCCGGGTGCTCAATGAGAACCGACTCCAACTCAAAGGGACTGATCTTGTAGTCCGAGGCCTTGAAGACATCGTCGGTGCGCCCGACATAGGTGATGTAGCCATCCGAATCCCGTTCTGCCACATCGCCGGTGTGATAGAAACCGCCAGCCATGGCCTCGGCATTGCGCTGCGGGTCGCCCTGATATCCGGTCATCAGCGAGAGCGGACGGGCGGACAGGTCGATGCACAACTCACCCTCGCCGGGGCCCTCGACCAGGGTGCCCTCGAGCGGGTCGACGAGCACCACGGGCACGCCGGGCAGTGGCCGGCCCATCGACCCGGACTTGACCGGCTGACCGGGGCTGTTCGCGACGCTCGCGGTGGTCTCGGTCTGGCCGAAGCCATCGCGGATCGTCAATCCCCAGTGCTTCTGCACCTGTGCGATGACCTCGGGGTTGAGGGGTTCACCGGCGCCGATTGCCTCGCGCAGCACGCCCGCACCCCCGGACAGATCGGCATTGATGAGCATCCGCCAAACGGTCGGCGGCGCACAGAAACTCGTGACGCCCTCGCTGCGGATCTGATCCAGCAGAGCCGACGCATCGAAGCGCGCATAGTTGTAGACGAAGATCGTCGCCTCGGCCAGCCAGGGCGCAAAGAAGTTCGACCAGGCGTGCTTGGCCCAGCCGGGGCTGGAGACGTTCAGGTGCACATCGCCCGGCAGCAGGCCGAGCCAGTACATCGTGCTCAGGTGCCCCACCGGATAGGAGATATGGGTGTGCTCGACCAACTTGGGCCGGCTCGTCGTCCCGGAGGTGAAATAGAGCAGGAGCCGGTCGGTGCTCGCATTGCCGGGATGCTCGATGACCGCGTCGTGGATGTCGTATGCCGTCGCGAAGCGCACCCATCCCTCCACCTCGTCGACGACGATGCGGACGTAATCGCCTGGCACCGCAGCGAATTTCGGTGCATCGGCCGTATTGCAGACGACCGCCTTGGCGTTGCCCCGGTCGAGGCGATCGATCAACTCCGCCGGGCCGGCCGCCGCGGTCGTCGGCATGATGACGGCACCCAGCTTCATCACGGCGAGCATGGTTTCCCACAGCTCGACCTGGTTTCCGAGCATGACGACGACGCTGTCCCCGCGACCGATGCCCTGGTCACGAAGCAGCGCCGCGACCTGATCGGAGCGCGCCGCCAACTCTGTGAAGGTGAAGGATCCGCGGCGTCCGTCCTCCTCGACGATCACCAGTGCCGGGCCGTCGACCCGCGCGGCGATGTCATCGAACCAGTCGTGGGCGAAGTTGAAGTTCGACCCGACATCCGGGAAGGCGAAAGTGGCCAGCGCGCCGGCATAGTCCTCTCGCAACTCCAGCAGGTGGTCGCGCGCCGCGCGCAGGGCCTCGGTTCCGGACATCGTCGCTCTCCTTCCACGCCATCTGCGCCCGTCACGGCGCCTACACCAAACCTCCCACACGCCGGGCGAGCACGACCAGCGGCCCCGCTGCTTAGAGGTTCTCGTGGGTGATTCGCCCGCCCAGCATCGTCAGGAGCGGGTGTATGTCGCGCAGGTGCTTCGACGTGGCCCGCGAGTCCGATTGCGGCGCAAGGGGATTGGTGTCCAAGAGAACCAGATCGGCGACCGCGCCGACGTCCACGGTCCCCACGCCATCCGTGCTTGCCGCCAGGGCTTCGCGCGCGGTCAACGACTCGGCCGGATTCCATGGCTCCCGCTCATCACCGCTGCGATGCACGGCCGCGGCCATGGCGAGCCACGGATCGAGGGGCGAGACGGGGGCATCGGAACTCAGGCGCAAGCGAATGCCGAGGTCAGCCATCGTCCGGAAGGCGAAGCACCGATCGGCTCGATCCGGCCAGACCAGCTGCGTGACATCCCGGTCGTCCCACGCATGGGCCGGCTGCACGCAAGCCGCCAAGCCCAGCGCCGCCATCCGCGGCAGATCCTCGAAGGCGACCAATTGCGCGTGCTCGATGCTGCCCGTCGCGCCGCTGGCGGTGAAGGCGTCCAGCGCCGAGGTCAGGGCCGCATCGCCGATCGCGTGCGCCGTGACCTTCAGCCCGTTAGCACGCGCCCTGGCCATCAGCTCCGTCAGGGCGGCGCCGGCGATATTCAACGTGCCGTAATGCGCCCGCGAGTCGGCATATGCCGTGTGGCAGAAGGCCGTCCGGGTGTTGAGCGAGCCGTCGGTGATGACCTTCAGCGGGCCCATCGCCGCCTGACCCCCGGTGCCGCCCAGGACATCGCCGGTGCGCAAACCAGCCGTGATCACCTCCTCGAGCGTGTCGGGATAGGTCGCCGCCCGCACGCGCAGCTGATCGATGCCCGCCGCGAACCGCTCCGGCCAGTCCGCCCACCCCCGCGCCATCTCGAGGTCGGTGATCCCGACGACCCCGAGGGCCGCCGCCGCGCGCACCGCCTCGCCGTATGCCGCCGCCTCGCCCCCCAGATCGCGCGGCAATTCCCCGAGCCGGGACCAGATCGCGAACCAGGCCGCCTCATCCAACGGTTCCTCGCGCGGCGGCACACCAAAGAACCGCTGGGCCGCTGAGTTCAGCCAGCCGGCGTGCGCGTCGCCGCTGATCAACACCACCGGCCGCCCGTCGCCCGCCGCATCGAGTTCAGCAACCCGGGGCGGCTGCGGCCACGTGGCCGGCCGATAGCCGAAGCCGACGAGCGCCGGCGCGTCGGTGGCGCGCAAGGCGGCGGCGACCCGGCGGCATACCTCCTGCGCGCTGGCCGTCGCCGCAAGGTCGAGGCGCGCTCGGGTTTCCGCCCACTGCGCCATATGCACGTGGTGGTCCCAGAGCCCGGGGATCAGCCAGGCGCCGTCGGCCTCGATCACCCGCTCGCCAGAGGCAGCGAGCTGCGGCCCGATTTCCGCCACCCGAGCCGCCTCGATCCGCACGTCGACCGGCTCTGTTGGCGCCAGCGTGTCGAGCGCGACGATTCGGGCGCCGCGCAGCAGGAGGGCGGGGGGCTGCGGCATACCGCGATGCAATCACACCGGTCGGCAGTGCCCTAGGCTCCGCGTGTGATCGGCCAGTCGTACCACGCCAACAAACACGCTGACCTGCAGGCGCTCGCCGCCCAGGTCGTTGCCTACGCCGAGGAGCGCATCCGGCTCGCGCCGCCGCTGGACAAACCGCTCACCGAGACGCAATTGCGCGAGCGGGTCGGCCAGACGATCACGACCAAAGGCCTCGGCGGTCTGGAGTCGATGCGCCTCTTCGCCGAAGATCTCGCCCCCAGCTGCCTCTCGACCGACCACCCGCGCTACCTCTCCTTCATCCCGTGCGCCCCAAGCGATGCTGCCGCGATGTTCGACCTCGTCGTCGGCGCCTCCTCGATCTATGGCGGCTCGTGGCTGGAGGGTTCCGGCGCCGTGTATGCCGAGAATCTCGCCCTGCGCTGGATCGCCGACCTGGTGGGTATGCCGTCCGGTGCCGGCGGAGTCTTCACCCCGGGGGGCACGATCGGGAACCTGTCCGCGCTGGTGGCCGCCCGGCATACGGCCCGGGCTCGGGCAGCCGCGGGCGTGCGCCCCAACATCCTCGTGGCGACCGAGGGCGCGCACAGCTCGATCAAGTCCGCGGCCGAGATCATGGACGCGGAGTTCGCCGGGGTACCGGTGGACGCGGGCGGACGCCTGCGGGGACCAGCCCTGCGCGAGGTGATCCTGGAGCGGGGACCCGAGCAGGTCTTCGCCGTCGTCGCGACGGCCGGCACGACGAACTTCGGCATCATCGACGATCTCGCCTCGGTCGCCGAGGTATGCCGCGAGTTCGGCATCTGGTTCCATGTCGACGGCGCCTATGGCGGCGCGGGCCTCGCCGCCCCCTCGATCCGGGAGCGCTATTCCGGGATCGAGCACTGTGACTCCTTCATCGTCGACCCGCACAAGTGGCTCTTCGCGCCCTATGACTGTTGTGCCTTGCTGTATCGCGAACCGGCCCTCGCGCGGGCGGCACACACGCAGAAGGCGGGCTATCTCGATGTCCTGACCGAGGCGCCGGAGTGGAACCCGACGGACTACTCCGTCGGCCTGACCCGCCGCGCGCGAGGCCTGCCCTTCTGGTTCTCCCTGACCGTCAATGGCACCGACGCCTATGCCGCCGCGATCGAGCACACGCTGAATATCGCCCGGTATGCGGAGGAGGAGGTCGCCCGGCGGCCGGACTTCGAGTTGGTGCGGGCGCGGGAACTGACGGTCATCGTCTTTCGCCGGCTCGGCTGGGAGGCCGCGGACTATCACCGGTGGAGCGATGCGATGCTCGCCGACGAGTTCGCCTTCGTCGTGCCGACGACGCACGCGGGGGAGACGCTGGCGCGCTTCGCGATCGTCAATCCGGAGACCTCGGAGGGCGACATCCGCGCCATCCTCGATTCGATGCAGGAGTGGGAGGCGGCGGGGTCAAATGCGCCTGGCGCAGGGGAATGACATCGATGTGATTCCCGGGTTATGCTGGCAGGGATGAAGACCGCGACCGCCCCTGCGACCGTCCACGGCAGCCTCGATGACCGGGATCGCCAGATCCTCGCCTTCGAGCGGCAGTGGTGGAAATACGCCGGGTCCAAGGAGCAAGCGGTCCGCGAGCTTTTCGACATGAGCTCGACGCGTTACTACCAGGTGCTTAACGCCCTGCTCGACAATCCCGCCGCGCTCGCCCACGACCCCATGCTGGTCAAGCGGCTGCGCCGGTTGCGCGCCTCACGCCAGCGGCAGCGCTCGGCGCGCCGCCTCGGCGTCGAGGCCTGATCGCGTCCCGGTCGACACGGCTCAGGGCAGGTCGGGGTCGGGGAACTCCACGGGCCACCCCTTCTTGGCCAACTGTTGGCGCACTCGCCGCAGATCGTCATCGCTCGCCGTGGTGTGCGTGTAATCGCTGATCGCGGCCGCAATATCAGCCGGGCCGGCCGGGCTGACATCCGCGCGGCGCAGCGCCTTGGCCACCTGCTTGACCTCCGAGCGGGTCAAGCGGCGCTCCAGCAAGGCGAGCAGCGGGACATAGTCGTGGTCGGGCACCCCGCCGGGGTAGCCCTCGCGCAGCCACGCGACGATCCGACCGAGGGCGCTGCCCTCCCGCGGGGGCGCCTCGTCGTCGCCGCCATCTGCGCTGCCGCCGCCCAGTGGCCAGCCGCCCAGGGCCAGCTTGGCCGCCACCTGGCGCTGAGCCGACTCGCCGGGCAATAGAGCCGCCGCCGCCTCCGCCGAGAGCCGGCCTTCGGTCTGCAACTTCCGCAGCACATCCCCGGCGCGTTCTGCGCCGACGCGGTCCGAGAGCACCGAGAACAGCGCCGGAGCCTCGGCATCCGGTATGCCGTCAGGGAAGCCGTCACGGATCCAGTGCAGGATGTCGGGGGTCAGGGGACGCATGGTGTCGGTGCCTATTCCTTCTTACTTATCCACGATCGAGGGCCAACCCCCGTCGAAGGTCACGACCTTGCCAAAGCCGGAGGCGGCGATGATCGTAATGCCGAGGATCACCGCGAGCGCGATGACCGCCAGCAGCAAGCCGGCCGCGATCTTGCCGAGCGGGCTGAGCCGGGTGTGGCTCTTGCCCGCCGCGTCGACCTCCGTGGTGGAGCCGACGAGGAGGACCCGCATGGCCAGGGCGTAGATGATCGGCATACCAGCGCCGAAGATGATGGCGGTGTAGAAGACCTTCCAGCCGCCCTCGAGAGCAAGTTCGATGCTGCGCATGGTGGGTGCTCCTCTCAGTTGCTCGCGGTGGTGTGGCTCGGGTGTTCGAGAACGTCTTGCGGTCGGTCCCATTCGTCGTTGACGTTATGGGCGCCGACATGCTCTTGGCGTGAGCGCATGAACATATAGGTCGACATGGCGCACAGCAGCACGAAGACGACGATGGAGCCGGCGGTGTAACCCAGCGCCGAGCCGATCCACCACATGATCGCGCCGATGAGCGCGGCCAGCGGGAAGGTCGTGGCCCAGGCGATGACCATGCGCCCGGCCGTGTTCCAGCGCACGTGGGTGCCGCGACCGAGACCGCCGCCGAGCACCGAGCCGGTGGCGACATGGGTCGTGGAGAGGGCGAAGCCGAGGTGGCTGGCCGCGAGGATGACGGCGGCCGAGGAGCCATCGGAGGCCATGCCCTGGCGCGGGGTGATGTCCACCAAGCCCTTGCCCAAGGTGCGGATGATCCGCCAGCCGCCGAGGTAGGTGCCCAACGCAATGGCGCTCGCGGCGCTGACCTTGACCCACAGTGGCACCGAGTGCGTGTCTGTCCAGTGCCCGCTGGCGATCAGTGCAAGCGTCATGACACCCATGGTCTTCTGGGCGTCATTGGTGCCGTGGGCCAAGGACACCAGGGAGGCGCTGCCGATCTGCCCCCACCGGAAATAGCGTTCGGCCAGCTTGTCCATGACGCTGCGGGTCACCCGGTGCACGACCCAACAGCCCACAAAGGCCACTGCCATGGCGATGACCGGCGAGATGAAGCTCGGGATCAGCACTTTGCCGACGACGCCATCGAGCTTGGTGCCATCGCCGGTCCACTTCACCCCGGACAGACCGAAGCCGGCCGCCGCGGCGCCGGTCAAGCCGCCGAGCAGGGCGTGGGAGGACGAAGACGGCAGCCCGAGCAACCAGGTGAAGAGGTTCCAGACAATGCCGCCGATCAGTCCGCACAGGACGACGAGCAAGAGTTTGTTGCCATCGTCGACGAGGGTTGCCGGGATGGGGGCGCCCGACTTGTCCTGGAGCTTGACGACAGCATTCGACACCGTGAGGGCGACTTCAACCGAGAGGAAGGCACCGACGAGATTCAGGATGGCCGCCAGGGCAACCGCGGCCTTCGGCTTCAGTGCCCCCGTCGAGATGGAGGCAGCCATGGCATTGGCGGTGTCGTGGAATCCATTGGTGAAATCGAAGGCGAGTGCCGTGCAAATGACGAGCACGAGGATGACGTTCGCAGCGTCCACGATGCACAGTATGCACAGGCCACCGAGTCTTCACCAACTGGATCACGCTTGTTCACCCGGTGTTCATGTTGGGGCGCCGATTCGGACCCAACCTTCGCCTCCGATCTCGCCTCGAAGTCGTCACTCCGACAGTCGGACCTAACCCCACAGATCCGTCGTCGGTCCCCCCGCGGGATGGCGGACTCACGACCAAACGCGCGAGTCATGACCGAACAACGGAGTCAGGCAACGCCGGCTGCGGGCCGTGCCAGCACCGCGCTGACGACCCGGAGACTGCGCGGCGCGCGTTTGCACTCTCGGCATGAGAGTGCCAATAATGGCGTTAGCACTCTCATGCCGAGAGTGATAATCCCTGACCTCGTAGGTGAGGTCCGGCAGGTCGCGGTGACGTGAGCCGCGGCATACCGGGCCGTCCGTCGCGGGCACCTCGTGGTCACCACCAACGCAATCGTGTGGAGGAACCACCCGAATGGCCAAGATCATCGCTTTCGATGAAGAGGCTCGCCGTGGACTCGAGCGGGGCATGAACACCCTCGCCGACGCGGTGAAGGTCACCCTGGGCCCGAAGGGCCGCAATGTCGTGCTGGAGAAGAAGTGGGGCGCCCCCACGATCACCAACGACGGTGTGTCCATCGCCAAGGAGATCGAGCTCGACGACCCCTACGAGAAGATCGGCGCCGAGCTGGTCAAGGAGGTCGCCAAGAAGACCGACGACGTCGCCGGTGACGGCACGACGACGGCCACCGTCCTGGCCCAGGCCATGGTCCGCGAGGGCCTGCGCAATGTCGCGGCCGGCGCCAACCCGATGGCCCTCAAGCGCGGCATCGAGAAGGCCACCGACGCGGTCGCCACCGAGCTGCTCGCCATGGCCAAGGAGATCGAGACCAAGGAGCAGATCGCGGCCACCGCCTCGATCTCCGCGGCCGACTCCCAGATCGGCGAGATGATCGCCGAGGCCATGGACAAGGTCGGCAAGGAAGGTGTCATCACCGTCGAGGAGTCCAACACCTTCGGCCTCGAGCTTGAGCTCACCGAGGGCATGCGCTTCGACAAGGGCTACATCTCCGGCTACTTCGTCACCGACCCGGAGGCCATGGAGGCCGTCCTCGAGGACCCCTACATCCTCATCGCCAACTCCAAGATCTCCTCGATCAAGGACCTGCTCCCGCTGCTGGAGAAGGTCATGCAGTCCGGCAAGCCGCTGCTGATCATCGCCGAGGATGTCGACGGCGAGGCCCTGTCCACGCTGGTCGTCAACAAGATCCGCGGCACCTTCAAGTCCGTGGCCGTCAAGGCCCCCGGCTTCGGTGACCGCCGCAAGGCCATGCTCGCCGATATCGCCATCCTCACCGGTGGCCAGGTCATCTCCGAGGAAGTCGGCCTCAAACTCGACTCCGCGGACCTCGACCTGATGGGCCGCGCGCGCAAGGTCATTGTCAGCAAGGATGAGACGACCATCGTCGAAGGCGCCGGCGACGCCGATCAGCTCGCCGGCCGGGTCTCCCAGATCCGCGCCGAGATCGAGAAGTCGGACTCCGACTACGACCGCGAGAAGCTCCAGGAGCGCCTCGCCAAGCTCGCCGGCGGCGTCGCCGTCATCAAGGCGGGCGCGGCCACCGAGGTTGAGCTGAAGGAGCGCAAGCACCGCATCGAGGACGCCGTCCGCAATGCGAAGGCCGCCGTCGAAGAGGGCATCGTCGCCGGTGGTGGCGTCGCGCTGCTGCAGGCGACCAAGACCGCCTTCGAGAAGCTCTCCCTGGAGGGTGACGAGGCCACCGGTGCCAATATCGTCAAGGTCGCGTCCGAGGCTCCGCTGAAGCAGATCGCCATCAACGCCGGCCTCGAGGGCGGTGTCGTGGCGGAGAAGGTGCGCCACCTGCCCGCCGGTGAAGGCCTCAACGCCGCCTCCGGTGAGTATGTCGACATGATCGCCTCCGGCATCATCGACCCCGCCAAGGTGACCCGCAGCGCGCTGCAGAATGCCGCTTCCATCGCGGCGCTCTTCCTCACCACCGAGGCCGTTATCGCCGACAAGCCGGAGAAGGCCGCTCCGGCCATGCCCGGTGGCGGCGACGACATGGGCGGCATGGGCTTCTGAGTCACCCCACTAGCCAAGGGCTAATACAAGCCGGCCCGGACACCATCACGGTGTCCGGGCCGGTTTGTTGTATGCCGGGTGGTTCAGTTGGCGCCGAAAGTGGTCGCGCCTCGCGCCACCATCGTGGCCCCGTCGCCGCCGCGGTAGGTCACGACATCGACGTGCTCGTCATGAATGCGGGTCTTGGAGACGAAAACCCAGCTGCCGACATTCTTGCCACGCTCCGCGAAAGCGAACTGAACGGCCGGGTCTACGGCATAGCAGCCGACCTGCGCGCGCTGACCGTAACCCCACGCGGCGAGCATCCGGTCGACATACAGCCGGGCGTCGGAGGGCGGGGTGCCGAGTTGGCTGCAGGTGAAAGCGGCGGGGGCGGCAGACGGCGCCGGGGCGGCACCGGCAGTGCTGGCGCCGAAGGCCGTGAGCGCGGCGGCGAAGGTGACGGTGGCAATAATGGCGTTGCGGCGCATGGCTTTTCCTCTGCTCTGGGGGGCCGACGCGATCGGGCCGATTGCTCCTACAGACGCCGACTCTGCGGGTTCGGTTGTGCGCCGTTGGTAACTTTTTCTTGGGAGCATGGGCTGTGACCATTTGGATCGACCCGCCGGCGTGGCCAGCCCACGGCCGACTGTGGTCCCACCTGATCTCCGACACCGCGATCGAGGAATTGCACGCCTTCGCCGAGCGCGCCGGATTGCCCCGCCGCGGATTTGAAGGCGATCACTACGACATCCCGCAGGAGCGCTATGCCCAGGCGGTCGCGCTCGGGGCCGCGGAAACGTCGCCGGCGAATATCGTTCGCATGCTTCAGGATTCGGGACTCCGGCTGAGGAAACGCAAGGGCGAGAAGGGAATTGCGCGCGTCCTCGGGATTGCCTTCCCCGACGGCTCTCGCGCCGATATCGACCTGGTGCGCAGCACGCTCCCGACGCCCGACGCGACGACTTTTGCCGCGACTGTCTACGTGCGTGATCGTGCGGGGCACTGGCTGGCCGTATGGTCGCCCCGCCGCCAGGAGTGGAGCGCTCCCGGTGGCTGGCGCGAGCCGGGTGAAACTTCCGAGCAGACAGCCATTCGAGAATGCCTGGAGGAGACCGGGATCGAGATCCCGGCGGGCGGCCTGCGACAGGTCGGCTACGAGCGCTTCCACCCCCTCTCGGACACGACCTGGCCCATCGGGAAGGGCCGCTTCCTGGCGGTCTATCGCGCTGCCATCACCCTGGACCGTCCCGCGCTCAATGGGCCGGACGACGAGCCATCGCGCTGGATGTCCAGCGCCGATTTCCTTGCCGCAGTAACTGATTCGTGGTGGTTTCCCATGGCGGAAACGGTCGTCACGTCAGCGTGACCCTAGCCGCCTGAGCTCGCGTGCGAGATTCGCGCGGGCGGCGGGTTCCCACTCGGCATACGCCCTTGGCTCGGCATAGATCCGCGGCCGGTCCGCGAACGTGCGCAGGATGCGCGAGCGCTCCCGGGCATAGACCTCGTCGGGCACCTCGGCATACTCCGCCCGCACCGCCCGGCAGTAGTCGTCGAAGCGCTCCGCGGGAGCCGACAGGATCCACAGGTCTGAATCGTGCAGCCACGCGCTGGCCGTGCCGGCCGGCGGGAGCTCATGGTCGACCGTCTCCAGGATCAGCGCACAGATCGCGGCCGCCTCCTCCTCGGGTATGCCGATCCGAGACAGCTCGTCCCGGGCCAGGTCGGCCGAGGCGGCCTCGTTGTCCGGCCGCGCCGGGTCATAGATCGCATCGTGGTACCACGCGGCGAGTTCGGTGCGCGCCCAAGCCTGGGGGTCGTGAGCGTCAGCGACAGTGGCGACCGCCGCCCGGACCTCGTCGAGATGGCGCCCGTCGTGATAGCCGCGTCGGGGGTCGGACCAGCGGCTGAGCAGGCCAGACACTATGGCCGCAACCAAATCGTGATCACTTGGACGGTTGGTCAGGATCTGAACGGCCCGACCGAAGGACGGCAGGCGCTCATCGGTGTCCATCCGACGATTCTCCGCCGAGCGGCCGCGCGAGCGCAATCTTTACACTGTCAAGTTACTGCTACCAGCAGTCCCAGGCGATTTCGGGGGTGACCCAGGGTCGGATGCGGGCCGAACCCCAGCGCGAGCCCGACGGTGGCCGGTTAAGTTCGGAACATGGTCGAAATAGCAGGGGTTGCCCAGTTGGTACGCGCCGACAATCAGATCGTCGCCGCCCGCACCCAACAATTGTCCAAGGTCTATGGCACGGGGGATGCGCAGGTCATCGCCCTCGACACCGTCTCGGTGGAGCTTTTCGCTCACGAGTTCACGGCGATCATGGGTCCGTCCGGCTCGGGGAAGTCGACGTTGATGCATTGCGCCGCAGGCCTCGATGCCGTCTCCGACGGCCGAGTCTTCATCGGCGAAACGGAACTCACGAGTCTGAAGGAGAAGGAGTTGACGGCGCTGCGGCGCGACAAGATCGGCTTCATCTTCCAGGCCTTCAATCTGATCCCGACGCTGACAGCGAAGGAGAACATCCTGCTGCCGCTCTCGATCGCCGGACGCAAGCCAGACCCCGCCTGGTTCGACCAGGTTGTCGAGACGGTGGGGCTCTCCGAGCGACTCGGTCACCGGCCGAGCGAGCTCTCCGGCGGCCAGATGCAGCGCGTCGCGTGCGCCCGGGCCCTGGTCAGCCGACCCGAGATCATCTTCGCGGACGAACCGACCGGCAATCTGGACTCCCGCGCCAGCCGCGAGGTCCTGGACTTTCTGCGCCGCTCCGTCGCCGACTTCGGCCAGACGATCGTCATGGTCACTCACGACCCCGTCGCGGCGAGCTACACCGACCGGGTGCTCTTCCTCGCCGACGGTCGCGTCGTCGATGAGATGCGTGAGCCGACCGCAGAGCGGGTGCTGGAGCGTATGGCGGGCCTGGACTCGGCCAAGGGAGTCTGACGAATCATGTTGAGCGCCAGTCTTAAATCGGTGCTCGGACGCAAGCTTCGCTTGCTGATGAGCGCCATCGCCGTCATCCTCGGCGTCGCCTTTGTTTCCGGTTCCTTCGTCTTCACCGACACCCTCAGCAAATCATTCGACGGGATCATGAGTTCCAGCGTCGGGGATGTCGTGGTTCGGCCCGCGGGCTCCGAGGTCACGATGGGCGGCACCCAAACCATCCCTGGGTCTTTGGTCGAGACCCTCGCCAAAGCCCCCGGCGCCGCCCGGGCCGACGGCAATGTCACGGACTATTCCACCTTCGTGATCTCCAAGCAGGGCAAGTTGATCGGCGGCACCGGCGCGCCGGGTCTCGGCGTGAACTTCACCGACGGCCCTGCCGCCAATGGCAATTCGATGTTCACCCTCACGCACGGTGCCTGGCCGAGCGCCGATGGTCAGATCGCGCTCGACGCGCGCACGGCCAAAACCGGTGGGTATGCCGTCGGCGACACCGTCCGGGTCGTCACGGCCGGGGCGCAGGCCCAGTTGTCACCGAAACTGACCGGGATCATGGAGTCCTCCGGTTCCCTCGTGGGTGCCAGCGTGGTCGTCTGGACCACCCCGCAGGCACAGCAGCTTTATCTGCAGGGCCGCGATGAGTTCAACGACATCTGGGTCACCCGAGCCGACGGCACGTCGCAGGATCAACTGCAGGCCGCCGTGGCGCCCTTGCTGCCCGAAGGTCTCGACGCCGTCACCGGGGCCAAGGCTGCCGAGCAGGCGCAGAGTCAGATCCAGGAGTCGATGAAGTTCATCACCTACTTCCTGCTGATCTTTGCGGCCATCGCGCTGGTGGTCGGCTCGTTCATCATCGTCAACACCTTCTCGATCCTCGTCGCGCAGCGCATGCGCGAGCTCGCCCTCTTTCGCGCGATTGGCGCAACGCGGCGCCAGGTCACCCGATCGGTGCTCGTGGAGGCCCTTGCAGTCGGGCTTGTTGGCTCCACGATCGGTTTGATCGTCGGCGTGCTCCTGGCTATCGGTATCAAGCTGCTCTTCGGCTTCATCGGTCTCGATCTCGCTGGCGCCAGCCTGGTCTTCGCGCCTCGCACCGTGATTGCGGCGTATGCCGTGGGCCTGGTTGTCACGCTGTTCGCGGCCTACCTGCCTGCCCGGCGGGCCGGCAAGATACCGCCCGTCGCCGCCATGCGTGATGATGTGACCCTCAGCGAGGGCTCGATGCACCGCCGGGTCATCGCCGGAACGGTCCTGGCGGGTGTCGGTGCAGCCGCGATGGGGGCGGGGCTTTTCACCAGCATCCCTAAGCCGGTGGCGTGGATTGGCGTCGGAATCCTGGGGGTCCTGCTGGGCGTGGCGCTGACGAGTCCGTTGGTGGGCCGACCGCTGATCACCGGGATCGGGGCGATCTATCGCCGGGCCTTCGGCACCGTCGGTGTCATGGCCGAGGAGAACGCTCTGCGCAATCCGCGGCGAACCGCGGCCACCGCCTCTGCACTGATGATCGGCGTGACGCTGGTGTCGATGATGGCCGTCTTCGGTGCCTCGACCAAGCAGAGCATCGCGAAGGAGATCGACGCCAACTTCAAGGCCGACTATCTCGTCTCGAACGCCATCGGCCAAGACTTCTCCCCGAGCGTCGGTGACCAGGTTGCCAAGGTCGACGGTGTGGCGACGGTGTCCCGCGTGCGGTGGGGAATGGGCAAGGTCAACGAGGGCGACGAATGGGTGGCAGCGCTCGATCCGGCGTCCTTCGGTAAGGTGTCGACGCTCGACGCCGAGCACAACGATGACGTCTTGGCCAAGCTCGCCACGGGCGGAGTCCTCCTGGACACCGACAAGGCCAAGGAGCTCGGGTTGAAGTCGGGAGACAAGCTCTCGATGACCTTGCAGGGCAAGCCATTTGAGACCACGGTCGCCGGCACCTTCGCGCCGACCGCCACTGCGCCGGCCCAGGTCGTGATGAGCTTGCAGGCCTGGGCTGATCATGGCGGCACCGCGAGTGACGGCCAGGTTTACGTCCTGACGCGCCCGGGCGCGAATCTGTCGGCCGTCTCGTCCGGCCTCGACGCCATCGTGGCCGACCTGCCGACGGTCAGCGTCAAGGACATCGCGGGCTATGCCGAGGAGCAGTCCAAGCCGATCAACCAGATGCTGATGATCATCTACGCGCTGCTTGGCCTCGCCGTGATCATCGCGATCCTCGGCATCATCAACACCCTCGCCTTGTCGGTCATCGAGCGGACGCGTGAGATCGGCTTGCTGCGGGCGGTTGGTCTCTCGCGCCGGCAACTGCGCTCCATGCTGCGCCTGGAGTCGGTCGTCATCGCCATCCTCGGCGCCGTCCTGGGCATCGTGCTCGGCGTGGCCTTCGGCATCGCCATCCAGCGGGCGCTCGCGGACCAAGGCTTCAGCACGCTGAGCATCCCGTGGCTGCAGTTGGTCGGCTTCCTGCTCCTCGCCGGAATCGTCGGCGTGTTCGCCTCGGTCTGGCCGGGACGGCGGGCGGCCAAGATGCAGATCCTCGACGCCATCGCGGCCGAGTAGTCCAACAGCGGAAGGCCGGGCTCGCGCAGGGGCGAGCCCGGCGTTCGCTCTGTCGCGGGCCGGCTTTGCCGTGGCGGGCCAACTTCCCCTCGGCGGGCCAGGCAATATCCCGGCCCACGGGCGCAAACCTGGCCCGGGCCCTGGGGTGGGAGGATCGGCGGCCTGTTACGCCGTGCGCGTTAGTCGGCCTGGCGGGCGCGGTCGAGGGCTCGGGCATACCCCGTGCCCATGGCGAGCAGGGCCAAGCCGGCCCCGAGGAAGGCCACGATCCGCACGATGCCGTCGAGGGTGGCGAGGTCGAAGAGGAGGAGCTTCGCGACGGCGCAGCCCGCCAGGGCGAGCCCGGCGCGCAGGGCCAGTGCGGCATCGCGCGAGCGCGAGAGGCCGTGCATCAGCAGGTATGCCGCGACGCCCGCGATCAGCAGGGTTGCCAGTCCCTGGCCGGTCACGAAACCGCTTGCGGGAGTGGCGAACCGGCGCCCGACCAGCACGCCGGCACAGACAACTGCCGCCCCGAAGGCGACCAGCGCGGGCACGGCCAGGAGCAGCGTGAGCCGGGTCGGATTGCGGTGCGGGTGGCTGTCGGGGTCCTGGGCGGCGGCATATGCCTGCGCCGGGCCGTGGAGCAGCGCCAGCGCGAGCCCGGTGGCGAGGACGGCGAGCAATTCCGGGAGGTGGACATAGGTCGTGGCGGTCGCCCGCGCGGTCAGGTGAGCGATGATCGGCGCCGTCAGGGCCACGGCGGCGAAGCTGAGCAAACCGGCGACGATCACCTGCCAGCTTTCCCGGCGGCCGGGCAGGTGCAGGCCCGCGACGACGGCGAGCACGACCGCCGTGAAGGCGGGCAACTGCCACGACGTCGCGGTGTCCACGACGGCGGCCTGGATGGCGAAGGCGATGCCGAGGATTCCGGCGGCAGGCGCGACCTTGAGGAGGGCCGGGCGGCTCTCGCGGCGGGTCAGGAGCGCGACCATCAGATAGGCCAGGGCAGCGACCGCCGCGACGAGCCACGAGGGGACGAGCCCGGCACCGGCGATGGCGAACACCGGCAGGGCACTCACGCCGAGCACCGGCGGCAACAGCATCGGCTGGCGGCTGGCGGTCTTGCCGTGGGCGGCGAGGAAGGTCGTTCCGAGGTCGACGGCGGCCAGGACGACGGCCATGGCGAGGCTGGCCTCGCGGTGGTCGTGGCTGCCGAGGGCGATCAGGGCCAGGGCGGCCGGGGCGACCCGCAGCAGGTGCAGCGCGAGCCAGCTGCGGCCCAGGTGTGCGGGGAAGGTCGCGATCGCCAGGATGACCAGGAAGGCAGCCGTTACGGGATCGGTGGGGGAGCTCACCGCGGGCGCCAGAGCGGCGACCCCGCCGACCGTCACGAGCGCGAGGAACTGGCTGTCCCAAGCGCGAGCCAAGAGGACACCGCTGCCGGCGACGAGGCCGGCCAGGGCCAGGCCGGCCGGGACCGGCAGCCAGTCGTAGATCCGGGTCATCGCGAGCACGTCGAGATAGGCGGTTGCGTATCCCGCGGAGGCGATTGCCCACGCCCCGGTCGCGCGCGCCGGATCACGATGCAGCCGGTGCGCGACGCCGATCAGACCCACGGCCAAGACGCCGGCCCCGGCGACGCGGGCGACTGGGCCGAGGTAGCCATGCTGGACGGCATACGCGAGCAGCAGCGCGACGCCGATCAACAGCACGCCCGCCCCGGCCACCCCGAGCAGCCGCACGACCATCCCCTCGCGCTGCCACCACGCCACGGGCGCCTCACCTGTCTCAGCTTTTCCGCCCTGGGCGGGAATCCGTCCGTTACTCAGGTCCGCGCCAGCCGCAAGATGCCCTGCCGGGGCCGGTGCGATCGGCGGCGGAAGGATCGGACCAGCCGCGGGCGCCGCTGCCCCCTGCGGAGCGGCGACCGCGACCGGCCCTTGGCCTTGCTCGAGCAGCAGCCGCTGGCGCAGGGCGGCCAGCCCATTGCCCACGGCATACATCCGGCTCATCGCCTCGGCGAATTCCGCCTCGAGCACTCGAACGGCATCCAGCGTCTTCTCGGCCATGCCCCACTGTGTCTCGGGGGTCGCACCCGGCGCCTGAGTGCGGCTACTCAACTCCCGCGTGGGGCCTACAGGCGCGGGTCGATGAGGCGGACGCCGCGGGGCGCGTCCGGCTGCGCCATGTGCGGCAGCGCCTCGGCGGCCTGCGCCAAAGTCAGGATTTCGGTGACCAGCCCCGCCGGGTCCAGCCGCCCGTCGGCGACCGCGGCCAGCAGCGGCGGGTAGTCGCCGGCGGCCATCCCGTGGGATCCGAGCACGGCGAGTTCGTGCGCGATGAGGCGCCCGATCGGCAGACCGGCCCAGCCGTCGGCCAGCAAACCCACCTGGACATGCCGCCCCTGTCGCCGCAGGGCGAGGATGCCGGCCGCCGCCAGCTCCGGGCTTCCGAGCGCGTCGAGGCTGCAGTCGACCCCGTCCGTATGCCGCCCGCGCACCACCCCGGCAATCTCCTCGCCGCCCATCCCGTCGGTGAGTTGAATCGGCTCTGCCCCAAGACTTTCCGCGATCCGCAGTGCTTCCGCTGAGATGTCGGCCGCCGTCACCTCGGCGCCCATCGCCCGCGCGATCTGGATGGCCGCCAAACCCACCCCGCCCGCTCCGAGCACCAGCACCCGCTCCCCGGCCTGCAGCCCAGCCACCGCGGTGAGGGCGCGCCACGAGGTCGCCATCCGGCAGCCCAGCGCGGCGGCCGCGTCATCACGGACGGAATCGGGCAGCGGCACGAGATTGACCGCGGCATTCGGGACCGCGACCCGCTCCGCGAAGGAGCCCGGGTCGGTGAACCCCGGTTGGCGTTGGGCACGACAGACCTGCCCGGCACCCGCGCCGCAATCCCGGCAGCGCCCGCAGGCCATGACGAATGGCACGACCACCCGCGCGCCCACGAGCCCGGGCAGGTCGGGAGCCGCGCGGACAACGCCGGTGAACTCATGCCCGGGTATGCAGGGGAGCACGGTGTCGCTGTCGTGGCCCTGCCAGCCGTGCCAATCGCTGCGGCACAAGCCCGTCCTGGTGACCTCGACGATCGCGCCGCCGGCTTCCAGGATCGGCTCGGGTGCCTCGATCACGGCGAGCGGTCCGCCGAAGCGGTCGTACTGGAGGGCGCGCATGGCCCGACAATATGCCGCCGAGTCCGCTGAGGTCAGGCGACGTTCAGCTCCGTCGGGAGCGGGGAACTGTGGACGATGTCGAGTTCCGAGACGGCGCGGGTGAGCACGACATAAAGCCGGCGCAGGCCGGTGCGCTCATTGGGCTCGGCGGCGACGATCTCGGCAGGTTCCAGCACGATCACCCGGTCGAACTCCAGGCCCTTGGCGACCGATGCGGGAATGACATCGATCTGATGGTCCACATCGCCGTGATCGACACCGAGCACGCCATGGTCGACCCCCGCTCCGGTGAGGGCCTTGCTCACCGTCTCGACGCGGCTGTCGGCGACGATGATCCCGACCGATCCGGCCACCGCCGCTGACGAGATCGTCAGTGCCACAACGCGATCCACGTCCGCGGCGTCGTGGTGAATGTCGAGCCGGCCGGGATTGTCACGCACCGACTCCGGCGCCCCGAGGCCCGGCGCGATGCGGGGGAGGAGGCGGGCGGCATACGAGATGACCGAGGCGGGGACGCGGAAGCCGCGGTCGAGAATCTCGACATGGGCCGCGGGTTTGCCGAGGTGTTCCAGCGCCTCTTCCCACGTGTTCGTGGCCCACGGGGTTGTGCCCTGCGCGATATCGCCCAACACGGTTGCTGATCCGGTGGAGCAGCGACGCCCGACCGCGCGCAATTGCATCGGCGAGAGGTCTTGTGCTTCGTCGAGGATGACGTGCCCGAGGCTCGGGGTCCGATCAAGAAGATCCGTCAGCTCGTCGAGCAGGACCAGATCCGCGACCGACCACTTGGCTGAGCCGGGCGACTTGGGCGGCGCCGCCCACAGCAGCAGCGACTGCTCCTGCGGCGTCAGCAACTCCCCGGCGCACTCCGCGAGGAAATCCGCATCACTGAGCAGGCGGTGCAACAGTTTCGCAGGGTCCAGGCTCGGCCAGTGCGCCACGGCATACGCCTTGACCGGCGCGCTCCGGGCGACGGCATCGTGCACCCGATCGTCCGGCGCGTCGCCCGCGCGCTCCATCTGCAGCAGCACCGCGTGCGCGAGCCGTTGCGGCAACATTGCCCGCGCCGCGTGGTATCGCGCTCCGCGAGAACGCAATTCATCGACGAAGTCCGCGACCTCGTATGCGGGGACGCGCCACTTGCGCGACCCACGCGGCACCACGAGCGCCTCGGACGGCGCCCGCACGTGAGACCAAACGGCTCGCCGCAAGACCTCCGCCATTCGGCCATCGCCTTTGAGCCGGGTGACGTCGGCACTATCCGTTCCGCGCACCGGACGGGTCGCGAACATCTCCGCGATCGTCGTATGTCCGACTCGCACCTCACCCAGGGCGGGCAAGACCGAACCGATGTGGTCGAGGAAGGCGCGGTTGGGCCCGACGACGAGCACGCCCTGCCGGGAGAGCCGGTCGCGGTGGGCATAGAGCAGCCACGCCGCCCGGTGCAGCCCAACGGCCGTCTTGCCGGTGCCGGGGGCGCCTTGCACGCAGACCGTCGTGTCGGCGTCGGCCCGCACGATCTCGTCCTGCTCCGGCTGGATCGTCGCGACGATATCGCGCATCGGACCGACCCGCGGTCGCTCAATCTCGGCCGCGAGAATGCCACTGCGAGAGTCGGTTTCGTGGGTGTCGGTGAGGTGCTCGTCCTCGTATGCCGTGATCTCGCCCCCGGCGATCCCGAACCGACGCCGCAGCGCCACAGCCATCGGGTGCGCGCGCGTCGCGCGATAGAAGGCACCGGAGATCTCGGCGCGCCAGTCGATGACGAGCGGGTCGCCGTGATCGTCGCTGACATGTCGGCGACCGATATGCCAGGTCGCGCCATCGGTCATCGTCAACCGACCGAAGAAGAGAGCCGTTCCTGGGTCGTCCTTGAGGGACTCGACGCGGTAATACAAGGCGCGGGCGAGATAGGCCGCGGCGATGGGATCGGCGGCGTTGACGTCGAGGGCCTCGGTGCGCTCGCGCATCCGAGACAGGGCAGCTCGCGCACGTTGGAGGTGGGCCCGCTCGTGGATCAATTCTGGTTCGGGCACAAGGAGCCACTGTGCCAGATCGGCCGCGCCCCGCCAAGGGCGCGGCCGCTGGTGCTCACGATTGTGGTCGGGCGGCGAGCGTGACGGAGAGTTCGGTCGTCGAGCCGTTGCGCAGCACGGTCAGCGGGACGGTGCTGCCGACCTTCTCGGCGCGGATGTGCGCGATGAGTGAGTCCATTGACTCGACACCGACACCCTTGATGCCGATCACGATATCCCCTTGCTGCAGACCGGCATTCGCCGCCGGAGTGTTGGGGGAGACGGACGCGATGAGCGCACCTGAACGGGTCGCCGTGCCATCCTTGCCCTCGCCATCCTGCAACTTCACGCCGAGGTAGGCGTGTTGGGCCGAGCCGGTGCTGATGAGCTGGTCGGCGATCACCTTCGCCTCGTTGACCGGGATCGCGAAGCCAATCCCGATATTGCCGCCGCTGGAGCCGGTGCTGGCAATCGAGGAGTTGATGCCGACGAGGCGACCATTTGCGTCGACGAGTGCGCCGCCGGAGTTGCCGGGGTTGATCGCGGCCGAGGTCTGGACGGCATTGGTGTAGACCGGCTCACTCTGACTCGACCCGAACTGCGACTGCTCGTCGCCGGTCGTGACCGGACGGTTGAGGGCGCTGACGATGCCGGTGGTGACGGTGCTGGCCAAGCCGAGCGGGTTGCCGACGGCCATCACCGGGTCGCCGACTTTCAGCGCCGCGGAGTCGCCCATGGCGATGGGTTTCAGATCGCTTGGCGGGTTGGTGATCGTCACGACCGCGAGGTCGGTTGACGGATCGGTGCCGGCGATGGTGGCGGCATACGTCCGGCCATCGGAGAGACTGACCTTGAGGCCGCCCTGGACGGCGCCGTCGACGACGTGATTATTGGTCAGGATGTGGCCCTGCTCGTCGATGACCACGCCGGAGCCCTGAGCCCCGCCACCTTGGACTTCGACCCTGATCGCGACGACACTCGGGGTCGCCGCGGCGGCCGTGGCGGTCCAGTCGGGGGCATTCGCGTTGACCTGACGGATCTCCTGCGCGCCGGATGTCGTTGCCCCGGAAGGGCTTTGCTGGGCGGCGGATGACGAGGTGGCCGCACTGGCCCCCTGGTCATCCGCCGCCCGCACGGCGGCATAGGTCCCACCACTGGCCAGTCCGGCCGAAAGCAGTGAGACAGCCACCAGGCCCGGCCAGGTGCGTCGGGTCCGCGGCGACCGGGAGGGAGGGGGCACCGGCGGAATCGAGGCAGGCTCAGGCGTGTGCCACGCCGAGGGGGTAGCAGGAGCAGGGCCGGGGCGGGACGCCTCCCGGTCACCAAACCACAGGGGCGCCGTGGCGTCGGTGTCCGGTCGATCGGTTGCGGCCCACATGGGAGACGGACGGGAGGGGGAGGGGGTGTCCGTCGTGTTGCCCGGCTGGCTCATCGATGCTCCTTCTCGGTGTGACAACGGCTAGTCAATGCCGTCAACCTCCGGCGGTCCTGGGACGAGGCTGGGAGTTCGCTGTCAAGCCGTGAGGGCGGACTGCAGCGGCAGTTCGACCACGAAGGTCGCGCCCCCTCCGGGCGTCGGTTTGATGCCCACCCGTCCACCGTGCCGCTCCACGATCGCGGCCACGATGGCCAGCCCGAGTCCGGTCCCGCCGCTCTCCCGCGAGCGCGCCTTGTCCTCGCGGAAGAAGCGCTCGAAGACGCGGGTCTTGGTGGCCTCGTCGATGCCGGGGCCATGGTCGCGGACCTCGACAACGGCGATTCCGTCGGCGCCCCCGAGGACGACATCGATGGGCGTTCCTTCCGGCGTATGCCGAATGGCATTGGTCAGCAGGTTGCCGAAGACTTGATGCATGGCGGGCTCTTCGCCGTCGATCACGGTCGCGGTCAAGCCGCCAGAAACTTTGCCCTGCAAGGTGATTCGTCGTTCGGGATCGCGCACTCGGGCGGCCTGGACCTGTTCGGCGAGCACCACCGTGAGGTCGACCGGCGTGCGCTCGGTGGCGCGCTTCTCATCGAGCCGAGCCAGCAGCAGTAGGTCGTCGACGAGATTGGTCATCCGCGCGGCCTCGGTTTCGATGCGCGCGATCGTCTCGGGGACGCGGACCTCCGGCACGGCCCCCTGACGGTACAACTCGGCATACCCCCGGACCGTGGCGAGGGGCGTGCGCAACTCGTGCGATGCGTCCGCGACGAACTGGCGCATGCGCTCTTGGGAGGCGGCGCGCACCCCGAAGGATTCCTCGACCTGGCCGATCATCGTGTTGAAGGAGCGAGAGAGCGAGGCAACCTCGTCGGGTGCATCGGTCTCCGGAACGCGTTGGGTGAGATCACCGGCGGCGATGGCGGCGGCCGTGTCCTCGATCTTCGACAGCGGCCGGAAGGCGCGCGCCACCGCGAACCAGCCGAGCGAGAGACAGGCCGCGATCAGGCCGAGCCCGGTCAGCGTGGTGAGCATCAGCAATCGCTGGACCGTTTTGTCGACATCGCGCAGCGGCTGGGCAACGACGAAGGTGACCACGGCATTGTCCGAGGCGCCGGCCACGGCACGCCATTTCAGGTCCGACCCGCGGGTGCGCAGCGTGAAGGGATCCCCGGAGACCACGCGCGGATCGTCGAGCGTGAGAGCGGCGAGGTCCGGAACCGCATCAACATCCGTCGCGGGGAGGGCCCGGATCGGGCTGCCGTCGGTCGGAAAGAAGATCACCGAATAACCCGTGGGCATCGAGGTTTTGGTGTCCGCGCCGACGACGACATTTAGGGCACGGCTCGCGACGCTGCGCGCGCTCTTGTGCAGATTGTCATCGAGGCGCGCGATCAGCTCACGGCGCACCAGGACCGAGGTAGCAATAGCCGTCATGGTCAAGGCGGCCAGCAGCAGGGCCAGCAGAATCGCGATCAGCCGCAGCCGCAGGGGGAGCCGGTGCAGGCGGGTGGCGAGCCCGGCCCGCATACCCTCGGGAACGGCCTCGCCGGAGGCGGTCACTGGGGCGGCTTGCGCAGGACGTAGCCGACCCCGCGCTTGGTGTGGATCAGGGGCGGCAGGCCCTCGGTGTCGATCTTGCGGCGCAGATAAGAGATATAGGACTCGACGATCCCCGACTCACCGCGGAAGTCGTAATCCCAGACGTGGTCAAGGATTTGAGCTTTCGAGAGCACCCGGTTGGGGTTGAGCATCAGATAGCGCAGCAGCTTGAACTCGGTCGGGGAGGTGTCGATCGCCCGGCCGGCGCGGCGCACATCATGGCTGTCCTCATCGAGCTCGAGATCTTCGAACCGCAACACCGAGGAGTCGTCGATCTCGCCCTTGGTGCGGCGCAGGACGGCGCGGATGCGCGCGACGACCTCTTCGAGGCTGAAGGGCTTGGTGACATAGTCGTCGCCGCCGACGGTCAGGCCCTTGATCTTGTCGTCGACCGAATCGCGTGCCGTGACGAAGACGATCGGCGCGCGGCGCCCGCTGTCGCGCAGCTTGCGGGTGACTTCGAAGCCGTCCATGTCCGGCAGCATTACGTCCAGGACGACGAGGTCCGGGTCGTGCGTGGCCGCCGCCGCGATCGCGGCGTGCCCGTCACCGGCCGTATGCACCTCGAATCCGGCGAACTGCAGGGAGGTCGCGAGCAGTTCGCGGATGTTCGGCTCGTCCTCGACGATCAGCAGGCGAGCTTCCGGATCCGTGACGGTCATAGCTCTCAGGGTGCTCGGCGAGCCTGGGAGTTTGCTGTATGCCGTCACGGCCCGGGCGGCCTCGGGTCAGGGCAGCGGCTGCCAGTCCAGGGACTTCACCCAGGTGCTGTCGTTGGGGATGTCGTAGTAGAAGCTCCCGCAGGGCGAGGCAAGGCAGAAGCTCTGGTCGCTGGCTTTGGTCAGCGGGCTGACCGCCTTCGTCGCGAGGGTGACGACCTGCAAGGACCGCCCGGACGGCGTGCCGGACGCCGAGCGGGAAAAGACGATCTTCTTACCGTCCGGAGACCAGGCCGGGTTGACGTCATGCCCCGTGCCGGCGGTGATCTTGACGCGGCCGGTGCCATTGGCGTTCATCGTCCAGATCGCGCCCTTGAGGGCATAAGCGATGCTCTTGCCGTTCGGGGAGTAGCGCGGTCCGGTGCCGGGGCCGAGGCTGACTTTGCTGCCGCCGGTCTTGGTGAAGGTGAAGATGCTGCCCGCGATCTCGGCGGCGACGCGGCCGTTAGCGCCGGGGAAGGCGGCCTGGGCCGGGAACGCGGAGCTCGCGACGAGCGCGCCGGTGGTGGTGAGCAGGGCTGCAGCGATGATGCGACGCGACATGACGCGAAACCTCTTCTATCGGGATGTGACGCAACTCCCCATCAGAGGGCGGTAGGCGCCCGGCGATCGTCTAGCGGCCGCAGAACGATCAGGAAAAAATGGCGCTGATCAGGCCAATCACGGCGGCCACGGCGAGGACGGCAAGCAGCAGCAGGCTCGCGAGGCCGGCCGCGAAGGCCCACCAACCGCGACGGGCCAGCCGGGCCGAACGCGCCGGATCGCCGCCCTGGGCTAGCGCCATGATCCCGAAGACGAGCGCGGGCGCCTGGGTCACGAGGAAGAACGGGAAGAGGCTGAACCCGGCGACGATGACCAGGGCGAGTGCCGAGCCGTTGACGCGCGGGCGGACGGCATAGGCGGCGGGGCCGGCATACGCCGGGGTCGGGCCCGGGAAGGGGCGCGGCGCGGGGGCGTCCTGAACCCGGGAGCGCGGGACGCCGCCGGCGGGCACCTCGCGGATGCCGTGGTGGGCGCGGCCGCTCCGGCCGGAGGAATGAGGAACGCGTCGCATGTGGTCAAGCCTAGGAAGCGGTGGAACGATGTGGTCATGGGAGAAACCCCGAAAGCACCCGGATTCGTTCCCAGCCCCACGGGCGCGCAGTGGCTGATCAGCCATGGCGACCAGCATGCGGTGATCGTCGAGGTCGGCGGCGGGCTGCGGTCGTATGCCGTGGGCGGCCACGATGTCGTCGCGGGCTATCCCGCCGATGCGGACTGTGCGCACGGGCGCGGCCAGGTGCTCATGCCGTGGCCGAACCGGCTGCGTGACGGCCGATATGTCGCCGATGGCGCCCCGCAGCAACTGCCGATCACCGAGGTGGCGCGGCATAACGCGAGCCACGGGCTGGTGCGTTGGGCGTTGTGGGAACTGGTGCACCAGGACACCTCCAGCGTCGAGGTCCGCTATCGGCTGCACCCGCAGCCCGGCTGGCCGTGGCATCTCGATCTGGGCCAGATCTATCGGCTCGGCACGGATGGCCTCACGGTGGCGGTCCGGGCGCACAATCCGTCCGCGACGCCGGCGCCCTTCGGCTTTGCCGCGCACCCGTATGCCGCCACGCACGGCGCCGGGGCGGACGAGGTGACCTTGACCATCCCGGCCGAGCGCTATGTCACGGTCGATCCGGAGCGGCTGCTGCCCACCGGGAGCGCGGAGGTGGCCGGCTCGGCATACGACTTCCGCGCGGAGCGGGTCTTGGGGGAGCCGACCCTGCTGGACACGGCATACACCGGCTTGGAGCGGGAGGCCGACGGGCGCTGGAGGGTGCGCGTCGCGGCGCCGGCGGTCACGACCGCGATCTGGGGCGGTCCGGGATTGGATTGGGTGCAGGTCTTCAGCGAGAAGGTGGCGCTGCCGGTCGATGGAACCTATCCGCCCGGGGTCGCGGTCGAGCCGATGTCCTGCCCGGCGGATGCCTTCAATTCCGGCGAGGACCTGGTGTGGATCGCACCGGGCGGCAGTTGGAGCGCGGAATGGGGCATCGAGCGGGGCTGATTCGGATATCGGGTGTGGCGTCGGGCCCGGACACGTTAGCCTTGGGTTAGCGGGCACGGATTCTGTCGTGCCCGTTTTCGAACGCTAACGCAACATCGAGGTGCACTGTGCCGACTGGCAAAGTCAAGTGGTATGACGCCGACAAGGGTTTCGGCTTCATCGACGCGGACGAGGGCGAGGACGTCTTCCTCCACGCCAACGCCCTGCCCGAGGGCACGACCACGATCAAGAACGGGACCCGTGTCGAGTACGGCATGGCGCAGGGCCGGCGCGGCGTTCAGGCGATGAATGTCACCGTCCTCGAGGCGCCCCCGAGCGTGCAGGCCAACCGCCGCGAGCGCGACCGCAAGCCCACCGAGGCCATGGTCGTCATCGTCGAGGACGTCATGCAATTGCTCGACGGCGTTTCCAACGACCTGCGCCGCGGGCACTATCCGGACAAGGCGAAGGCGACCAAGGCCGCGCAGGTGCTGCGCGCCGTCGCGGCGGACCTCGAGGCCTGATGTCGGCGGCGGTCAAGGCGGATCCGGCCCTCATCGGGGGCGTCCAGCTGGCGCTGGACGCGCTCGCCGAGAGCGCCGAACCGGGCAGTGTGGGCGACCACCTCGGCGCCACGATGGTGGCCGAACGCCTTGCGCTGCACTCGTTCGCCTGCACCGCCTCGGCATATCCCGGCTGGGTCTGGACGGTTTCGCTCGCCCGCGCGCCGCGCAGCAAGACGGTGACGGTCTGTGAGACCGCGCTGCTGCCGGGTGCCGACGCGCTGCAGGCTCCGGCGTGGCTGCCCTATGCCGATCGGCTCGCCCCCGGCGATGTCGGCCCGGGCGATGTGACGCCCTATGTCGAGGACGATCCGCTGCTGGTCGCGGGCTTCGAGGCGACGGGCGATGAGGATGTCGACGCGACCGCGCTGTGGGAACTCGGCCTCGGCCGTGCCCGCGTCCTGTCCTCGCAGGGGCGGGCTGAGGCCGCGCAGCGGTGGTATGACGGGGACCACGGTCCCGGCGCCGCCGTGGCGGTGAAGGCGCCCGCTCCGTGCGCGAGTTGCGGCTTCTTCGTGCCGATCGCGGGCGCGCTGCGCTCGGTCTTCGGCCTGTGCGCCAACGAGTGGTCGCCCTCGGACGGCACGGTGGTCAGCATCGACCACGGCTGCGGGGCGCACAGCGAGGTCGATATCGATCGCCGCGACGCCGAACGCGTGCCCGAACCGATCGTCGACGACTTCACGGTCGAGTCCGTTCGCCTCTGACGGGTGTCCGGGGGCGCCGCTTAGTAGTGGCTCTGCGGGTCTGCGGCCTGGGGCACCGGATGGGCGTCGGCGGCATTCCCGCGGCCGCGACGGACATACAAATAGCCGATGAGGCCGAGCCCGATCCCCGCGACGCAGGCCCACGGCCACCAGTGGCGGTCCCCGCGGTGCAGCGCGGGGATGATCAAGGTGAGCACCAGCGCCACCGCCCAGACGCCCATCCCGGCCAACACGATGCGATCCATCCGGAAGTTCACCGGCTCGGGCGCGCGCGGCGCGGGGATGCCATTGTCGCGGCGCAGGGTGCTCACGGCGTCGAGCCTAACCCGTCGGCGCTGAGGGCATACGGACCGGGCCGCGCGGTGTTCTGGCCGGTCGTCGCGGTGTCCTAGGGTTTGCGCCATGGCGAATAGCGCGCGGGCGACGGCCCGTCAAACCCCCCAACCGCCCGCCGGCGGACTCGACGGATTCTTCTCCATCACGGCCCGCGGATCCACCATCTCGCGCGAGATCCGCGGCGGCCTCGCGACCTTCTTCACGATGGCCTACATCGTCGTGCTCAACCCGCTCATCATCGGCACCCAAGCTGACTCCACGGGTGGCTTCCTCGGCGGCGGCGCCGCGCCCAATCTGCCGATGGTTGCCGCCACGACGGCCCTGGTCGCCGGCGTCATGACGATCCTGATGGGCGTCGTCGCGAACTTCCCGCTCGCGATGGCGACGGGTCTGGGACTGAACGCCTTCGTGACCTTCGGCGTGGCCAAGCTGCCGGAGATGACCTGGGCTGATGCGATGGGCCTGGTGGTGCTCGAGGGCATCATCATCACCATTCTCGTGCTGACCGGTTTCCGGACGGCCGTCTTCCACGCCGTGCCGGCACAACTGAAGACGGCGATCTCCGTCGGCATCGGCCTGTTCATCGCGATCATCGGCTTCGTTGATGCCGGCTTCGTGCGCAAGTCCGCCGGCGGCCCGCTCGGCGAACTCGGTGTCGGCGGCTTCCTCGCGGGCTGGCCGCTGTTGGTCTTCGTGCTCGGCCTGTTCATCACTGTCACGCTCATGGTGCGCAAGGTGCGCGGCGCCATCCTCTACGGCATCCTCAGCGCGACCCTGCTGGCGATCATCGTCGAAGCCGTCGGCAAGATCGGCAGCCAGCGCAATGACAAGGGCGAACTGGTCAATCCGACCGGCTGGGGCCTGAATGTGCCGAAGCTGCCGAGTTCGGTCGCCCGCACCCCGGACTTCTCCTTGCTCGGGGATTTCAACCTGCTCGGGTCGTTCAAGGCCATCGGGGTCGTCTCCGCTGTGCTGCTGATCTTCACCCTGCTGCTCGCTGACTTCTTCGACACGATGGGCACGATGGTGGCGATCGGCGCCGAGGCGGAGCTGAACGACGAGGAAGGCACGCCTCCGCATTCCGAGCGCATTCTGTTGGTTGACTCGGTCGGGGCGATGGCTGGTGGCGCCGCGTCGGTGTCGTCCAATACTTCCTATATCGAATCGGCCTCCGGCGTCGGCGAGGGGGCGCGCACGGGCTTGGCCTCTGTGGTCACCGGGCTGCTCTTCCTCATCGCGACTTTCCTGTCCCCGCTCGTGGAGGTTGTCCCCTATGAGGCGGCGACTCCCGCGCTCGTGGTCGTCGGCTTCTTGATGATGCAGCAGGTCAAGGACATCGACTGGGACGACATCGAGATCGCGCTGCCGGCCTTTTTGACGATCATCTTGATGCCCTTCACCTATTCGATCGCGGTCGGCATCGGCGCCGGCTTCGTCGTCTATGTCCTGATCAAGATCATCAAGGGCAAGGCCGCCCAGGTGCACCCCCTGATGTGGATCACTGCGGCGCTCTTCGTGCTGTACTTCGCCATCGACCCGGTCAAGTCGGTCCTCGGCGTCTGACCCGAACATCTGCCGCAGGGCGCACCGGATCGCTCCGGTGCGCCCTTCTGCATGCTGGACAGGAATTAGTTAGCAAGACTAATGAGTTAAGCTAACCATCATGTCCGCTACTCCTCCCGCCGAGCTTGCAGAGGTCGCCGACGTCGCGGCCCGCCTGCGGCTGGCGTGTATGCGGATCGCTCGCCGCATCAAGTACGAAAACCCCGAAGCCCTTGCGCCGCATCTGTATTCAGTGCTCGTTCACATCGAGGCTGGCATCGCGACGCCAGGCGCGCTGGCCGAGGCCGAGAAGGTTGCCGCCCCGAGCATGACACGCACCGTCGCCGCGCTCGTGGAGGAGGGGTATGTCGTGCGGGCACCCGATCCTGACGACGGCCGGTGCGTCCGGCTCACCCTCACGCCGGCGGCGCTGGAGGTGTTGGCGAGCACCCGGGCGTCTCGGGATGCCTGGATGGCGCGCCGGGTCGGCGAGCTCACGGCATACGAGCAAGGCGTGCTGCGGGAGGCGACAGCGATCCTTGAGGCGCTGAACGCCACATGAGCCCGACCTTTGCCTCCCTGTCGGTGCGCAATTACCGCATCTGGTTCGCCGGCGCGCTGATCTCCAATATCGGCACCTGGATGGCGCGGGTGGCGCAGGACTGGCTGGTCCTGACCGAACTGACGGACCACTCCGCCAGCGCGCTCGGCATCGTGACCGGCCTGCAGTTCCTCCCCTTCTTGCTGTTGGCGCCGCTGGCCGGTGCCGCGGTCGATCGTCTGGCGAAGCGGTCGCTGTTGCTGGTCACGCAGAGTGCCCTGGGGTTGGTGTCGCTCGTGACGGGCCTGCTCGTCGTGGCGGGTGTCGCGCAGCTGTGGCAGGTCTATGCGCTCGCGCTACTGCAAGGAATGGCGACCGCTGTCGACAATCCGGCGCGGCAGGCCTTTGTATCCGAGATGGTGCCCGGCGAGCGGCTGGCCAATGCCGTGGCGCTCAATTCGGCATCCTTCAATGCCGGCCGCCTGATCGGGCCGGCCGTCGCGGGTCTCGTCATCGCCGCGTGGGGCACGGGAATTGCCTTGCTGCTCAACGCGATCACCTTCGTCGCCGTGCTCGGGTCGCTGATTGCTTTGGACGTCACGGCGCTCTCGCCCGCACCTCGGGTGCGCGGCCGCGGCTCGATTGTGGAGGGCTTGAGGTATGTCCGCGGCCGCCCGGATCTGCAACTCGTCATGGGCTTGGTCTTCGTGCTCGGCACCTTCGGGATGAACTTCCAGATCACGATGGCACTGATGGCAACCCAGGTGTTCGGCAAGGGGCCGACGGAGTTTGGTCTGCTCGGCTCGATCATGGCGGTCGGCTCTCTGTCTGCGGCCCTTCTCTCGGCCCGGCGCGCCAACCCGCGCCTTCGGCATTTGCTCGTGGCGCTCGTCGCGTTCACCGCCTCCGCGGCCCTCGCCGCGCTCGCGCCGACGTATCCGCTCTTCGCGCTGGCCCTCGTGCCCGTCGGCTTGGCCGCTCTGACCGCACTGACGACGGCCAATGCCATGGTGCAATTGCGGGTTGCCCCGGCGATGCGCGGGCGCGTGATGGCGCTGTATTTGGCGATCTTCATGGGCGGCACGCCCTTCGGAGCGCCCGTGATCGGCTGGATCGGCGACACCTTCGGCGCGCGCTGGACGATCGGCATCGGACCGGTCGCCCTTCTCATCGCGCTGGGGATGGTGGCCTTCTATCTCGCGCGGCACGACAATATGCGGGTGAGCTTCGCCCCCCACCAACGTCCCTACCTGCGTATCACCGCCGGCACCGAGGTCATCATGCCCGAGGCCGCCCGATGACCCCGCGCTTCCGCCGCTATGCCACCTGGTTCGTCCTGGTCGTGATGATCGCCTTCACGATCCTCGCTGCCCTGTCGTAGGCACCATTTCTAGAGGCCGATGGCGTCGGCGTCATGAGCCAGCAGGGCGGCATACAGCTGATCAGCGGGCTCGAAGGTGCCGACGAACTGTCCGCCGAGTTCCATCGTGATCAGGCCGATGGCGCGGGCAAAAGCACCGGTGGCGTGCAGCGCTGAGGCCGGTGTGGTTGCAATCTCGAGTGCCTCACCCCGGCTCCCGTACGCATCATTCATGGACTGACGCTCGCCGCCGGGCTCGTGCTCTCGCTGTGGCTCCGGCCCCGAGGGCCCGAGCCGAATCAACTCAAAGCCGGTCGAGGATGAAGTCGATCGAGCCGGTGAGGCGGGAGATGTCGTCGGGGTCGACCGCGGGGAACATCGCCACGCGCAACTGATTGCGGCCCAGCTTGCGATAGGGCTCGGTGTCGACAATTCCGTTGGTGCGCAAGACCTTGGCGATCGCTGCGGCGTCGATGGCCTCGTCGAAGTCGATCGTGCCAACGACCTGGCTGCGGGCGGCCGGGTCGGTGACGAAGGGTGTCGCCACGGGGGAGGCGTCCGCCCAGGCATACAGCCGCGAGGACGAATCGGCAGTGCGGCTGGTGGTGAACGCGAGGCCGCCGTTGTTGTTCATCCAGCGCAACTGCTCGGCCATCATCGCCAGCGTCGCGACGGCGGGGGTGTTGTAGGTCTGGTCCTTGCGCGAGTTATCGATCGCGGTCGGCAGCGAATAGAAGTCAGGCACCCATCGACCGCTCGCGGTGATCTCGTCGACACGGGCCAGGGCGGCGGGGGAGAAGATCGCCAGCCACAGGCCACCATCGGAGGCGAAGCACTTCTGCGGGGCGAAGTAATAGACATCGCTCTGGGTGATGTCGACGGGCAGGCCGCCCGCGCCGGAAGTCGCATCGATGAGGACCATCGCGTCATCGTCGGCGCCGTCGACACGGGTGATGTCCGCCATCACGCCGGTCGAGGTCTCGTTGTGGGGCCAGGCGTAGACATCCACGCCAGCTTCGGCATATGCCGTGCTCCGGCTCCCCGGGTCGGCTTTGACGATCGTGGGCTCGCCAAGGAAGGGGGCGCCCTTGGTCACGGAGGCGAACTTCGCGGAGAACTCGCCGAACGCCAGATGCTGCGCGCGGTCGCGGACCAGGCCGAAAGCGGCGATATCCCAAAAAGCCGTCGAGCCCCCGTTGCCCAGGACGACTTCATACCCCTCGGGCAACTGGAAGAGCTCACTCAGGCCCTCGCGGACCGCCTTGACGAGATTCTTGACCGGCGCTTGCCGGTGTGAGGTGCCGAGAACGGTCGTGCCGAGGGCGGAGAGCGCGGCGACCTGCTCCGGGCGGACCTTGGAGGGGCCGCAGCCGAACCGGCCGTCGGCCGGCAGCAGATCGTCGGGAAGTTTGAGGTCGGTGAGCGATGCAGTCACGCACTCCATACAAGCAAAGACACCCCGCCGCGCGGCGGGGTGTCCAGCATCGGGTCGCTCACACTCGCTACCCGCCGTCGAGAGAACTCAGACGAGCGGGCGGAAACCCTTGACGTCCTCGAGCGGGCGGGGGCCGGGGCCGACATACTTCGAGCTCGGGCGGATCAGGCGGCCGGTCTTCTTCTGCTCCAGGATGTGCGCGGCCCAGCCGGCGGTGCGGGCGGAGACGAAGAGCGGAGTCATCATTTCGCCGGGGACCTCGGCGAAGTCGAGCAGCACGGCCGCCCAGTAGTCGACATTGGTCTCCATCTTGCGCTCCGGGTAGCGCTCGGCGAGCGCGGCGATGGCGGCCTTCTCGAGGGCGGCCGCGACTTCGTAGCGCGGGGCGCCGAGGCGCTTGCAGGTGTCGCGCAGGACAGCGGCGCGCGGGTCGTAGGCGCGATAAACGCGGTGCCCGAAGCCCATCAGTCGCTCGCCACGGTTCAGGACGTCGGCGACATACTGCTCGGCATTGCCGGTGCGCTCGACGCCCTCGATCATGTGCTGGGCGCGGCTGGGTGCGCCACCGTGAAGGGGACCCGAGAGAGCGCCGATGGCCCCCGAGAGGCAGGCCGCGACATCGGCGCCGGTGGAGGCGATGACGCGAGCGGTGAAGGTGGAGGCGTTCATGCCGTGCTCGGCGGCCGAAATGAAGTAGGCGTCGATCGCTTCGACGTGCTTGGGGTCGGGCTCGCCGCGCCAGCGGATCATGAAGCGCTCGACGATCGTTTTGCCCTCATCGACGCGGCGCTGCGGAACCATCGGGGACCCCTGGCCGTGCGCGGACTGGGCGATGAACGAGAGCGTCATAACGGAGGCGCGGGCGAGATTGTCACGGGCCTCGGCCGCATCGATGTCCAGCAGCGGCCGGAATCCCCACACGGGGGCGAGCTGGGCGAGCGCGGACTGGGCGTCGACGCGGATGTCTCCGGTGTGCACCGGCAGCGGGAAGGGCTCGGCGGGCGGCAGGCCCGGGTCCATCTCATTGTCGACCAGCAGTCCCCACACCTGGCCGAAGCTGACACGACCGACGAGTTCCTTGATGTCGACGCCGCGATATCGCAGCGCGCCGCCTTCCTTGTCCGGCTCGGCGATCTGCGATTCGAACGCGATAACGCCTTCCAGGCCGTGCTTGACGTCGCTGTCACTCATGGAGTTGCCCCATTCCTGCCGGTGGTGTCGGTGGACACTGTCACGGATCGCTGTCGTCGGGGGTGCCCGTGTGTGGGCCCCACTGCCGACATTCGGGTCACAGCCTAAATCAGGTTGGCGCCTGGCTCGGACGGTGGTCCGTCGCGTGGGCTTGTCGGAGCGAAGACATAGCCTGCCGGTATGACCGAGTCGCTCGCCCCGCGCACTGACTATTCCGGCGATGGCCTCGATGAGCGTGACCTAGCCGCCACGCCCTTCCGGCAGGCCGACCGATGGATTCGCGAGGCCGTCGAGCGGGCGAGCACGGGAGCCGACGTGCCCGAGCCGACAGCCTTGTCGCTCGCCACGGTCGATGAGTTGGGCGTTCCGGATGTCCGCACCGTGCTCATGCGCTTCTTCGAACCGGAGGGTCTGGGCTTTGTCACCTCCTTGTCGTCGACCAAGAGCCGGCAGTTGGTCAGTAATCCGTCGGTCGCTGCCTCGCTCACCTGGCCCTCGATGTTCCGGGCGATCCGGGTGCGCGGGCGGGCTGAGCGTCTGGCGGATGAGCAGGTGTCCGCCTACTTCGCGAGCCGGCCGTGGGGGTCGCGCATCTCGGCCTGGACCTCCGATCAGTCCGCGCCGATCGGTTCGCGGGCCGACTTGGAGGCGAGGTATGCCGAGTTCGCCGCCCGCTATCCCGACACCGGTTCTCCTGCGGACGTGCCCCGCCCGCCGGGCTGGGGTGGCTGGCGCATCGTGCCGCACGAGGTCGAGTTCTGGGGCGGCCGGCGCTCGCGGCTGCACGACCGGCTGGTCTTCTCCAAGATCGCGCCGGGCACCCTGGACGATGAGCAGGCGTGGTCGGTGAGCCGCCGGCAACCGTGACGGGCGGCCCGCCGGTGCCCAAGCGGGGGCTGAGGTGAGCGGGCCCGCGGGGGTGGGCGGTCCGCATACGACGGCGGGGGAGTTTCGCCTGCGGTCCGTCGCGATCAGCGCCTATGGACCGACGGTCCTGGAGGCGATGGGGTATGGCGCGGCGATCCCCATCGTGCCCTTGCTCGCCCGCGAACTCGGCGCGAGCGTCGGTCAGGCGGCGCTCGTCGGCGCTCTGCTGGGTGTCGGGCAGGTGACGACCTCGCTGCCCGCGGGGGCGCTGATCAGCCGAGTCGGCGAGCGCCGGGCCATGGTTGCCGCGTCCGCAGTTGGCGCAGCGGTCGCTCTGCTCGGTGCGTGGTCGCCGCACCTGATCTTGTTGGCTGCGGCGACCCTCATCACGGGTATGACGTGGAGCGTCTTCTTGTTGGCCCGGCAGGGCTTCATGATCGACGCCGTCCCATCTCACCTGCGTGCTCGGGCCTTGTCGGGCCTCGGTGGCAGTCACCGGGTCGGGATGTTTTTGGGGCCACTGCTCGCGGTGCCGCTGATCTCTACCTTCGGCCCGCGGGTGGCTTTCGTCTTCAGTGCGGTGATGTCCATCTTGGCGTTGGGACTGGTGCTTCAAGTCGAGGACCTCGGCGTGGACGAGCGCCGAGCGGCGCTGGCCGACCCGGCCAGCGTGCGCGCGGTGCTGTGGGGGCATCGGCATACGCTCGCCACCCTCGGACTCGGGGTCACCGCAATCAACGGGCTGCGCGCCCTGCGGATGAGCATCGTGCCGCTGTGGGGCGACCATGTCGGGCTCAGCGCGGCCCAGATCTCGCTGATCTTCGCCGTGAGTTCGCTCGTCGAGATCGGCCTGTTCTATCCGGCCGGCGCGGTCATGGACCGCCTCGGCCGGGCGTGGGTGGCGGTCCCCACCGCCGTCCTGCTCGGGCTCGGCCTGGTGCTGCTGCCGCTGACGCACGATTTCGGGCAGGTGCTGGCGGTCACCGTGCTCATGGCGGTCGGTAACGGACTCGGATCCGGCATCGTCATGACGCTCGGTGCGGACACGGCCCCCAGGATCCATCGCGCCAAGTACCTCGGCGGGTGGCGCCTGTTCGGCGATATCGGGATGTCTGGTGGCCCGTTGACGGCCAGCGGTCTCATCGCGATCGTCGGGCTCGCACCGGCAATTGTCGTGGTCGGGGCTGCCGGCATGGTGGCGTCCGGCTGGATCGGTTGGTGGGTCGCCGCCTTGGACCGCTCGCGCCGGGTCAATGAGAGGATGCCCGGGTGAGTGACCTGATCGACACCACGGAGATGTACCTCAAGACGATTTTTGAACTCGACGAAGAGGGCATCACGCCGCTGCGTGCCCGCATCGCCGAGCGTCTGGGGCATTCCGGGCCGACCGTTTCGCAGACGGTCGCTCGGATGGAGCGCGACGGTCTGGTGTCCTTGGCCGGGGACCGGCATCTGGAGTTCACCGACCACGGGCGCGTCCTCGCGACCCGTGTCATGCGCAAGCACCGGTTGGCGGAGCGCTTGCTCGTCGACGTGATCGGCCTGGAGTGGGAGTACGTCCACGACGAGGCCTGCCGCTGGGAGCATGTGATGTCTGAGCGCGTCGAGCGGCGCATCCTGGACATGCTCGGCGGTGATTACACCTCGCCCTATGGCAATCCCATTCCGGGTCTCGACGAACTTCTCGGCGAGGGTGCCACGTCCGAGAGTTTCCGCGCCGGCCTGGTGACCCTGTCCGATATCGCCAGCGACGATCCGCGCCGGGTGGTGGTGCGTCGCATCGGTGAACCGGTTCAGGTCGATCACGAGGCCCTTCAGTTGCTCACCGAGAGCGGTGTGGTGCCGGGTCGCAAGGCCGATGTCCACCGCGCTGACGGCCGGGTGATCGCGGTCGGGGCCGGACGCCCGCTGACCGATGGCGTGTCCTTGCCGCCCGAGATCGCCGATCACGTCTTCGTCGCCGCAGGTGCTGCGACCTGACGATTCCCCTGGTGGGCAGGGCAATGTCGCCCATTCGTCCCCACGCCGTGACCCGAATGTGACATTTTCGGGGAACTTCGCTACCGTCGTGCGGGTGTCCACGCCTTACGTGGGCACCGGCAGCCTGGGTCGCCGAGTCCTACCCCCGGGCGACGCCGGACCACTCGCACACCGCTTGGTAGGAGCGGGGGACCCACTTGTGGGCGCGACCTTGGCGCCGCGTCCTTGGGGTGAAGCCGGAGCCTAGGAGCGACGGCCGGGCAGCAGACTCTCGCCCGAACCCGACAGCTCACCTCGTAGGCGTCGAGAGGTCACTTCGTGTCTTTGTCGTTTTCGCGCGCCGCTGCCCGCCGCCCCGAATCTCTTGTGCGCACCGGCGCTGTGCTGGCTGCCGCCGGCGGCATCGTCACCGCTTTCGGTCTCCCGTCCGCCCAGGCCGCTCCCATCGCGCCGGTCGTGACCGTACCCGCCGCCAAGACGGCGACGGCGCCCACCTTGACCGCCCCGGCTGCCGTCGGGCCCGTCAAGGCGTCCTATGGCGTCATCGGCGTTAAGGCGGTTGCCAAGCCCAAGCCCAAGCCCAAGCCGGTTGTCGTCGCGACCACCGCCGCACACCTGGTTGCCTCGCGGACCGCGCAGGCACCGGCTAGCCGGTCCACCACGCGTGCCTCCGTTCCGGCGGCCACCACCCCCGCGCCGGCGCCCACCCCGCAGCCGTCGGTTCCCGCGCACGGCGGCGTCCTGTCCATCGCCGCGTCGCTGTCCGGCATCCCGTATGTCTATGGCGGCTCGACCCCGGCCGGCTTCGACTGCTCGGGTTTCACGATGTACATCTTCGCCAAGGTCGGCATCTCGCTGCCCCGCACGGCGGCCGCCCAGCAGGCTGCTGCCACCCGGGTCAGCAACCCGCAGCCCGGTGACCTGGTCTTCTTCGGCTACCCCGCCTACCACATGGGCATCTATGCCGGCAACGGCATGATGTATGACAGCCCCCGCACCGGCCTGTCCTCCGGCCTGCGGGCGATCTGGTCCTCGAGCGTCACCTACGGGCGCCCCTGACCCCTCCGCATACGCGAAACGCCGGACCAGCCCTCGGGGTGGTCCGGCGTTTGCTATGCGCCCGGTGGGGCCTGATCGGTCAGCGACCCAGGTGGGTGAGCTTGGTTTTCGACCAGATCGCGGCCGCGTCCTTGCTGAAGAGCACAAAACGGATCCGGTCGATCCCGCCGCGTTCGCGTTGCTCGGCCAGCGCCGCCCGGATCGCCAGGTCGGCGACGGTTTCGTGGTCCCAGCCATAGACCCCAGCGCCGATGGCGGGGATCGCGATGCTGCGGGCTGATAGGCTGCGGGCCAGGTGCAGACTATTGCTGAAACAGCGGGCAAGATCCTGCGGATCCGTCTGTCCCGCATGGCGATTCGGGCCAACCGTATGGACGATCCACTTCACCTTCTTGATCCCATAGGCGCCGGTGGCGATGGCGTCGCCCGGCGGCAGCCCGTCCGGCAATGTCGAGGACCGCAGGTCTCGGCACTCCGCGAGCAGTTCCGGCCCGGCCGCGCGGTGGATCGCGCCATCCACGCCGCCCCCGCCGAGCAGCGATGAGTTGGCGGCATTGACGATGACATCGACCTTCTCCCGGGTGATGTCGCCTTCGACGATCTCGATCTTGCCCATGGCCCCACCGTATGCCGCATGGCAGGCTGGGCGCCGACAGCGCTCCCGGGCTTCGTGCCCCGGGGCGGGCGGACGACATACGAGGAGGTCGGCTCGGTGGCCGAGGAGATCTACTACGACAAGAAGGACCAACTCCAGGTGGTCCAGAACTCGTTGCTGCCGGACGAGACCGTCTTCGCGGTCTATGACGGCAAAGATGTTGGCACTGGCTTCATCGGCCTGACGGACCGTCGAGTCATCTTGCAGGACAACAGTTTTGCCGGCGGTCGGGTGGCGGTGACTTCGATTCCCTACTCGAAGATTGTCGCCGTGTCCTATGCCTCAAATGCCTCCGTCTTCGGTCGCTTCACCGAGGAGACGACGGTCGCGATCCACACCTCACATGGCACCTACGAGGTGCTCCTGCGCGGCTCCGAGAAGGCCAAGCACACCCACGACGTGATCCTGCATTACGTCGTCCACTCCTGAGCTGGCCTCAGTAGTACCAGGGGAAGTCGGCGACGCCGAATTGGTTGTTGCTGGTCGATGCCGGTCATGCCGTGGAACCACAGCCTGACCTGCACAAACACGCCGAGCGCTCCGATGGTCGTTGCTGGCTGATTCTGGCCGCTGCCGAAATTCTTGCGGACTTTTTGCGGACTGAGCCCATCCTCCATGCCAGCTGACTTCCCCTCGCGATCGCCTCAGTTCGTCCGGGTGTTCGTCAGGTGCACGCCGATGTAGCCGATGTACGCCTTCTTGGTCTTGGCGACGTCGGCGGCGTAGTACATGCGCGGCGCGTTCTGATCGCGGGGGGTCGGGCCGAAGTGGGTCGCCATGAAGACCTCGCCCGACGGCTCGAACGCCACGGGCACGGGGAAGGTGCGCTCGCGTCGCATCCTCGCGTTGTTCTGCACGGTGTCGCTCTCGCCGGCCTTGTGGCGCTGAGTCGGACACTTTCGCCCGCGCACCTCCGAGGAGTTGAGGTACATGTGGAGATTGCCGCTGAAGCCATGTTCGACGCACTCGATCATGTAGTCACGCAGGACGAGCACGTACTCCCAGAACAACGACGCGTATGTCGCACTCGGGTCGGCAGCATCGATCTGGTCCGCGCGATCGATCGCCTTTTCGACATCAGTCAGCTCCACGTACTGCAGGATGTCCCCGAAGTTCGCCTCGTCCGTCAGCCTCTCGACGATCTCCGCGACGCTCAGCGGATCGGTCTCCCACGGCATGACCGGTTCGTCGACATGGGTGAACTGGTCCGCACGCTCTGCCCGCCACCGCTCCAGGGAGCGGGTCTTCTTCTCGGCCGCGCGGCGACTGTCCTCTGCAAGAGCTCGTTCGAGCTGCTCGGCCTCCAGCTGGCGCCGCAAGTCACCGACCTGGTCCTCAAGCCGCTCACGCTCGGCCTGCAGGTTCTCGGCGTTCTTGGCGGACGCCACGGCGACGGCCTCCTGCTGGTCGAACTTGTCGGCAATCGCCTGAAGTGCAGCGTCATCGATGGTGTCGCGGCCCACGATCCGGCCCACGAGACGTTTGAGCTTGTCCAGCCACGAGGGCGTGAAGTCTTCGGGGGATGGCGTCTCAACGACATCCGCAGCGACGACTTCGACCGACGGTTCCTGAGCAAGTTCGTCGAGCCCGATCGACTCAGGCTTGATCCGCTCACGCTGGAGAACCCGGACCGTTCGGGTGAGTTCCGCAGGAAGGTCAGCGTCGAGCAGGTTCAGCCGCGGCGTCGTAGCCACGGCTCGAATCAGTCGCTCGGTGAACTTCAGGTTCGGCTTGAGCGCTTCGCTCATCGTCTTCGCCGTCAGGATGCGGTGGCGTCGAGCATCTGCCCAGTCGCCCATATCGACGCGCGGAACGAAGGTGCGGACGGCGCCGGTCGGTACAGCATGGGTGGAGCCAAGCCGCGCGTTCAGAGCGTCGGCAGCAGCCGGTTCGAGCACGAAGAACGACGCGCAGCCGACGGCTTCCCGTGTGAGCGATCCGATCGCCTGAGCCCACTTCGCCGTAGAGACGCCAGGCACCGGCGCCGCGACAACAACAGACAGGTCGCGATCCTCGTCTTCGATGAAGCTGATGAGTTCGTCGACATCGTCCAGCCGTACCGTGCGCGGCTCGCTGAGCACGGGTACCGGCCCGTCGAACGCGTCGACCGCCTGTAGCGTCCTGCGGACAACCCGCGGAGTCGCGGGTTGGACCGGAGATCCATCGGGCCGCACGCCCTCGCTCTCGAACCAGAGCACCTGCTTCAACCGACGCGAACCTGGGGCGGACGTCGCATACAGCCTCGTCGTCCACGTCCCGTGTTCGTTGGTCTCGACGTACTCCAGCAGGAGGCGGAGGAGGCCTTCCTCGCCCTGCTCGATCACCGTCAGCAATGAGTCCGGCCCGAGCCGGTAGGTGCCTGGGCCATCCCAGTCGGCCGTCTCGACGCTCTTACGCGAGTCACGCACCATCTCGACGAGCCAGCTACGGAACTGTTCCTTCGCAACCCGGATCGCGTCCTCACGATCGTCGAGTTGGAGGATCGAGCGATACCCGACGGCCATCACAGCCCTCCCTTGCGATCGCGGGCCGCCACGAAGCTCGGCGCCATGCTTTCCATCTGCTCGATGACGAGCCTGATCGCCTCGGGCTGCTTGTCCGGCGGGTACTTGTACTTCACCAACAGCCGCTTGATCGACGAGCGGAGCTTGGCGCGGACGTCGTCGCGGACGGTCCAGTCGGTCTTGATGTCGCGGCGCATGACGCCGACGAGCTCGCGTGCGATCTCGGCCAGGATGTCCTCGCCCTGGAGCTCGACGGCGGACTCGTTGGACGACACGGCGTCGTAGAACGCAAGCTCGTCGGAGTTCAGCGGCGGCGTGAAATGGGCGCCGCGGTTGCCCTCCGCCGCGACCTCCCTCGCCAACTCAATCAGCTCGGCGATGACCTCGGCCGAGGTCAGCTGCTGGTTGGTGTACTTGTTCATCAGCTCGCGGAGCTTCTCGGAGAATGCCCGGTGCCGGACGAGGTTGCGACTAGTTGCCTTGGCGCTCTCCTCGGTCAGCAGGTCGCGCAGCGCCTCGATCGCCAGGTGTGGGTTCTCGGCCTGCAAGGTCTTGGCGACGAACTCCGGGCCGAGCTGCGACAGGGACGGCTTGGGCATCCCGGCGGCCTCGTAAATGTCGATGACGTCGCCGGTCTCGGTCGAAGTCGCGACCAGGCTCGACAGGAGGCGCTGGATCTCCTCGGGGACCGGCCGGCCCTGTGACTGCCGCTCCTGGGCGTCGAACTTGCCCATCCAGACCCGCACTTCCTCATAGAACTTCGCCGTCGGGCGGAGGTCTTCGAGGGTCTGCGAGCCCGCGGCCAGCGCCCATGCGCGGGCCAACTGATTCGCGAACTTCCGGAACCGATCGACGAGCGCCGTCTCGCCCTCGCCCGGCTGGTTGCCAGGCGTCGCTGGCGAGCGCAGGTAGTTGGTCAGGCCGACTGCGGCCTTGATCCAGCTACGGGCGTCGCCCTGAAGCTGCTGCCGCCACGGGTACCCGGCGCACACCTCGTCCAGCGACGCGATCAGCTGGCGCGCGAGCACGGCCGCTTCGTCGATGTTGCGCCCGACCGGCTTCTTCACCTGATCGGTGTCGGTGTACTCGGCCAGTGCCTTGCTCAGGTTCTCGACCAGCGGCGCGTAAGCCACCAACAAACCATCAGGCTTGCCGCGGAAGGTGCGGTTGACCCGCGCGAGCGTCTGCATCAGGAGCGCACCCTTGAGCGGTCGGTCCAGGTAAAGCGTGTGCAGCGGCGGCGCGTCGAAGCCGGTGAGCATCATGTCCTTGACGATCACGATCTGGAGCGGATCCTCAGCGTCCTTGAGCCGCTTCTGGATGACCTTGTTCAGGGCCTCGCGACGGACGTGCTTGGCCACCGCGCCCTTGTCCGACGGGGAGCCGGAATAGACGACCTTGACGACGCCCTTGTCGATAGCGTCGTCGTGCCATTCGGGCCGTAGCTTGATGATCTCCTCGTAGAGGTTCGCGCAGATCTCACGCGTCGCGCCGACGATGAACGCCTTGCCAGGCGACTCGATGAACGACACCATCGCTGCCGACCGCTTCTCCCAGTGGTCGATGATGTCCTTTGCCAACGCCTCCAGTCGCGCGGGCGCGCCGTACATCGCATTGATGACAGCCACGGACTTCTCGACCCGCTCGCGCTCGACCTCGTCGAGGCCAGTGACCGCCTCGTCCGCCGCCGCGTCGAGCTCGTCCTCGGTCACCTCGCCGGCAAGCCTCACCGCGACAAGGCGGGGCTCGAAGTAGACGGGCACGGTCGCACCGTCAGCCACGGCGCGAGTGAGGTCGTAGGTGTCGATGACGCGCCCGAAGACCTCTTGGGTGTCACGCTCCGCGGTCGACAGAGGCGTGCCCGTGAAGGCGATGAAGGCTGCGTTGGGGAGAGCGTCACGGATGTGTCGGGCGAAGCCGTCGAGGTCGTCGTAGTGGCTGCGGTGAGCCTCGTCGACGATCACGATGATGTTGCGGCGATCGGTGAGCAACGGGTGGTCCAAGCCGGACTCGCGCTCCCTGCCGGTGAGCCCGAACTTCTGCAGGGTCGTGAAGTAGATCCCGCCAGTGACACGGTTGGTGAGCTCCTCGCGCAACTGGCTGCGGGTGGTCACGTTGACCGGGCTCTCAGCCAGGAGCTGCGAGCGGTTGAACGCCTCGAACAACTGACTGTCGAGCTCTGTCCGGTCGGTGACGACGACGAGCGTCGGGTTCTTCAGCTTCGGCTGGCGAGCGACGGCGTGGGCATAGAGCTCCATCTCCATCGACTTGCCCGAGCCCTGCGTGTGCCACACGACGCCGGCCTTGCCGTTCGACTCAACGGCGTCGACCGTGGAGCCGACCGCTTTGGTGACGGCGAAATACTGGTGCGGCTTGGCGATCCGCTTGGCATAGCCATCGGCCCCCTCGTCGAAGGCGACGAAGTCTCGCTGGAGCTGCAGGAAGCGCTCCTGGTTGAAGATGCCTGGAACCAGGTCGAACATCTCGACGGTGACCGGCAGCCAGACATCATCTGGGTCGACACCCGGCTCGACAAGGTCAGCCGGGTCCAGGCGTCCGAGCGGCTTCCCGTCATCGTCGACGTTCCACGGCGAGTAGTGGTTCAGCGGCGTGAACGGCGTGCCGTAGCGGGCGTGGATTCCGTCCGAGATGACAGTGAGCACGACGAATCGGAACGCCATGGGGAACTCGCGGAGGTACGTCGCCAACTGCGCGTGAGCCGATGCGATGTCCGCCGCCTCAGCGCCTGCGCGCTTGAGCTCGGTGACGACGACCGGCAGTCCGTTCAGGTACAGCACGATGTCGAAGCGACGCTCGACCTCAGCCGAGCGGATCGTGACCTGGTTGACCGCGAGGAACTCGTTGTCGTCGACGTTGTGACTGACGAACCTGATGGTCGGGTTCTGCTCGATCCCTTCGGAATCGACGTAGGTGATGCCCCGGTAGCCGTCCACGAGGATCTGGTGCAGGCGGAAGTTCTCGGCCAGCGGATCCTGCGACTTCGGCGCCCGGATCTCAGCGAGGGCCTGGATCAGGTACTCGCCCGGCACCATCGGGTTCAGCTTCCGGAGGGCGGCCAGCGCCCGGCCCGGCAAGACGATGTCGTCCCACGACTCGCGACCACCCTCGACGCCGGGCGCGACGTCCTTGCCCTGTCTCGGCACCCACCCATGGAAGGAAAGCTCGTCGAGCATCTGCTCTTCCCATTCGGCTTCGCTGACCATCACAGCACCCCTTCCACGGTCTTCTCCGCGTCCTTGACGCGGGCCTTGCCGGACATCAGCAACGGCAGCAGTTCGTCTCGGGCTGCTGCCAGGCGCCGAGACTCGACCTTCGACGCATGGACGTGCTCACGTAGCGGCAAGGCCAACACCTCAAACTGGTCCCACTCCTTCGGGTCCAACTCGGGAACCGGCGCCTCCAGAAAGCGTTCCGCTCGGACGGCGGGGTAGGCGCTGCCTTCGGCCACCGTCTCGAGGTACGCGACGAAACCATCCGTTCGCGTCGCCTCGTAGAGCCCCGCCGTTCGCCCTGGCGCCGGGGTGAGGACCGCTAGGCCGGTGGAACCGATGAGCTTGTCGTCGTCATCAAGAACGAGAGCGTGCGAGCGTCGATTGGGTCGAACCGTCGACCAGACGACATCGCCCTGCGCGACCAGCCGTCGCGCTCGGCCGGGGGCGTCATCCCAGCTACTTTCCGCCGGGAGGTCATACACACCGCGCCCAACTGACGAGATGTCCAGGTACCTCAAGGTTCCTCCTGCCTGCGGCTTCGTTGATCGCTGGTTGACCGAGGCGATGGTCCCCAGCCCAACGCGTGCACGACCAGCCGAGAGGCGAGCGAAACGTGTTGCAAGGAGTTCATCGACGATGTCCGCCGACCTTGCGTTGGCGGCGATCTTGTCGTCAAGCGCACCGAGCACCTCGGCAATCGCGCGCTGCTCAGCAAGTGGGGGAACGGCGTCGGCTGGCAGAGTCCTGACGTCTGCCACGTTCAGGTGCGGCACGGTCGAGCCGGCTGCCTTGACCTGCAACTCGGCCTGAACTCGCGGTGATGTCAGGAAGTAGTACAGGAAGCGCGAGTCACAGGTTCCCGCTCGCGGCCGAAGGAGAACCGTGCGCTGACCAGGCGCAACATTCTCGCTCTCCGGGATGCGGACGACCGGGCCAACGGGAGCCTCGCGCGCAAGCAGCAGATCGCCGACCCGAGGCCGAAGGCGCGTCGTCCACGCCTTGAATGTTGCTTCACTGATCCGGCGTGCCTCGGAGAAGTTGATGATGTGGTTCCGCATCGCTGGTGTTCCGACGGCGAAGTGCTCGCCGCTCTCGTCGATGGGCGCCGTCTTGTGCGCACAGTCCACGATGTCGCTGCACAGATCGGCCAAGGTCATCGCCACGGTCATCGGAGTCTCTCCAGCTGCTCACGTACGACCTTCTCGAGCCGCGCGGACTCATCGAACACAGCTAGCAACTCTGTGGTGAGCCGCTCGATCTTGGCGTCGACCGCTTCGCCGTCGCCTTCCGATTCGGCAGCCCCGACGTAGCGTCCCGGGGTGAGCGCGTAGTCAGCTGCCTTGATCTCGGCCAGCGTCGCTGACTTGCAGAAACCCGGGATGTCGGTGTACTCGGCCGTCGCTGACTTTGTCCCCCGCCAGGCATGGAACGTGTCGCCGATCTTCTGGATATCCGCCACGTCGTCAAGGTCCCGCTCAGCGCGGTCGACCATGTACCCGAGGTCGCGCGCGTCAATGAACAGCACCTGGCCGGACCTGTCGATCGAGCCCTGCTTGCCCTTGGTCTTGTCCTTGGCGAAGAACCACAGGCACACCGGGATACTGGTGCTACGGAAGAGCTGGGTGGGCAGTGCGACCATGCAGGAGACGAGGTCCGCCTCGACGATTTGAGCGCGGATGTCGCCCTCGCCGTTCGAGTTGGACGACATCGACCCGTTCGCCATGACGACGCCGGCCTTACCGCCCGGGGCGAGCTTGAACAGGATGTGCTGGATCCACGCGTAGTTCGCATTGTTCGCCGGCGGGACGCCGTACTTCCAGCGCGCGTCCTCGACGTTGCGCGACCAGTGCTTGATGTTGAAGGGCGGGTTCGCCATCACGAAGTCCATCTGGACGTCGGCGTGCTGGTCTCGGGCGAACGTGTCACCCCAGCGGGAGCCGAGGCCCTTGTTCTCGATGCCGTGGATGGCGAGGTTCATCTTCGCGAGGCGCCAGGTCTCCTCGATGGATTCCTGGCCGAAGACCGCGATGTCCTTGGGGTCGCCGTCGTGGTCGTGGATGAACTTCTCGGTCTGGACGAACATGCCGCCAGACCCACAGCACGGGTCGTAGACCCGGCCGTGGTTCGGCTCCAGGAGCTCAACGATGACCTTGACCACCGACGGAGGTGTGAAAAACTCCCCACCCCGCTTACCTTCCGCCCGGGCGAAGGCGCCGAGGAAGTACTCGTACACCTCGCCCATGAGGTCGCGGGCGCGGTGCTGGCCCTGGCGACTGAACCGTGCGTTGTTGAACAGGTCAACGAGCTCGCCGAGGCGGCGCTGGTCGATGTTGTCGCGGTTGTAGATGCGCGGCAGCGTGCCGACAAGGCTCGGGTTCTCCTGCATCACCGCGTCCATGGCGGCGTCGATGAGTGCACCGATCGTCTTGGCCGGCTCACCACCGATGGCGGGCCTGCCCTTGGCGTGCTCCGACAGGTGAGCCCAGCGCGCCTCCTCCGGAACGACGAAGACGCCGTAGCCCTGGTACTCCTCCGGGTCGTCGATCAGCTCGTCGATCTGTTCGTCGTCGTACCCCTCGGCGAGCAGATCAGAGCGGATGGCCTCGCGGCGCTCGTCGTACGCGTCGGATACATACTTGAGGAAGACGAGACCGAGGATGACGTCCTTGTACTGGCTCGCAGAGAGAGACCCACGGAGCTTGTCGGCGGCCTTCCACAGGGTGTCCTTGAGCTCCTTCATCGTCGAAGGTGCCGTGGTCTCGGTCTTCTTGCGCGGGGGCATGTCAGCCTGCCTTCCTCTCAGTGTTGGGCTCGTCGAGGGTCACTGACCCTGCGGCGACGCCCTGAATCAAACTGGTGACGAGGTCGGCCGCCGCCGCCTCGTGCTTGCGGATCTCGGAGAGGTGCTCGTCGACGGCGCCCAGGGCTGCCTCGACGCGCTCGACCTGCGCTGCCGGGAACCTGGGGATCTGCCAGGTCTTCCATTCGGCGTTGCCGCGCAGGCGATTGATGGTGGCGGCGAGCGCTCGCGCGCCGATCCCAGCGCGTGCCGAGTCGGGTCGCAGGATCCGGCTCGGGGACGCGACGATCGCGCCACCGGTCTCGTCAACAAAGGCCCTCGGCGGGTTGGTGGAGAACACGACATCGCCAGGCTCGGTGTGAACGGCGGAGCGATAGCGAGAAGCTTCGACCAGGCGGTCGATCCACCGGGGCGCGCCGCCGTCTGCGGTGATGACGCGCACCGAGCCTGCGGGGTCGAGGTGCTCGTCCGAAATTCGTGAGCCGCTCTGGCGGACGATGAGCCCGGCCTCAACCAGCTCGCCGAGTGAGCGGGTTGCACTCGGGCCCCTGGCGCCGGGGCGGGCGTCAGGGAGGTCGAAGCCCAGGATGGGCTCGCGAGTAACCAGCGTGGAGCTGACCAATCGTTCGTGCGCCGACGACGCCTCCAGCGCGGTCGCGGGCTGCGGCCCGATACCGACAGGAACGACAGTGTCACCCGTCCACACCGCGGCGTACCGCACCGCGCGGCCGTATCGATACGACCGGGCACCGGTCTGTTCAAGCGCACCGAGCAGATCGGCAGCAAGCTCCGGGCCGTCGACCAGTGAGCCAGAGAGATCCCCGACGACTGCGGCGGTCGCGGAAGTCGCGCCTCGGAGCACCCACAGACCCAAATTCTTCCGGTAGGCGTCACGCCACAGGCCTCGGGAAAGCTTGAATGACGCGACAAGAGCGCACCCGTGGTCCTCCGCCCCCGTCTGAAGGGTCGACTTCCGCGCGTCATACAGGTCTCCGCGCAGCCGATCACAGAGTGCAGACGCAGAACCGACGACGATGGCGATCTGGTCGGCATCAAGGTCGACCGCGATGTCATCTGCGGCATCGAGAGTCGCGCGTTCGTCGAGGCCAGCCAACGAAATCACCTTGACCAGTGGCCCGGGAATCGACTCAACCTGGCGTCCGTCGATCGCGTGTAGCCGAAGCGCTGCGCGCTCACTGTTGGGACTCGCGGACTCGAATCCAGTTGCCACCGAACGGGCCTGCGGGTCGAGGCGCAGTTCGACCGCGACGCCGTCAGGCCCGAGGAATGTGCGGCACACATCGGCAAGCTGCTGAAGGAGGGAGACGGCAGCCGCCGTCAGACCGCGGCCACCCTGAGCCGCGCGGGTCATGTACAGCCGATCCAGTGCGTCCGACGGGCCGTACGACGCCTCGTGCAGGCCGTCGACATACGCGGCGAGATCGTTGGCAGCCGAAAGCCGGATCACTTCGTCCAGCAGGAACTTGTTATCGGGGTCGACCTCTCGTGCCAACGCGATGCGCTCGTCGGCACCCAGAGGTGCGAGGTCCTGCCCGACGCTGGCTCGGAGCGCGAGCAGCACGGCCGCGTCCTCAACGGCAAGGCCCGCGGGAACGGCCACGGCCGGCGCGTCGAGCCGGGCGCTGTCGTTGAGTCCTCGACCAGTCGCTTCCAACCAGTCGATCACCTCGTCTCGGTCGAAGTGCTCGACGCCAGCCACCAGCGACTTCGGGGAAGGGAAGGGGATGCTGGCAGATCGCGAGCGCCAGTTGGTGACCGCCTGACGGGTAACGCCTGAGATGCGGGCGATGTCGGGCATCGTGACGAGCGAATCCACCTTTCATCCTCCTTTCTCTCGTGGTCGACCGGTCGGTCGGGTGATGGATGGAACGCTAGCCGCTGTTCCGCCTGATTCACTGCAGGCTGCTGTTTAGCTCCCTAAACAGGCTCAGCGTGGCGTTGCATGCTCGGAGGCCCCCACCATCGAAAGGGAGGTCGCCGCCTGGGTGGCCCGCACACCTGGAGGTACGGAATGCACAAGGAAATGACTGGAGCACGGTTCGATGAGGCGGGCTCGACGGTGATCATCGACGCGCTCGCGCTTTCCGAGATCGACGTCGTCAACGAGGCCCGGCACTGGGTCACCGGCGAGCGCGGGCAGCGCTGTGACGACCCGGCTGCGCTCGCCGACGCCGATCTGACGAAGTTCGCGACCGAGGCACTGGTCCTCGGCGCCAAGGCACTCAGCCTGACGGCGCTGACGTCAGAGACCCGCGCTCTCGAGCGGATGCTCAGGGATGTCGGCGACCAGACCTCTGACGCGACGCGGCGTGCGGCTGAGGCAACGGCCGACGCGGCCAAGTCAGCGACGGAGACCGTCACGAAGGCCGCTGCCGACGCGAAGAAGGCGATGACCGATGCCGACGACGCCACCCGCAGGCACCTCGCGGAGGCGGTGGCCGCAACCAAGAAGGACCTGCTCGCCGAGACGCGTCGGCTGTTCGGCGGCGACAACCCGGAGTTGCTTGAGCGCCTGCAGCCCGTCCTCGACAAGTTCGCGGTCACCCTGGAGAAGCAGGTGGAGTCGAGCACGAGCGAGTTGCTCGCGAAGGCCACCAAGCAGCTCGACCCCAGCGACCCCACGTCTCCGATGGCGAAGCACGCAGCGACGCTCGCCCAGCAGCAGGAGGAGCTCACCAAGAAGTTCGAGAAGGGCCAGGCCGAGCTGGCCACGAAGGTCGACGCGCTCTGCACGGCGCTGAAGGTGCAGGACGCGAAGGCCTCGCTCGCCCAAGTGACCCCGATCAAGGGTGCGTCCTTCGAAGACCAGATCCACGCGCTGATGAACGACATTGCGGCCGGCCTCGGCGATGAGTACGAGGACACCACTCGCACCGCCGGTCTGGTGTCTCGCAGCAAGAAGGGTGACGGTGTGCTGTCCGTCGCGGGTGCGAGCGCCCGCGTCGTGGTCGAGATGACCGACTCTTCTCGGACCAACTGGGGCGAGTACTTCGATGAGGCAGAGCGCAACCGTGGTGCCAGCGCCTCGCTGGGCGTCGTCCGCGCCGCCGAGCAGAACGCCGGCCACTCGATCCGCGTCCTCGGTCAGCGGCGGGTCGTCATCGCCTTCGATCCCGACAGCGACGACAACGAGGTGCTCCGCACCGTCACGCTGCTGCTGCGGACCGTGGCGATCGCCGCGTCGGTGCGGACCGGCGACGCTGAGGTCGACACCGCGGAGGAGAAGATCGGTGAGGCGGTCTTGCAGCTTGACAAGATCGACACCATCAAAAAGACCGCGGGGTCGATCCAGAAGGGTGCCGCGAAGATCGAAAGCGAGTGCACCTCGATCACGACGGCGATCCGCCGGCTCCTCGACCAGGCGTTGGTGGCGCTCGCCGGGCACGGGGCGGGCCCGGGCCTGACGGAGCGCCCCTCGGCCGAAGACGCTGCCTGATGACCTCTGAGGGGGGACCGCCGGTGGTGGCGATCTCCCCATCAGAGGTTCAGCGCATCACCAAGGAGCAGTTCAAGCGCGAGGCCGTCACCGTCGAGCACGATCATCTGCCCGATCGCACCTTCGAGCCAGAGCATGAGGTCGCGGCGTGTGCCGACGATCGGATAGGTCGACGGGAAGACGCCGTCGTGGATCACATCGAGGGAGAGCAGCGCGCGCTCATACCTGAATGAGTCCTCGCCGTTGGCCTGATCCGCGAGGGCGGCCAGCGCGGATCGCGCCGTGGCGTACGCAGCGAGGTAAGCCTCGTTCATGAAGTGGGTCATGATCGCCAGCGTTTGGCCGGAGGCGTTCAAGGCGAGAACGCCGGTGCAGGCACTGTGGACAAGGCCCACCGAAGGCGAGCTGTGCACCCTGGACGGCTCGAATCGCTTGTCGTGGCCGGATGTTGCTGGCTGCTCAACTTTCCGCTCTGACCCGGCTCCGAGTCGCGCTCAGACTCTCCAAATCGAGCGGCACGCATGCTACGAAGGACGTGGACGGTCCCCCCTCCAGGGCGGGCCGAGCGTCATTTCAAGGGTAGTTGTTGGACGTTGCTGATCATCGTTGAGGCCGCGTCCTGCACCGGATTCGGGGTGGTCGGCGTGCACGGCGGGATGAAGTTCTACCGCGGCTCGGCGACGGCCGCGCGCGCCTACGTCGAGGCCGACCACTCGCGGGCCGACGACTACTACCTCACCGAGGGCGCAGGGGTCGCGACTCGCTACATCGCCGAGGTGAGCGACTCGGTGAGTCCGAGGCATGCAGGAGAACTCGATGGCCAGACCTACGAGCAGTGGGTAGGCGGGCACGACGTCGAGACCGGCAAGGCCAAGGGACGTTTGCGCGATGACGCGAACGCGCTGCGGTTTGTCGAGGTGACCGTGAACGGCCCGAAGACGTGGTCACTGGCCGCCGCCCTATATCCGAAAGTCTCGGCGGCGCTGGACGAGGCGCAGGGTCGCGCGGCCGAGCAGATCATCGGCTGGGTCGCCGCGCACGCGACAACACGTGTCGGGCCGCGGGGACGACAAGTACAGGTGCCGGTCGAGCAGGTCGAGGCCGCGGTGATCCGGCACTACACATCCCGGGCCGGCGACCCTCACCGGCACCTCCACCTCCAGATCAACGCCCGGGTCTTCGCCGACGGGAAGTGGCGTGGCCTGCACTCGGTCGGAACCCGCGACCTCCTCGATGCGATCAACGGGATCGGGCACGCGGCTGTTTCCACCGACCGCGATTTCCGGAGAACGCTGGCCGAGCACGGGCTGAGCTTCGATCCGACATCGGGTGAGGTCGTGGAGTTGGCGCCGTACGCAGCGCGGTTCAGCGCTCGCGCCGCGCAGATCGAGCGCAACATCGACAAGCTCGAAGCCGAGTGGCGGGCTGAGCATCCGGGCGAGGTGCCCGGTCCGCGATTGCGGCAAGCGTGGGATCGACGCGCCTGGGCACAATCGCGACCGGACAAGGTCGTCCCGAAAGACGGCGCCGCAATGGTGGCGGTCTGGAATGACGAGTTGCGTCGTCTCGGCTATCGCGACGGGCGGTTACCCGCGGCCGTGGTCTCCCCGAGGGTTGGCGAGCTCGATCGCGATGCCGCGGCCACTCTCGTGCTCTCCCGGCTCGGCGCCAAGCGGTCGGCCTGGAACGCCGCCGATATCCGGGGCCAGATCGAGCAATGGATCGCCTCGACCGGCCTGGTCGCCGACCCTGCAGTGCGCATCGAGCTCGCCGAGGACCTCGCAGTCCGCGCCGTCGCCGCCTGCACGCCGTTGCTGGATCGAGACGACGTTCCGGAAGACGTCCGCGCGTTGACGTCACCTCGGGTGATTGCGATCGAAGACCGGATCTGTCGGCTGCTCGGGCTCCAGGCCTCCGCCACCGGTCCTGACACGAAACTGCCTGCGGCGGTGGCGATCAGTCTCGACCCCGCACAGCGCAACGCAGTCGCCGCCATGGCGGGCAGCAAGCATCTCTTGGTCATTGAAGGTGCGGCCGGCGCGGGCAAGACGACGACCTTGGTTGTCACCCGGCGGCTACTCGCGGCGCAGAGCCGACGACTGATGGTGGTGACACCGACGCTCAAGGGGGCCGAGGTCGCGTCAGGGGAGATCGACGCTCCGGCATTCTCGGCCGCGTGGCTGGCTCACCAGTGGGGATGGCGCTGGGACGAGGACGGCCAATGGACCCGCACCGACGACGGCCCCGGCGACCCGAGGGCTGCCCTGGGTCGCGGTGACCTTCTTGTCGTCGACGAGGCCGGAATGCTTGGCCAGGACACGGCCCGGGCACTCTTGGAGATCGCATCAGCGTGCGGAGCCCGGGTGGTGTTCATGGGCGACCGCCACCAGCTCCCGGCCGTCGGCCGCGGCGGTGTCCTCGACCTCGCCGCCCGGCATGCCGGCCCCGAGGGGACGATCAGTCTGGACGTGGTGCACAGGTTCGCCGACCCCTCCTACGCCGACCTCAGCCGCCGGATGCGACGCGGAGAGGCCGTCTTCGACGAACTCTGGGAACGCGGCCAGATTCGGCTGCATGCAAGCGCGCCCGAGCGTGTCCAGGCCCTTGCCGCGAAGACCACCGACGCGATCCTCAGAGGCCGCTCTCGGCAGGCTTTGATGGCCGACAGCCGCGAGCAGGTTGCCGCGCTCAACAGCGCCATCCGCGACCGGCTCGTCGACGCTGGCGCCATCGATGATGTGCGCGTCGTGGTCAACGCGACTGGTGAACGTCTGGGCGTCGGCGATCGGGTCGCGACCCGGCGCAACGACTGGAAGCTCGGAGTCGCCAACCGGCAGACCTGGACTATCACCCACATCGGCGGCGACGCCACAGTGACGCTTCGCAACGAGCACGGCCAGGTCCGCGACCTTCCCTCCTGGTACGTCGACGGTTGGGTTGAGCTCGTTTACGCCACCACCGTCTACGGCGCCCAGGGTGAGACCACCGCCTCCGGCCACATGGTCATCGGCGATTCGACCTCGTCAGCGGCAGGGTACGTCGGGATGACCCGGGGCCGACACGAAAACGTCGCCCACGTCGTCGCGGACACCCGCGCACAGGCCAAGGCGATCTGGGAGCAGGCGTTCTCACTCGACCGGGCCGATCTCGGTGTCGCCCACGCTCGTCTCCGAGCCATCGACGACATCGACCGCTACGGGCCGGTGGCGCCCGCGAGGGCACGCGCGACAGCGGCCGCGAAGGACAGCACTCGGGAGCGGAAGTCCGAGAACCAGCGCGACTTCGAGTCATGGCAGTCGGCTACTCCCGGACCCTCACGGCCCGCCCGCCGCGGTCCGGGGATCGGATTCTGACACCGCACCAAACAACTTTTCCGCGCACCACAGGCGAGTCACCACGGGCGGGTTTGACCTGCACAAACACTCCGCCCGTCCTACTCGCCCGTGGTCCGCCCGTCCCCCATTCGCAGCTCGTCCGTGGGCGCAACTTGGTGCCCCCTCCTCTCCACGCTGGGGTCATGACCACCCCTCTCGTCTCACCATCCGAGAGATTTTCGACTTTCGGAGGGGCGCCCCCCAACAGGCGCCTGACCAGCACAAACGCCTGCGCCCGTCCCATCGCCCGTCCTCCTCCCGGACAGGGCGGGCGCACCTCAGGACGGGCGATTTTTGGTGCCTTGCCTGAGGAAAGTGGAGCCAACGATGTCCACTCGCCACCCCCAGTGGCGCTTGAGGGTCCCGAACACCCATCACCCACAACGACAAGGAGAGCCCGATGACCACCAAGTTCCAGACCGACGACAACCACGAGAACGACGAGATGCTCAGCATCGAGGAAGCAGCCGCTTTCCTCCGCGTGCCCGTCGCCACCATGCGTTACTGGCGCTACTGCGGCGACGGGCCGTTCAGCTTCCGACTGGGCCGGCACGTCCGCTACTGGAGGACCGAGCTGATCCTCTGGCGCGGCGACCAGGGCCGACGGCCCGACGACGGAGGTGCACAGGCCTGATTCCCGCCGAGTTCTCCACAAGGTCGCGTACGCCTTCGCGGCTTGCACGCGCTCTGACCCGAGTCTGTCGATAGCCGAAGGGAGGTGACCCATGGCCGGCAACATCGCCAAACGCCCAGACGGACGGTGGCGCGCCCGCTACCGCGATGAACGTGGCCGCGAACGCTCGCGCCACTTCGAGCGCCGCATCGACGCCCAGCGCTGGCTCGACGAGGTCACCTCGACGCTACGCGACGGCACGTGGGTCGAACCCTGCGCAGGCAACGTCACCTTCGAGGACTTCTACGCCGACTGGGCCCCGCGGCAGTTGTGGCTGCCATCAACCAGGGCCAACGCCGACCTGGCGGTCGGGTCGGTTCCGTTCGGCGACCTGCCGTTCAAGTCGATCCGTCGCTCGCACGTCGAAACCTGGGTCAAGACTGCGTCCGAGCGTTGGGCGCCCTCGACGGTCAAAACCCGGTTCGTCATCGTCCGCTCGGTGTTCCGCGCCGCGGTCGCCGACCGCGTCATCGGCACCGACCCGTGCATCGGTGTCACCCTCCCCAGGCGTCGCAAGGCCGAGGCCGCCATGCAGATCCCGAGCGTCGAGGAAGTCGGACGACTGCTCGCGCACGCCGACAGCACCCGCGTCTCCACCCGCAAGGGCTTCCGCGCCTACGTGGCACTCTGCGCCTTTGCCGGCCTCCGCAAGGGCGAAGCAGCAGCCGTCCAATTCGGTGACATCGACTTCCTGCGGCGGATCTTGACCCTCTCGCGCCAGCTGCAGCGCGACGGATCCACCTACGTCGTCCGGCTGCCGAAGTACGGCTCCGAACGCGTGATCTACCTGCCCGACGAGCTGGTCACGGTCGTGTCGGAGCACGTGGCCGCTCACTTGCCCGATGCCGAGCCCGACGACTGGCTCTTCACGGTCGGCGACGGACCGATGTACGACAACGACATCACCTGGCGGTGGCGGGCCACACGCAACGCAGCGAAGCTCCCGCACGTCCGGCTCCACGACTTGCGGCACTTCTACGCCTCGGGGCTCATCGCGGCCGGATGCGACGTCGTCACCGTGCAACGTGCCCTCGGCCACTCGACCGCGACCACGACTCTAAACACCTACAGCCATCTCTGGCCGACGGCCGAGGACCGCACGCGAGCCGCCGCCAACGATCTTATGAAGCAGGCGCTCGGTTCAGCCGTCGTCCATTTCGAGGATGGCGCTGGCGACCTCTGAGGGGAACAGCGTCGACCAGATGATCTCGCCGGGCGCCAGAGTCATCTCGGCCATCGGCGACGGCTCAGCCTGCCAGTCGTCAGGCGACACTCCCGGAACGCAGTCGAGCAGAAGAGCGAAGACCTGCGGATCTGGCACGCCCTCGGCGATGATCGCCAGGTACGCCTCGTGACCGTTCGCGGCCCTCGCCAGCGCCTTGATGCGGTGCTTCCGGAACTCCGCAACCGCAACGTGCCCGTTCTTCAAAGACATGGCGATCAGACGGATCACCATCCGCTTCATCTCACGACGCCACGCGACCGCCTGTTCGGCACTCAGTCTCTTCCAGTCCCACTCACCCGGCAGCAGGTGATCGGTCGAGACCATCCTGCCCGCGGTGCATTCGCGCTGTAGGGACGCGTAGAAGTCACGCTGGGGGCTGTCGTTCTGGCGACGGCCCGCGGCGCCAATCCACCAGGAACCGCGGCTTGCGGGGATCCACTCAGGCAGTTCCGACTCGCGCAACTCCGTAACGACCGCCCGGCGGTCCGAGGTCTTGACCTTGAACCAGACGCGATCTGACAGCGAGACGACCCGCTCAGCCCCGCCTGCGTCTCGCTGCTCCGGCAGGGCTTGAGCGTTTACGACAATGACGTCGTCGACCTCGTCGAGCGGCACGCCGAGATCCGGCAGATCCACCTCAAGATCGGCGAGGCAACGCCGGGTGGGGCGCACGCTGATCGGATCTGAGGCCATGCAATGAATCTAGCGTCCGCGTACGACGAGGCGTGCGCCGATGAGGCTACGTCGTCAGGCCGCCGAGGTCGTCGAGCTCGTCGGCGCTCAGGCCGGTCATCATCGAGACAGCAGCGGCATCGGTGCCGTTGAGCTGACCGAGCGCGGTCTTGATACCGGCGTTGATCTCGGCGCGGTGCGCGTCGATGTACTCACGCACGGCAGCGTCGACGATGTCCTTCTTCGAGCGGGACATGAAGTGAGCTGCGTGCGAGACGAGCTCATCAGTCGCGACGTCGACCTTGATCGGTGCGGTTGCGGTAGCCATGACGGTTGCTCCTTCAGGTCAGGGAAGATGACCTCGGGTACCAAAGTACCACGGGTAACACCGCTGTCTAATGCCGCTGGGCGTTGCGCTGGCCAATGAACACGTCAGGCTTCCACAGCAACGCTGTCCACTGCTTACGCTCGGCGACCCTGGCGGGCGGCGTTGCCGTGGCGGAGCCATCGCGAGCGTAAGCAGTGGAGCAAGCACCCTCGCGTAGCCCACTCGTGACGCTGTACAAAAATTCTTGCGGACTATTTGCGGACCAGAGGGGTATCCCGACACCCCTAAACCGGCTCTGAACTGCGGGAACCTCCCTGAATCAGTAGTACCAGGGATAGGGCGACCAGTCTGGTTCGCGCTTTTCAAGGAACTGGTCGCGGCCCTCCTGGGCTTCGTCCGTCATATACGCCAGGCGGGTGGTCTCGCCGGCGAAGAGCTGCTGACCGACGAGGCCGTCGTCGATCAGGTTGAACGAATACTTCAGCATCCGCTGCGCGGTCGGGCTCTTGCCGTTGATGAGCCGCCCCCACTCCAGGCCCGCCGCCTCAAGTTCCGCATGCGGGACGGCGCGGTTGACGGTGCCCATCCGCACGCCATCCTCGGCGGAGTACTCCTGGCCGAGGAAGAAGATTTCCCGAGCGAACTTCTGACCGACCTGACGAGCCAGGTATGCCGATCCGAAACCCCCGTCGAAGGAGCCCACATCGGCATCGGTCTGCTTGAAATGGGCGTGCTCGATGCTGGCCAGGGTCAAATCCGAGACGACGTGTAGAGAGTGTCCACCGCCGGCGGCCCACCCGTTGACCAGCGAGATCACAACCTTGGGCATGAACCGGATCAATCGCTGGCACTCCAAGATATGCAGCCGTCCGAGCCGCGCCGCATCAATCGGGTTTGGCGCCGCGGAGCCGGTCGAAGTCGACTCGTGCTCGGTCTCGTACTGATAGCCCGCGCGCCCCCGAATGCGCTGGTCGCCACCGGCGCAGAAGGCCCACTTGCCGTTCATGGCGCTCGGACCATTCCCGGTCAGCAGGACGCAGCCCACATCAGCGCTGGTGCGGGCATGCTCCAGAACCCGCAGCAACTCATCGACGGTATGCGGACGGAACGAGTTGAGGACATCGGGCCGGTCGAAGGCGATCCGAACCGTGCCATGAGCCTTCGCGCGGTGATATGTCAGGTCAGTCAGGTCCTCGAAACCTGGGACAGCGTCCCATTGGCTCGGATCGAAGATTTCGCTGACTCCCTCGATGGCACTCATGGACACCCAGGCTAGTCGGGGGCTAGAGCGCGAGCTTGAATCCTGTGTGGCGAGGACGTCGGGCGTCTCGGTCATCCGGCCATTCTCCGCTCGCTGTCCAGCAGGGTCAGCGTGCGGCGACTGGCACTCGCTCATCGGTCGCGGTCTGGTCTGAGGGTTCGGCCGCGGAGGACGAGAGGCCGTCGAGCAGCTCGTGTCCGGCCTCTTCGGCGGCGGCGGGGGCGTGGTTGCTGGTGCGCAGTGGCACCGACTTGATCATGGCGGTCGTTAGGAAGACGACGGCCAGGATCGGCAGCCCGAGCAAGAAGACATCATGCAAGCGCTCGGCCAGGCCCTGGCGGACGGCTTCGGCGACAGCCGGCGGCAATTTCGCCATGACCGACGGGTCGAGCACCGAACCGGCCCCGATCTGTTGGCCGGAGGCGGCCATCTTCTCTGCGGCCGCGGCGGGCAAATGGCTGACGATCGCCGCGTGCAAACCGGACGTCATGACCGTGCCGAAGATCGCGATGCCGACCGTCGAGCCGACATTGCGGAAGAACTGCGTCGATGCCGTCGCGATGCCGAGATCCGCTCGGGCAGAGACATTTTGGACGAGCAGTGTGAACTGCTGCATACACAGACCCAGGCCAACACCGAGCACCACCATCGCGAGGGTGAGCTCCGTGGAAGTGGCCTGATAGGTCAGGCGAGTGAGCAGCCATACGCCGGCAGCCATGAGCCCGACACCCGAGAGCATGATCGCCTTGTAACGGCCGGTCCGGGTGATGATCAGGCCAGCGAGCACGCCGCAGACGACCAGGCCCATCATCAGGGGCAGCAGGATGAGGCCGGAGTTGGTCGCGTTGACACCGACGACGCCCTGCGCGAAGACGGGGATGTAGATGATCGAGCCGAACATCACCATCGCGACACCGAAGGCCGAGATATTCGACATCGTGAAGACGGAGTTCTTGAACAGGCGCAGGGGCAGAATCGGTTCTGCCGCACGGGATTCCGCCCAAACGAAGGCGACCAGCAGGGCCACGCCCACGGCATACAGTCCGAGGATGATCCCCGACGTCCACGCGTAGGTCGTGCCGCCCCAGCTGGTGGCGAGGAGAACGGCGACCAGGCCGGGGGTGAGGGTGGCGATGCCGGCGACGTCGATCTTTGCGTCGCGGCGCTGGTGCGGGATGTGCAGGAAGCGGAAGACGACGGCGGTCGCGACGATGCCGAAGGGGATGGAGGTCCAAAAGAGGTAGCGCCAGCCGAGGTTGTCGGTGATCCACCCGCCAGCGAGCGGCCCGGCAACAGAGGTGACGCCGAAGACGGCGCCCATCAGGCCTTGGTACTTGCCGCGGTTCCGCGGCGGGATGATGTCGCCAATGATGGTCTGCGCCAAGGGCATTACGGTGCCCATGCCGAGGCCCTGAATGGCCCGACCGGCGACGAGCGTCCAGAAGTTTGGCGCCAGCCCGCAGACCAGCGAGCCGACCATGAACACCATGAGCCCCGCCAGGTAGAAGCCCCGCCGGCCATAAAGGTCGGAGAACTTGCCGACGATTGGCACGACGATGGCCGAGACGAGCATCGCGGCGGTGGCGACCCAGGAGTAATGGTCCATGCCGCCGAGTTCCGCGACGATGCGCGGCATCGCCGGACCGACGATGGTCTGGCTGATCGAGGCAACGAACATCCCGAGCATCAGGCCGATGAAGATGCGCCGGCCCGTCGCGTCGAGGTGGAACTCCGGAGCGGGAGCCGTGGAAGAAGGGGGCACCACGCAAGGGTAGGGCAAAAAGTGCAGAGTCTGCAAGTTTGCATATTCTGCAGGTATAGTGGTGGGCATGAGCGTTGCCGTGGATACTGCCGTCGAGCCCGAGGAGGGCCTGCGCGAGCGCAAGAAGCGCGAAACGCGGCTGGCGATTCATCGGGCTGCGTTGGAGTTGGCCGTCGAGTTCGGGTTGGACGGGCTGACGGTGGACGCGATTGCCGAGCGCGCGGGCGTCTCGGCGCGCACTTTCTTCAACTATTTCCCGGCCAAGGACGACGCAATCCTTGGCAGCTATGGCGCCGATCCCGAACCCCTGCTGGCGCTCATCGCCGGCCGCCCGGTCGGCGAATCCCCGCGCGAGATTGTCCGATTCGTGGCGCACCGGCGAGTGGAGGCCCTGGTTGCCGATCCGGAACTGTGGGCGATGCGGCGCGAGATGACGCTGCGCGAGCCCAGCCTCGGTCTGCGCTTTCTCGGTATTTATGCCCGCGCTGACCGCGCCCTGGTCGAGGCAATCCTGAACCGGCTGCGCGCTGAGCGGCCGCTCTCGGCCGATGACGAACTCGGCCTGGCCGTGGAGGCGTATGCCGCCCTCGGCGCCTTCCGCGCCGCCATCCGCCTGCACATCGACGGTGGGTATGCCGACCTCCCCCTCCCCGAGGTGCTCGACCGCGCCTTCGCCCGCCTCTGACTGCAGCGGCGGTTGTCAACTGGCGGAGGCCAGTTGGCGCGGTCCCTCTGTTTGCCGTCATACCGCCGCGCCGTCGCCCGGTCGAGCGCAGCTTTCGCCCTGGAGCGCTGATCTCGCATGCGAGCGGTGCCATACCAGCGCTCGGCTGCGGAATGAGCTCTCCGGCGCGAGGACTGCGCACCACAAGCGTGGTCCCCGGTGCGTCGGCTGCGTATTAGGGGGCTCGCCACAGGGGCAGCGGCACCCAGCGCGCGGCGAACGTGAAGTCTTGATCGGTCGTCAACAGGGTGAGCCCGTGGCGGATCGTGAGTGCGGCGATCAGCGCATCGATGGTGCCCAATTGCACCCCGTGCTGCCGGCATCCATTGCGCAGTTCGGCCGCCGCCACATGGTCATCGCGATCCGGCGCGACATATTGCAGCCTGCCAAAGTGCTCGAGCACGCGGTCGCGAGTCGTCCCATGCACCGCGCCTTGCAAGATCTCCTGGAGGACGACGCCGGTCGTCGCGACCAGGTCTTGACCAGCCAGCGCTCGGCGAAGCGCTGCCACAGCGGGATCGAGTTCTGGCTGGTCGCGGCGCAGGGCCAGTGACCAGACGCTAGTGTCGACGAGCAGGCTCACCCTCGGGACCGCTCCGCCTTGTAGTCGTACTCCGGGTCCCACTCGACCGTTCCGAAAAGTTCGAGGATGCGCTCTTGCTCGCGTCGCACGATGAACTCCTCAAGAGCCCGCGTCACTGTCGCCTTCTTCGTTCGCTCGCCACCGATGGCGAGCGCCCGGTCGAGCAGATCGGGGTCGATAGACAGGTTGGTGGCCACAAAGGAGATCCTACACAAAAAGCCACACATGGGCATGTGTGGCTCCTGGCGGAGCAGTGGGCTCCACCCATGCTCGCGGCGCCAGCAGTCGACACGACTTCTCGACCGCACCACTTAGACTTGACGGGCCGATCGGCCCCCGCCCTCGTAGCTCAGGGGATAGAGCACCGCTCTCCTAAAGCGGGTGTCGGACGTTCGAATCGTCTCGGGGGCACACGGCATACAAGCGCAGCGTCTTTCCCAGGGAACGTTGAGGTTGCTCTCACCTCCTGCGGAGGTGGGGGACGCATGCTGGCAAAAGCCCGCGCGGTCGCCCACCCAGGAACGAGCCCGAGCGGAGTAGTGAGGAGGCGCGGGATGCGCGCATTGGATGCCCTCAAGCCGGGCGAACTCGGAACGACCGTGGGTATGGGGCCCGTCCACGCCTCCCTGATGACCGTCCTCTTCGTCCTCCTCGTCGCGGCCCTCCTCGCGACTGTGCTCTGGCCCGTGACAGACCCCCGCCACAAGGTGGCCGTCACCCGCGTTGAGGGCAACCCCCGCGACGGGCGCTGACGAGGGGAATCAACGTCGCCAGCGGCCGGACGGATTTGCGCAAAGGCGTGCGATCCTGAAGGTGGAGGTCACCATGAGCCCGCTGCCCGACGAAGCGATCGCCTCGTGCGTGGCACGGGTCTCCATTTTTCGCGGTCTCGACGCCCCGCAACGTGAAGACATCGCCCGATTCGGTCGTCGCGTGGAGTTGGCCTCCGGCGGCCGGCTGTATGGCGTGGGAGACCACGTCAGCGACCTCTTCGTCGTGCATAGCGGCCGGGTGCGGATGGTCCGAATTCTTGCTCCGGGCAAGGAACAACTGATCCGAATGGCCGGACCCGGGGAGACCGTCGGCGAGTATCCCTTCCTCACCGGCCGCCCGCCGCTCGCCTGGGTCTTCGCCGTCGAGCCGACGATCTTGTGCGTCTTCCCGCATCAAGCGCTCGCACCCTTGGTGACCCAATACCCCGCGATTGCGCTGCGCCTGCTCAGTGCGCTGGCCGAGCGCCTGGGTGACGCCGAGCGGGGTTTTGCCGAGCAGGCGGGGGTCGATGTCCCCACGCGCGTCGCCGAATACCTCCTCTCCCTCCCGCCCGGCTCAGGGACGCAGTCGGCGGTCGTGCAACTGCCGATGGCGAAGAAGGATTTGGCGTCCTACCTCGGGACGACGCCGGAAAGCCTCAGCCGCGCTCTGACTCGACTGCAACGTCATGGGCTGATCGAGGTGCAGACCCGCGGCCGGATCATGGTCCGCGACCGCTCGGGACTTGATGCAAGTCAAGGCGACCGTCTGTTGCAGTCGCCATCGTGAAGCCACAACCCCAAGAAAGAGGCGCTCAGATGTCGTCCGTTGTCGTGATCGGTGCCGGGCTTGCGGCGGCAAAGGTGGTCGAGGCGCTCCGCGAGGGTGACTTCGATGGCAGCATCACGTTGGTGGGCGCCGAGGATCACCCGCCCTATGAACGCCCTGGCCTGTCCAAGGACTACCTTGCCGGCACCAAGAGCGCCGACACCCTGCGCGTCCACGAGCCGCAGTGGTATGCCGCTCACGACATCGAGATGCGATATGCCGATCCCGCGACCGCGATCGATCGGCAGGCACAGCGGGTGACCCTGGCGTCGGGGGAGGAACTGGCATACGACTGGCTCGTCCTGGCGACCGGTGCGCAGCCGCGGCTGCTTGACCTGCCCGGAGCCGACCTTGACGGCGTGGTCACCTTGCGCTCCATCGAGGACAGCACCCGGTTGCGCGCGGCGTTGACCCGCCAGGCGCGCCTGGTCATCATCGGCGGCGGCTGGATCGGCCTCGAAGTCGCCGCCGCCGCGCGCAATGCCGGCTGCGAGGTCACCGTCCTCGAGCGCGAGTCACTGCCGTTGTATGCCGTGCTGGGGCCGACGATGTCCGGCTACTTCGCCGATCTGCACCGAAAGCATGGCGTGGACCTGCGCACGGAGGTCAGGGTCGAGTCGATCGAGGGTGCAGACGGCCAGATCACGGGTGTCCGCACGTCCGAGGGAACTATCCCCGCGGACCTCGTGCTCGTCGGTGTCGGCGCGATACCTGACACCGAGCTCGCCCAAGCAGCGGGCCTGGATGTCGATCGCGGCGTCGTGACCGATGAACACCTGCGCACCAGCGATCAGCACATTCTGGCCGCGGGCGATGTGGCCCGCGCACGGCATACCTCACTGGGCCCGCTGCGAGTCGAGCACTGGGACAACGCGATTCGGCAGGGCAAGCTCGCGGCATACACCATCCTCGGACGCGACGAGAGCTTCGACTGGCAGCCCTACTTCTTCACCGACCAGTACGACCTGGGCATGGAGTATGTCGGCCACGCCGTCGCGGACGATCAGGCGATCGTGCGCGGCGACCTTGAGAGCGGCGCCTTCATCGTCTTCTGGGTTCGCGATGGCGTCGTGCGCGCCGCCATGAATGTGAACTTCTGGGATGTCAATGACGACCTGCGAGCGATCGTCGGCTCGGAGGTCGCGTCCGATCGTCTTAAGGATGAGTCGATTCCGTTGGCGGAGTTGGTGGCTTCGGCCTGACCGAGCGGGTCAAGCCCGCCGGCGCTGCCTCGGGGTGGTGCAGGTCGAAGGCGGGTCGCTCGGATCGGATCCGCGGGATGGAGTTGAAGTTGTGCCGCGGGGGCGGGCAACTCGTGCACCATTCCAGCCCGGCGCCATACCCCCACGGATCGTCATCGATCACGAGCGGCGCGGTCCGCCAGGTCAGCCAGACGTTGTAGAGGAAGGCGAGCGTCGACAGGCCGATCAGCATGGACCCCACGCTGGAGATCCGGTTGGCCAGCGTGAAGCCATCCTCCGGCAGATAGTCGGCATAGCGCCGCGGCATACCGTCGACACCCAGCCAGTGCTGGATGAGGAAGGTGGTGTGGAAGCCGACGAAGAGCAGCACGAAGTGCACCTTGCCCCACATCTCGTCGAGCATCCGGCCGGTCAGCTTGGGCCACCAGAAGTAGAAGCCGGAGAACATCGCGAAGACGACGGTCCCGAAGACGGTGTAGTGGAAGTGCGCGACGATGAAGTAGCTGTCCGTGACGTGGAAATCCATTGGGGGACTAGCGATGATGATGCCGGTGAGCCCGCCGAACAAGAACGTCGCGAGGAAGCCGAGGGCGAAGATCAGCGGTGTGCTGAAACTGAGTTGGCCGCCCCACATCGTCCCAATCCAGTTGAAGAATTTCACTCCCGTCGGCACCGCGATGAGCATCGACATGATGGCGAAGAAGGGCAGCAGCACCTGCCCGGTGGCGTACATGTGGTGGGCCCACACGCTGACGGATCGCGGACGAGCCTCGCCGGCGCTGGGCTAGGGCGTGTTAGACAGCCCGGGCGAGGGCGGCGAGCGCGCCGGTGAAGCAGGCTTCGGGCGGGTTCACCAGGCCGGCACCGACCTGGCCCGTGCCGGCAACCCGGCCGGCCATGCCGGTGTTGATTTGCGGAAGTATGCCGGTGCGGATCACCTTGGTGACATCGATTCCCGTTGGCGTGCCCCGGAATTCGAGGATGGGGATCTGGTATGCCGGGTGCTCACCTTCAGTGATCGCGTACATCTTCTGCGTCGCCTGCAGCGCGAAGGGCACGTCGCCGCCGACGAACTTCACGATCGCGGGGGCGGCCGCCATGGCCACGCCGCCGATGCCGCCCGTCTCGGTGATCGCCGAGTCTCCGATATCGGGATTGGCGTCCTCCGGGCCATAGGCGCCGAGGAAGAGGCCTTCCGGGGTGTTGGCGGGGCCGGTGAACCATTGCTCGCCGGTGCCGGAGACGCGGATGCCGAAGTCGGTGCCATTGCGCGCCATCGTCGTGACGATCGTGGAGCCGGGTATGCCGTGCGCTGCGAGCGTTGCCAGCTTGCACGCGGGCATCCCGAGGTTGAGGAAGAAGTGCTCATTGGCGCCCGAAAAGCGCACGGCCTCAGCGATATCCGATGGCGAGCCATCGGCGGTGATGAGGTTCGGCAGGAGTTCACGCAGCAGCATCAAGGACCCGGCGCGGTTGCGGTTGTGGCCCTCGTCGCCCATCTGCAGCATCTGCGCGACGATCGCCATGATGTCGATGCGCTCTGCCTTTCGGACGGCCTGCTGCAATAGCGGCCCCAGCACCGAGTTCATCCAGTGCAGGCGATCAATGACTTCAGGACCATAAGCGCCATAGCGCAGCACCTTGCCCAGGCCCTCGTTGAGCGAGCACCATGAGCGGTTGTCGTGGATGGGATCGTGGAGTTCATAGACCCACATGCTCGGGCTGACGACGCCCGCCATCGGTCCAACGGCATCGCGGTGGTGACACGGTTCGAGCGTGATGCCCTCTCCCGCAGCGAGTTTGGCCTCGGCCTCCTCCGGCGTCGCGGCCATGCCCTCGAAAAGCATCGCTCCAATGAGCGCGCCCTTCATCGGGCCGCTGGCCCGCTCCCACTCCAACGGCGGGCCCGCGTGCAAGAAGGTGCCCTTCTCCAGGCCCAGGGCCGCCGACGCGGGCCGGACGTCGACCAACTCGGCGCCAGCAGCGGTCATGCGCTCAAAGGCGAGCGCATTGGCGGCTTCGCGACGCGGGTCGAGCAGGATGCGCCGCAGATCAGCGGTGTCGACACCAGCCATCGGTGGCTGCCAGCGCGCTTCGGTCACGGCGACGGCTTGCGCCGTGAGAGCGTCACTGAATAAGCCGACTCCAACGGTTGCGACGACCGGTTCGGTCGGCAGCGTCGCTGCTGTCTGGCCGTCGTGTGCCCCGTTCTGCGGTGCGGAAACGCTTGTGGCGCTCGGCGTTTCGGGTTTCGGAGCGTCGTGGCCGAGCGCCGTCAACGCGGCTCGGGTGGCTTCGGCATTCGAGAGGTAAACCGAGGCGCCCGCGTCGACGAGGGCCTGCGCACAGGCCTCCAAACCCTGCGGGTCGCCAGCAGTCCCCACGAGAGAGACGACGACCGGCAGATCGCGGCCCCCTGCAGTCGCTCTGGATCGTGCCGCCCGAATTGCCTCAGCCAGATCGCCAGCCGGATCAGGGTGCGAGCCATATCCGAGAACCAGATCGAGCAACAGCACCCCACAGCTCGGGTCGGCACCCTCGGCGAGGATCCGCTCTTGGCGCAGGGAGGGGTCGATCATCGGGTGCGCTCGGCCGCGGGTCAGTCCGTCGTCACCGAAGTCGATGACGACATGACCGCCATGCGCCGCGAGATCCGACCCGAGCGCCATCTCGGGCGAGAGGGGAATGTTTGACCGGATCGGTCCGAGCGCCTCGCCCGCGATGAGCATCGCCTCATCCGCCAAGGTGCCACCACAGAACAGGCCGCGCAGGCTGCCCGCACCGACCCCCGCGGGTGATTTTCCCCAGAAAAGCCATTGCGGCGCAGCGGAACCCGACGCACCGAGAGCGGCCGAGGTTGAGGTCGTGAGGTCCGGTCGCCCGGCTCCGAGGATCGCCCAGTGCACGGGGAGGCCGAGCGTGGCGGCATACTCCTCCAGGTCCGCCAGCACCTCGGCGGCTGGCGGCTTGGAGACGACGATGATCGAATCCGTCGCCTCGTCCGCCGCGAGCATCGCGAGCGCCTGGCGCGTCGAGCGACCGGCCACCTCGGTCTTGAGGTCGCGGCCACCGACCCCCAGCACGTGCGAGACCCCGACGCCCGCCGCATCGAGCAGGCACATGACCTGCTGGGCACCGGTGCCGGAGGCGGCCACGATGCCGACCGAGCCGGGCGCGACGACATTGGCGAAGCCGAGCGCGACACCGCTGACCACGGCCGTGCCGCAGTCCGGCCCCATGACGAGCACGCCGCGCGCGGCGGCTGCGTCTTTGAGTGCGACCTCGTCCTCGACCGCGACATTGTCGCTGAAGAGCATGACGGAAACGCCGGCGTCGATGGCATCCATAGCCTCCGCGGTCGCGTGTGCACCGGGCACCGAGATCAAGGCCAGGTTGGACTCGCCGGCGGCGATCGCGCCGCCCAGGGTGACCGGCTCGGGCGCTGATCCGAAGTCAGAAGGCTTGCGGGAGTTGGCTTTCAGCTCGGCGAGCGCGGCATCCACGGCCGCGACTCCGGCGTCGATGGCCTCCGCGGAGTCGCCCTGCAACGCGACGACAACATCATTGACCCCGATGCCATCCGGCAGCGTGAAGCCCATGCCGGCGAGCACCTCGAGGTTGAGTTCGGTGCCCATCGCGACCTGTGCCGCGGTGATGCCAGGCGTCGCGGCGATGCGCTTCGACACCTGCATCAGCGTCACCGAGTCGTAGTAGGCACCGCGGCGGATAGCGACGAGCTCAAGCACTGAGGGACTCCTTGATCGGGTTTCGCTTCGGGTTCAGGTCGTATGCCGGGTGGTCGCCGACCGCTGTTAGGGCCAGATCGACGCCCCGCAGGAGCGCCGCTCCCGAGGTATGCCCGATCGCTGCCACCGCGGGTCGGCGCGCCGCCGCCATCGGGTCGCCTGTGGTCACCGCGTCGACATACGCGACGAGTGGCGGGACGGCATACCCCTGGGCGGCCGCCTCGATAAGGGAGGCGGAGAGCGCCGTCGTGCGGGGCAACAGGGGGAGGACGGCCGGGGCGAGGGCGGGGTCGCCGACGGCATATGCCACCAACAAGGCGCCGCAGATCTCGTCATCGCCCTCGGGGGTCAGGCCCTCACCGCGACCGATGCGCTCGGCAAACCACGACGCTCGCAGCCAGACCCGAGAGGACGAGCGGCGACGCACGCGTGCCGGGCGCCAGGCGCGCACGGCGTGGATATCATTGAGCGGCAGCGTGATTCGGTCCGTAGAGACACCGACCTGGTCGCCGGGAGAGGCGCCCCACTCAACATCCCGGGACCTTACCGCCAGGCGCCAGGCCGTCGGCAAGGCGAGGCCGTCGGAGGTCACGACGGCCAGGACTCCAGAGCCGTGGCGATGGAGGTACACCGCGGTCGGGAAGGCCCCGAGGACCGTCCAGCGCTCGATGGCCCCCGACTCCGCCACACCAGCGCGGGGCGCGAGCGGCGAGCGGGCGGCAGGGAGCATGCCCCGACGCTAGCGACCTTGGCTAGCATCCCCGCATGGAGAAAGTTGCCAACGATCCCGCGGGATCGGTCATCGACTTGCCAGGAGCATCGGTGCCGGCGGGGGAAGTGGTCCTGCCCCTGGACATCCCCGAGGGGCTTGATGCCGACGGGCTGCGCACTCTGGCCGAGCACCTCGCCGCGGCGCTGCGCCGTGAGGATGAGGTGCACCGCTCCTTGCTGTCGACGGTCGTCGCGGGCGGCAGCCAGGCCGACCTGTGCGCGGCCCTCGCGGGGCTACTGGACATGCCCGTCATGATCACGACGACCGACGGGCGCGTCATCGCCGATGCCGGGGAGCCCGAGGCCCTCGCGGCGGCCTACGCCACCTCCGCCTTCGACCCGACCGGCCGATTCCTCGTCGAGCACGAGTTGGTCGGCGAACGAACGGGCGAGGGCGAGTGGGTGCGACGCGCCACCGTCCGGATCGTCGGCGGCAGCGGCGTCGAGGGCCGGATCGTCGCCTTCGGCGGGTCAAGAGTGCTGTCTCGCAACGACATACACCTGCTCGAGCGAGCGTCCACGGTGGCGGCCCTGGCGATCACCCGCGAGCAGGCCGTCACGGCCGTCGAGAGCAAGTACCGCGCCGAGTTCCTCCGCGACGCGCTCGCGGGTCGCGTCGGCAGTGGGCTCGACGCGATCGCGCACGCCGACAGCCTGGGGTGGACGCTGGCGCCACGGATGGTGGTCGTCGTCGCCGAAACCGATGAAGACGATGCCATCACCGAGCGCACGGCCGAGGAGGTGCGCGGCCTGCAGCAGCGTTTTGCCCGGGCGTGGGTGCGGGCCGTCGGCGCGCGCGACCGGCGGGCTCCGGTGATGGGCTTCAGCCAGGAGGTTGTCACTCTGCTCGCGATCACGCCCGAGACCGCGACCGAACAGGTGATGGGGGTCGTGGCGGACCTGGCTCGGGTGGTGCGCGGCGACGGCGGCGGTGGCCGGCGCAGCTTTTCCACGGGTGTCTCGCGGCCGGTGACGGACCTCGCGAGCTTGCCCACGGCATACGCCGAAGCACTGCGCGCTGCGGCGGTCGGCCGGCAGAAGCACGGCTCCGGGGCGATCACGCATTTTGACGAACTGGGGATCTACCGCCTGCTGTCCCTGGTGCCCGACTCGGCCGAGCTGCGGCAGTTCGTCACCGACGCCCTCGGCGATCTCGCGACCGATGACAATCCCGAAAGCGAGGGGCTTCGGCAGACGCTCACGGTCCTCATCGACACCAATCTCAATGTCGCGGAAGCCTCGCGAATCCTGTTCTTCCACTACAACACCCTGCGCTACCGCATCGTGAAGCTTGAGCGGATGCTCGGGCCCTTCACGACCGATCCGCAATTGCGCCTGACCCTTGCGTTGGCACTGAAGGTCCTGGAAATGCGTGGCCTGGCGCAAAGTCGCAGGTCCGGGACCTCGGAGTGAGGGCACGGACCATCCCCGGCGGGGGATGACACGCGGGCAAGTCCTGCCAAGGCCACCGGTTGCTGCCTGTCGAGTGTCGCTCAGTCGCGCGTGTGGTCCACGCCACTAGCGTTCCCATCATCCCCGGTCGGGGCGGTTCCGCGTCGTGAGGCGCCGTAGCAAGGTTGGAGGGCCAAATGTCGGCCTTTGGATGGAAATTGCACGGGAACGGCAGCCTGTCCGGTCCCGATGATGTCGTTGCTCCCGATGAACGCCTCTCGTGGGGCAAGACCATCGGCCTCGGGGCCCAGCATGTGGTCGCGATGTTTGGTGCGACCTTCGTCTTCCCGCTGGTCATGGGGCTGAACCCACAGCTCGCGATCATGATGAGCGGCCTGGCCACGATCATCTTCCTGCTCATCGTTCAGGGCAAAGTGCCCTCCTATCTCGGCACATCGGCCTCCTTCGTCGGCGCGGTGGCCGCGATCCGCGCGCAAGAAGGCGCCACCTCCGCCCGCGTGACGGGCGCGATCTTGGTGGCGGGCGTCGTGCTGGCGCTCGTCGGCGTGGCGATCCACTTCCTCGGCTCCGGTGTCCTGCACCGCGTGCTGCCACCCGTCGTCACCGGCGCGGTCGTCATGTTGATCGGCTTCAACCTCGCGCCCGTCGTGGCAGGAATCTATTGGCCGCAAGACCAGTGGGTCGCGTTCTTGACGATGCTCTTCACCATCGTGTGTGCGGTGGCGTTCAAAGGCTTTATCGGTCGCATCTCGGTCTTCCTGGCCCTGATCTTTGGCACCGCGCTGTCCTGGTTCCTCGACAAGACTGCAGGCCCGATCACCTCCGTCCTCGGTGGCGCCACGGAGGCGACCGAGCACCTGCGCTGGAACACCGCCGGCATCGGAGAGGCATCCTGGTTCGGTCTGCCCGCCAAGACGACCATCGGCCAGGATGGGACCGAAGTGGCCGGCTGGCATATGCCGAGTTTCTCGATGGCCGCGATCCTCCTGGTCCTGCCGGCCGTCATCGCGCTCGTTGCGGAGAACACCGGCCACGTGAAGGCCGTCGCCGAAATGACCGGCAAGGACCTCGACCCAGTGATGGGCCGCGCAATCGCCGGTGACGGTGTCGGCACCGCCTTCGCCTCCTTCTTCGGCGGCTCACCGACCACCACCTATGCCGAGAACATCGGCGTCATGGCGGCCACCCGCGTCTACTCCACTGCGGCCTACTGGGTCGCCGCCTGCGTCGCCATCCTCTTCGGCCTCTCCCCGAAGTTCGGTGCGCTCGTCTTCTCCGTCCCGGGCGGCGTCCTCGGCGGGATCACGGTCGTCCTCTACGGCATGATCGGCCTGCTCGGAGCCAAGATCTGGAAGGAAAATGGCGTCGACTTCGGCAACCCGATCAACCTGGTTCCCGTCGCGGCGGGCGTGATCATCGGTGTCGGCGATGTGAAGATGAAGTTCACCGACAACTTCACCCTCGGTGGCATCGCGCTGGGCACGATCGTCGCGGTGGGCGCCTACCACCTCGCCAAGGCCCTTGCGCCCCAAGACCTTCGGACGCGCGCCGAGGGCACGGCGATCGCTGTGGGCGACTACACCTATGGCGACAGCGACGGCGTCGATGACCTCCTTCAGGAAGACAATCCCGAGGACTTCTACGGTCACCGTCCCAAGCACTGATCCACCGCCCGAGGGCCCCGCGGTCAGCCGACTTCGGGGCCCTCGGCCTTTTCCCTTCCCAACCCCCACCGCGAGAGGCAGGATCGAGCAATGAAGCCCGCTCCCTTCGTCCATCACGCGCCACGCACGCTGGATGAGGCCGTGGCCGTCCTCGCCGAGGTCGGCCACGACGGCAAGGTCCTCGCCGGCGGACAGAGCCTGATCCCGATGCTGTCGATGCGACTGGCCGCGCCGGCCCACCTCGTCGACATCAACGGTGTGGCCGGCCTGGATTCCCTCACCGTGGATGGGGGGTATGTCCGGGTGGGCGCCACCGTGCGCCACCGCGGGGTGGAGCGCTCCGAGGAGGGGTATGCCGTGCTGCCCCTCCTGCGGCAAGCTCTCCTGAACGTCGCGCATCCCGCGATCCGAAATCGCGGCACCACGGTCGGCTCGATCGCCCACGCGGATGCGGCTGGTGAAATGCCGTCGATCGCGGTGCTCACCGATGCGGTGATCGAGGTGCGTGGCCCGCAGGGGTCGCGCGAGATCGCTGCGGGTGAGTTCTTCACCGGTCCCTTGGAGACGGAGCTGGCGGCGGACGAACTGGTGACGGCGGTGCGCTTCGGCCGATTCGCCCCTGGCACCCGGACCGGTTTCGTCGAATCAGCCCGCCGCAGTGGGGATTACGCGATGGCCGGCGTGGGCGTGGCGCTGACGGCGGCCGAGGGCACCGTCACGGCGGCGCGGGCGTCCTTCGTCTCGGTGACGGATGTGCCGGATGTCTTGGACCTGACGCCAGTTCTGGCGGGCGCCTCCGCGGGGGATATTGCCTCGCGGTCCGATGACCTCGTCACGGCGGTCCGGGAGCATGTCGCTCCCGAGGGCGATATTCACGCCACCGCTGACTACCGCCGGATGCTCGCAGCCGAACTAACGCGCCGACTCGTTGCCGAGGTGATGTCCCGATGAACACTTCCGTGGCCACGCACGATGCGGAGGCTTTGGTGCCGGTCCACGTGACCGTCAATGGCGCGCCTTACGGCGCCTCGGTGCCAGCGCGCCGGCTGCTGTCTGACTTCTTGCGCCACGACCTGCGGCTGACCGGCACCCACGTGGGCTGCGAACACGGCGTCTGCGGCGCCTGCACCATCCTGCTCGACGGTGAGCCGGTCCGCTCCTGCCTGATGTTCGCGGTGCAGGCCGTCGGCCACGAGGTAACGACGGTCGAGGGGTGCGGCACCATCGAGTCGATGGGCCCGGTGCAGCAGGCGTTCACCGAGTGTCACGGCCTCCAATGCGGTTTCTGCACACCCGGATTCATCACGACCATCACGGCCTTCCTCAAGGAGAATCCGGCGCCGACGCAGGATGAGGCGCGCGAGGCGATCTCCGGGAATCTGTGCCGGTGCACGGGATATCAGAACATTGTTAAGTCGGTGCTGCGGGCTGCCGAGATCGCGGGCGAGCAGGCGGGGAAGACGCGATGACGACCAAGATGTTCGGCGCGCCAATCAAGCGGCGCGAAGACCCGCGATTGGTGACCGGCGGCGGCCGCTATCTCGACGACCTGGGGCACACGGCATACGAAGCGGCCTTTGTCCGCAGCCCGCACGCGCACGCGCGGATCGTCGACATCGACGTGACCGATGCGCTGGAAACGCCTGGCCTGGTGGGGATTTGGACGCACGAAGACCTGGACGGGCCGGTCGGGGAGAACCTGCCGCTGCTCATCCCGCACCCCGCATTGATCGCTCCCGCAACGGGCTTTGCCCTGGCCAAGGACGAGGTCAATCACGTCGGAGAGGCGATCGTCCTCGTCGTCGCCGAGAATCGCTATGCCGCGGAGGATGCGGTGGCGCGGATCCGCGTCGACTACGACTTCCTCCCGGTGGTGGTCGGTCTCGAAACCGCCCGCACGGCAGCGAATCTCGTGCACGACCACGCTCCGGGCAATATCTCGGCCCACCTGCTCCAAGAGGTCGGCGATGTCGAGACGGCGATGGCCGGTGCGCCCCACCGGCTTTCGCTCGACCTGGCGATCGAGCGCAGCGCGTGTATGCCGATGGAAGGCAAGGGGGTCTATGCCCGCTGGGACACCGACGCCGAGCACCTGACCCTGTGGTCCTCGACGCAGACCTCCACCGGCGTCCGGGCGGCAGTGGCGGCCCGCCTCGGCCTCCCGCTGGCCAAGGTCGACTGCATCACGCCGGATGTCGGCGGTGGCTTCGGCGTCAAGATCATGCACCCGTGGCCCGAGGAGGTGCTGATCCCTTGGGCGGCAAGGCTTCTCGGCCACGATGTGAAATGGACCGAGGACCGACGCGAGCACTTCATCTCATCCGCCCATGAGCGCGGCCAACTTCAGGAAGTCGAGGTCGGCTTCGACGACGAGGGCCGGGTGCTCGCGCTCGACGTGAAGTTCTGGCACGACAATGGTGCCTACACGCCATACGGCATCATCGTCCCGATCATCACCGCGACCCAGCTTTTGGGGCCGTACAAGCCCGGCGCCTATCGCGTCGAGTTCTGGTCGATGTTCACCAATACCGTTCTCGTGACGCCTTATCGGGGTGCTGGCCGACCGCAGGGCTGCTTCGCGATGGAGCGGACCATGGACGCCATCGCGGACTATCTCGGCGTCGATCGAGCGGAGGTTCGCAGTCGCAACTTCATCCTCCCCGAGGAGATGCCCTACGACCACGGCCTGATGTTCCAGGACGGCCGCCCGCTGAAGTACGACAGCGGTGACTTCCCCGCCTCACTCGCCAAACTCAAGGCGCTCGTCGGTTGGGACGACTTCGCGCCCTATCGCGAGCAGGCCGCGTCGGAAGGTCGCCGGGTGGGTCTCGGGATCGGCTGTTATGTCGAGGGCACCGGCGTCGGGCCGTATGAGGGTGCGCATGTCGTCATCGAGACCTCTGGACGCGTCAATGTCGCCACCGGCCTGACGACCCAGGGCCAAGGACACCAGACGGCCTTCGCGCAGATCGTCGCGGACGAGCTGGGAGTGCCGATCGAGACCGTGCACGTGACGACGGGTGACACGCGCCGAATGGCCTATGCCGTCGGCACATTCGCCTCGCGCGCGGCCGTCATGTCCGGCAACGCCATCGCTCTTGCCGCCCGTGCGGCCAAGGCCAAGGCGCTGAAAATCGCGGCCGACGCCTTGGAAGTTTCGGAAGACGATCTCGAGATCATCGATGGCGTGATCGGCGTCAAGGGCCTGCCGGAGGCGAGTATGCCGATCGGCACCACCGCGGTCCTGTCCAATCCGCTGCGCTATGCCTTCGACGAAGCGGCCAAGGCGGCGACTCAATTCGCCGGCACCTTCGATCCGGACAAGCCGCCGGTGGCCGACGACGAAGAGCCGGGCTTGGAAGGCAAGGACTTCTACAGCCCGACGCAGGCGACCTTCGCCAATGGCATGCACGCGGCCATCGTCGAGACCGACCCCGTCACCGCCGAGATCAAGATCCTGCGCTACTGCGTGATCCATGACTGCGGCACGATGATCAATCCGATGATCGTCGAGGGTCAGGTGCACGGCGGCGTCGCCCAAGGTGTCGGCGGTGCGCTCTATGAGCGGATGGTTTATGACGAGTTCGGTCAGTTGCTCAACGCCAGTTTCATGGACTTCCTCATCCCCTATGCCTCCGAGGTGCCGCATGTCGAGGCTGACCATCTGGAGACACCGTCACCGCTGAATCCGTTGGGCATCAAGGGAGCTGGCGAGGCGGGCTGCATACCCGTGTCGGCCGTGATTGCCTCCGCGATCGAGGACGCCGAAGGTTTCCCGATCACCTCCATGCCCATTTCACCCGGCGACCTCTGGGAGCTGCGCCAGCAGCACGACCGCGGCGAGTTGCCCTCGCTGCGCCGCACGACCGCCGAATCCGCGAAGGAGAAGTCATGAAGATTTCGGGAAACCACACCCTGCAGGCTCCGGTGGACAAGGTCTGGGCCGCTTTTATGGACCCGGCCGTCCTGGCACGCACCCTGCCGGGGTGTGAGTCACTGAGCGAGAACGGTCCGGATGCCTATGCCATGCGGGTGACCGCCGGCGTCGCGGCCGTCAAGGGGACCTATGACGGAACCGTCGCCATCGCCGACAAGAACGAGCCCGGCTCGTTCACGATGAAGGCGCAGGGCGCGGGCGGACCGGGCACCGTCGCGGCGGATGTCGCGGTCCGGTTGTCGCCGTCGGCCACCGGCGGGACCGAGCTGTCATATGACGCCGACGCCATCGTCGGGGGCATGATCGGTGGGGTCGGTCAGCGGATGCTGACGGGCGTGACGAAGAAGATGGCTGGTGAGTTCTTCAAAGCCGTCGATGCCGACATAGCCGGGCTCCGCAAGGTGGACCCGGAGGCGGTCGGTGGCGGCAGCTCCGCGGTGGGTTTGACGCCCGAGGGCCAGGCCGGTGCGGCGACATATGCGGGGCGCGCCGCGAGCGGATCGGCGTCGTCTGCCTTGGGAGACAACGGCTTTGCCCTCGGTGTTGCGGTGGGCGGGCTGGTTGCCCTGGCGGGCGTCGCGTTGGGAGCTGCGATCCGCGGCCTGCGCTGACGGGCTCGGGCTACGGTTGAGGACAGGATCGTAGGAGGTATCTCATGAAGGCTTTCACTGCCGCTGCTCTTCAGATCGCCCCGGTGCCGGGGCCGTTGAGCGCTGAATCGATCGCGGCGAATGTGGCGAAGTGCGTCGATTTCACGCGGCGCTGTGTGGACGCGACTGGTGCGGAATTGCTGGTGCTGCCGGAGTCGGCGACGACCGGTTTCACGCCGGCGTGCCCGCCGGAGGAATTGTGGGACCTGATCACCGACCTGCCCGGCGGGCTCATAGAGCCGCTGCAGGACGTGGCCAAGGAGTCGGGTGTCGTCATCTGTGTCGGGACCTATGAGCGCGGTCCCGAGCGTGGCGTCGTCTACAACTCGTCGGCTCTGATCGACCGCTCTGGTGAGGTGCTCGGGGTCTACCGCAAGACCCATCCCTTCTGCTCCGAAATCGTCACCGGCGGTGGCTGGGTCACACCCGGTGACACGGTCGCGGTCTGCGACACCGACCTCGGCCGGATCGGCATGATCATCTGTTTCGATGGCGACTATCCAGAACTGTCGCGCATTCAAGCGGTGCAGGGCGCCGAAATCATCTGCCGCCCATCGGCTTTGCTGCGCTCGGCGGACATCTGGGAGCTGACGTCTCGGGCTCGCGCCTATGACAATCACGTCTACGTCATCGGTGCCAATGCCGTCGGCGCCGACCCTGCGGGCGTGCTCTATTTCGGCAACTCGCACATCGTGACGCCGATCGCGCACATCGCGGCCAAGGCCGCGACCCACGAGGGCTGGGTCACGGCCCGCCTCGACCCGGCCGAGGCGATGGCCTCGCTGACCCCCGGCTCCAACATCGGCCAGGCTTTCGACCACCTACGCGACCGCAACCTCGACCTGATCAACAACCACCTCGACGACCTGCGCGCCCCCGCCAAGACGGCCTTTCCGCACGCGTGAGCGACGCCCCGTGTAGATCGACGGCCCTGGCGCCATTCGTTGGCAGGTTGTGACAAGGCGCCTCAGTCCGGTGGTCGGTTGAATCGTGAGCGTGACAGCAATGACGCAGCGACGGATACGGATCGGCATCGACACGGGCGGGACGTTCACGGACGTCGTGGCGCTCGATGAGCTCAGTGGGGAGTTGGTCACGACCAAGACCCCGAGCACGCCGATCAATCCGGCGGACGGCTTCATCAATGGCGTCGCCAAGGTGCTCGACCTGATGGGAGCCAGCGGCGACGACATCACCGCCGTCAGCCATGGCACGACGGTCGCGACGAACAAGTTGCTCGAGGGCAAGGTTGAGGCGCTCGGCTTTATCACGACCGAGGGCTACGAGTTCATCCTCGAGATCGCCCGGCAGGCGGTCCCGGATGGCTATGGCAATTCCTACTTCTGGGTCAAGCCACCGCGCATCGTGCCCGCCGACTTCGTTAAGACCGTGGGCGGCCGGCTCGACTTCCGGGGCAACGAGATGCGGCCCTTCGACGCAGATGGCGCCCGCGCTGTCGCCCGCTGGTTCAAGGACCAGGGCATCACAACGATCGGTGTCTGCTTCCTGCATTCGTATGCGGAGGACTCCCACGAACTCGCGATGCGCGCCGTCCTCGCCGAGGAGCACCCCGAGGCCATCGTCTCGATCTCGTCCGAAGTGCTGCGCGAGTACCGCGAGTACGAACGCTCGATGACCACGCTCGTCGACGCCGCCGTGAAGCCAAATGTGTCGCGCTATGTGCGGAATATCCACGAGCGGCTGGAGCAGTTCGTCAGTGGCGACGCGGACCTGCCGTTCTACATCATGAAGTCCAACGGGGGCGTGCTGTCGGCGGATGAGGTTGTGCACCAACCGATTACGACGGTCTTGTCGGGACCGGCAGCGGGCGCGCTCGGCGCTGCTCTCATCGCGCAGAAGGCCGGCTTCGGCAAGGTGTTGACCTGCGATGGTGGCGGCACGTCCACCGACGTCTCGGTCGTGCTCGATGGCGAGCCGACGCTGACCACCGAGGGCAGCGTCGGGGCCTACCCGAGCAAGATCCCGATGATCGATGTCGTCACGGTCGGCGCAGGGGGCGGCTCCATCGCCTGGATCTCGCCGGAAGGCATGCTCAAGGTGGGCCCGCAATCCGCGGGCGCCGACCCCGGCCCGCTCTGCTACGCCAAGGGCGGGACCGAGCCGACTATCACCGACGCGCACGTGACGCTGGGCCGCATACCCCCGCACCTGCTCGGCGGCGAGATCCCGCTCGATGTGGCGGCGGCCCGCGCCGGGATTGAGGACCTGGCCGGCAAACTGGGGCTGGACTTCGAGCGGTGCGCGACGGGCATTCTGGAGATTTCCGCCTGGAATCAGGCCAACGCCCTGCGCCAAGTCAGCGTCAAGCGCGGCCTCGACGTCCGCGACTTCATGCTGACGACCTTCGGCGGTTCCGGCTCGCTGCTGGCCTGCACGCTCGTCGACATCCTCGACCTGGCCGGCGTTGTCGTCCCGCCAAATCCCGGCAATGTCAGCGCTTTTGGCCTGCTCACCGTGGACGTCAAGAACGACTATGTCCAGACTGCCGTCGCGCGTCAGTCCGGCCTCGATCATGCCGCGATCGAGCAGATCTTCGCTGGTCTGACGCAGCGCGCGGCCGCTGCCTTGAACAAGGAAGGTTTCGCCGCGGCGGACCACCACTACGTTCGCACGGTCGACCTGCGCTACTTCGGGCAGGCATACGAAGTGCGCGTTACTGCCCCCGAGGGCACTGTCGATCAGGCCTATGCGGACACCGTCGCTGCCGCCTTCCACGACGAGCATCGCGCGCTCTATGGCTATGACTTCCGCAACGACCCCACGCAGGAGGTGGAGTGGGTCAACCTTCGGGTGAGTGGAATTGGGCCGATCACCCGGCCCACGATCCGCGAAATCGACTCCGCGCCAGCTGATTCCGGGTTGGCCGAGCGCGCCCAGAAGAGCACCCGTCCCGTCTGCTTCGACGCGGAGCAGGGGTATGTCGATTCCGCTGTCTACTGGCGGCCAGACCTGCGCGCCGGAGACAGTTTCGCCGGGCCGGCGATCGTGGAGGAGTTCGGCTCCACGGTCCCGATCCACCCCGGGTTCACCGTCCGCGTCGACCAGTTCGGCAATCTCATCGTCATCAAGGAGGCCTGAGCCATGTGTGAGTCCTGCCAGACCGCCGCCACCCGCATCAACCACAGCCAGGCGGCGGCGGACGTGCCGAACCCGGCGGGCCTGCCCACGGCATACGAGCACGGCAACCGGCTGACGCCCGAGGGCAGCAGCGTCGACCCGATCCTCGTGGAGATCGTGGAGGGCACGCTGGCCAGTGTCGAGATGGAGGTCGAGACCGCCATCGCACGCACCAGCCGCAGCCCGATGATCCGCGACGCGCACGACTTCCGGGCCGGCATCCACGACCGACAATTGCGGAAGCTGACCGGTCGGTCCTATAGCGCTCTCGTGCACCCGATCGCACGTGACTTTCCGCTCGGCGAAATGGCCGAGGGCGATGTCTTCTTCCACAATGACGTCTACGAATCCGAGGGTGGCATCGGGCACTTGCCCGACTTGTGCGTGACCGTGCCGGTCTTCCACGAGGGCGAGGTCGTCGCCTTCGTGCAAGCCTTCGGACACCACGATGACATCGGTGGCGCCGTGCCCGGGTCGATGCCTTCGGGCGCCCGCACCGTCTTCGAGGAGGGCCTCTCGGTCCCACCAATCAAGCTGTGGGACAAGGGCGTTTCGAACAAGGCCGCCCTGCGCATCATGACTCGCAATAGCCGGATGCCGGACAGCCTGGCCGCCGACCTGGATGCCGAATGTTCGGCCTGCTTGATGGGGGCGCGGCGGCTGTCGGAGCTCTTCGAGCGCTATGGCCGCGAGACGGTCGAGGCGGCCTTCGACGCCATTCTCGACAAGACGACCGAGACCTATCGCCGCGAGATTCTCTCGAAGATCCCCACCGGGACCTATGTCTGGGAGGACTATGCCGAGCACGATGGCGTCGACGAGCCCATGCTGCATACCCAACGCATCACCCTGATCAAGGAGGAGACCGGCGGTCCGGGCAATGGCCCGCGCATCGTCATCGATTTCACCGGGACCGCGCCCCAGGCCAAGGGGCCGATCAACCACTGTGGCGACTATGTGGGCGGCAACTTCTTGAAGAAGTGGCTGGCGCCGATCCTGCGCAATCTTGCGGACACCCCGGAGCGGATGGCCGAACTCGATGTCAACGAGGGCATCGTCCCGTTGATCGAGATGCGTTTCCCGCCGAAGGGCACGCTGCTGACCCCGATCTATCCGGCGCCGACCAACGCGCGCACCTTCGTCATCCTGCGTCTGCTCGGTGTGCTCGCCGGCGTCGTCGCGAAGTCGGTCGATGGCAAGATGCCGGCCGATCAGGAGACGATCCGCTACACCGGTGTCTATGGCAAGGACGCGGATGGCAATGACTACCTCATGCGCGAGGTGCTCGGCGGCGGCTCCGGTGGTCGCTATTACGCGGACGGCGAGGACACCATCCATGTCGTCCCGGACAGCCGCAATCTGCCGACCGAGTTCACCGAGTCCCGGTTCCCCTTCATCGTCGAACGCCTAGGTCTCGCAGTGGATTCCGGCGGCGCTGGCCGATATCGCGGCGGTCTCGGCTACGAGAAGCACATCCGGATGCTCAAGGACGCGCACTTTATGTCGATCGCGGATCGCTCGATCCTCGCGTGCTGGGGCGTCAAGGGCGGCAAGGCAGGGCGACCCTTCGAGGTCACCATCGACCTCGGCGGCCCCAACGAGCGCATCGTCGATGCGCTGGCCGATGCCGAACTCGTCGAAGCGGGACAGATCATCCGCATCCGCACCACTGGTGGTGGCGGCTGGGGCGACCCGCTGGAGCGTCCGTATGACGAGGTCGAGCGTGACCTGCGGTGGGGCAAGGTTTCCTTCGAGGGGGCGCGGTCCGCATACGGTGTGGTCGCCTTCGGGACCAGGGAGGCTGTTGTGCTCGACATCGCTGCCAGCGATGCCACGCGCGCCGAGATGCGTTCCGCCCGAGGCGAAGAGGCCTTCTTCGACCGCGGACCCGGCTACGCCCGCTTGGCTGCCAATGGCGCGACGTCGAACGAGTTCGACTGGCTGTGACCGAGATCCTCGTCACCGGCGGCCGGCAAGACCGGCCGCGCCGTGACGAGTGCGCTTGTATGCCGTGGGGTCACCGTCCGCGCCATGGTCCGACCCAACTCGACCAGCCCGGTGCTCGACCACAGCGCGGTGCGCCGGGTCCCCGCCGACCTTGCGACCGGGCAGGGCCTCGACGTTGCCATGAAGGGCGTGACGGGCGTCTATGTCATCGCCCCGAATGTGGACGACAGCGAAGTCGACATGGTGCGCCACGTGGTGGAGAGTGCTGTGGCGCAAAGGGTTCCGCGGATCGCCTACCACTCCGTGCTGCACCCCGACGACGCGTCGATGCCGCACCACCTGCGCAAGGCGCGGGCGGAACGACTGATCCGCGACAGACGGCCGGGTGCCACTGTCCTGCGGCCCTCGGCATACCAACAGAACCTCCTCGGCGCCGCCCTCTCCGGCGACCTTGTTGTGCCCTATTCCCTCGATGCGGTGTTCACTAATGTCGACCTCGGCGACGTCGCCGAAGTGGCCGCCCGCGTGCTCACCGAGGACGGCCACGCGGGGGCGACCTACGAGCTCGCGGGACCCGAGCGGCAGACGACGCGCGATCTCGCGGCCATCGCCAGCCAGGTGCTCGGTCATGAGGTGTACTCGCGGCGAATCACGATGGGGGAGTGGGAGGCCGGACCCGGCGACGCTTTGTCCGAGCGAGAGCGGCAGGAGCTCGGGGCGATGTTCACGGCATACGACCGTGACGGCTTCGCCGGCGACCCAGCCCGGCTGCGGAGTCTGCTTGGCCGACCGGCCGGGCGCTGGGCGGACATCCTTCGGCGAAGCCGGGACGGCCGCGATGCCAATAGCGAGTCGACCGACCGATGCGCGAGCGTGGTGGATGCCGCCGGGCGGTGATATTGGCATCCGTGCGGACACCCAGAGCCTGCAGATCGTGAGTGTCACCTGAGGGAAGGCTGCCTGGGCAACTCTTGACAGCGCGAGTCGTCGGGAGTTGCCACAACCTGACGCCGGGTGCGGAGACCCGGCGGCTTAGGCTCGGGGCACACGCGAGCGAAGGAGCCCACCGTGCCCGGACCACTCGACGGCATCGTCGTCATCGACCTCTCGCGTGCCCTAGCGGGGCCGCAGGCCGGAATGATGTTGGGCGACATGGGTGCTCGCGTCATCAAGGTGGAAGCGGAGAGCGGCGATGACACCCGTGGCTGGGGGCCACCCTTTGTCGGTCCCGACCACGACATTTCCACGTACTACCTCGCGGCCAATCGCAACAAGGAATCCATCGTTCTGGATCTGAAATCCGATGATGGCCGCGACATTCTCACGCGGCTGGCACAGCGAGCGGACGTGCTCATCGAGAACTTCCGGCCCGGTGTTCTTGCGCGTTTGGGCTTCTCCAATGAGCACCTGCATGAACTGAATCCACGGCTGATCATCTTGTCGATCAGCGGTTTCGGTCACGATGGTCCCGAGGGCGGACGAGCTGGCTACGACCAAATCGCTCAGGGCGAGGCCGGCCTGATGTCGGTCACGGGCTCCGGCGCCGATGACCCCCAGCGGGTCGGCGTGCCGATCGGCGACTTGCTGTCCGGGATGAATGGCGCCTTTGGCGTTGTGTCTGCCCTCTATGAGCGCGAACGCACCGGGCGCGGGCGGGTGGTGCGCACCAGCCTGCTCGCCTCGGTCATTGGCGCGCACGCGATGCACGGCACCAACTATCTCGTCGGCAGCAAAGTCGGTCACGCACAAGGCAATCACCACCCGTCCATCGCGCCCTATGGACTTTTCCAGGCCAGCGACGGACCGGTGCAAATCGCCTGTGCGGCCGAGAGCCTGTGGGTGAAGTTCGCCATTGCCTTTGGCCTCGATCCAGCAGCGCCTGGCATGGCGACGAATCGCGAGCGGGTCCAGAACCGCGAGGCGGTGATCGCCGCGGTCAATGGTGCGCTCGCGTCATACACGGCTCAGGATGTGCTGGCGAAGTTGGCCGAGGTGGGTATACCCGCCGGCAAGGTGCGCAGCATGGATGAGGTCTATGACTGGGATCAGGTCGCGAGTCAGCACCTGCTGCTGGAGGTTGACCATCCCGTCCTTGGCGAGATCACCATCCCGGGCTCGCCAATCCGGTTGGACGACAACGCTTTCAGCGGCGGGCGCGAGGTTCACTTGCCACCCCCGGGGCTTGGCGAGCATTCCGATGCGGTGCGAGCGTGGCTGGATGAGGACCGTGCCGATGGCTGACCGAGGGCGGCGGCTCGGGGCGCGTGAGCTCTTCGAGGTCGTCCTCGATGAGGGCAGTTATGTCAGTTGGGATGACCCGCCGCTCGACGTCGCTGCGCCGGGGAGCGAGTATGCCGTGGAGCTCGCCGACGCGGCCGAGCGCGCCGGGACAGACGAGTCGATCATCACCGGTGAGGGCCGCATCGGCGGCCGGCGAGTTGCGTTGATCGGTGGCGAGTTTCGTTTCCTCGCGGGATCGATCGGGCGCACCGGCGCGGAGCGCATCGTGCGGGCTTTCGAACGCGCAACACGTGAGGGTTTGCCGCTCTTCGCCGCCCCGTCCTCTGGCGGCACCCGCATGCAGGAGGGCACACCCGCCTTCGTGACGATGGTGAAGATCACCGCCGCAGTGACGGCTTTCAAGGCGGCCAAGCTGCCATACATCACCTATTTGCGGCACCCGACCACCGGCGGAGTCTTTGCGTCGTGGGGCTCGCTCGGGCATGTCACCGTCGGCGAGCCCGGCGCAACGATCGGTTTCCTCGGCGCGCGGGTTTATGAAGCGCTCTATGGCCAGCCCTTCCCGGAAGGCGTCCAGACGGCCGAAAACCTTTATGCGCATGGGCTTTTGGACGCTGTCCTGCCCGTGGAGGATCTGACCGAGACGGCCAGCCGCTTCCTCAACCTGGTGCTCGCGCCGAAGGTCGCGTCATACATCGAGGACATCGAGAAGGAGACGCTGCCAGAGCTGCCGGCATGGGACTCGATCACCCGATCCCGCCGCCCCGAGCGCCCCGGCGTCCGCGAGCTGCTGAAGCTCGGAGCGACGGAAGTCTTGCCGCTCTTCGGCACCAGTGCGGGGGAGTGGGACCGCTCGCTCTTCCTCGCGCTGGCGCGCTTCGGAGGTATGCCGTGTGTCGTCCTCGGTCAGGATCGTCGCCTCGAAACCTCGGATAAGCCCTTGTCCCCCAGCGGACTTCGCGTCGCACGTCGCGGGATGAAGCTTGCATCGGAGCTAGACCTCCCGCTGGTGTCCATCATCGACACGGCCGGTGCGGCCTTGTCCAAGGAGGCCGAGGAAGGTGGGCTCGCCGGCGAAATCGCCCGCTGTCTGACGGAGATGGTGGCGCATGCGGAACCCACCGTGTGTGTCTTGCTCGGGCAGGGCACTGGTGGCGGCGCCATCGCGCTGATGCCCGCCGACCGCGTCATCGCGGCGCAGCATTCGTGGCTCTCGCCGCTGCCGCCCGAGGGGGCCAGCGCGATCCTCTATCGCACCGCTGATCGCGCCCCCGAGATCGCGGCGCAACAGATGGTGCGATCGGTGGACCTGCTCGCGGCCGGGATCGTGGACCGCATCGTCGCCGAGCGCCCGGACGCCGCCGACGAGCCGGAGGACTTCTGCCGTCGCATGGGTCACGTCATCGCCGGCGAACTCTCGCGCCTGACCGAGATGCGCGACGCCTCCCGTCTGGCCGCCCGCCACGACCGCTACCGCCGCCTCGGCCTCTGACGCGGACGTGGCCCGGCCGCGCCCATCCGCATACCCCGCTCCGCTCGGAGGCGCCGCCGACTCCCTAGACCATGCATTGCGCGAATCTGCCAACGGAACCGGCACTGCTGGGCAGGGTCTGACAACGCCGCATACCGCCCGCACTTCCTAGGCTCGACGCGTGCGCATCCTTATCGCTCTGGGCGGCAACGCCATGACCGGCCCGGACGGCAGCGCGACGCCGCAGGCACAGGGCGCAGCGATCCGGACCGCGATGGCGCACGTCGCCGAGGTGATCGCGCGCGGCCACGAGGTCGTCCTCACCCACGGCAACGGTCCTCAGGTCGGCAACCTGCTGGTCAAGAACGAGCTCGCTGCCGCCGTCGTCCCGCCCGTCTCTCTCGACTGGTGCGGCGCGCAGACGCAGGGCACGATCGGCTTCACCATCCTCGACGCGCTCGAGGCCGAACTGCGCGCCCGCGGCATTGACCGTCCCGCTGCGGCGATCGTCTCGCGCACCCTTGTCGACGCGGGTGATGCCGGATTCACCAAGCCCACCAAGCCAATTGGCCGCTTCCTGCCGTATGCCGAAGCGCACGTCCTCATCGCCCACGGCCAGACGTGGGAGGACCGGGGTGAGAAAGGCTGGCGGCGGGTCGTCGCCTCGCCCGAGCCGATCGAGGTCTTGGAGACCGGGACGATTCGCACTCTGCTCGGGGCCGGCTACCTCGTGGTCGCGGCGGGCGGGGGCGGCATACCCGTCGTGCGCACGACCGACGGCGAAGTGCATGGCGTCGAGGCGGTCATCGACAAGGACCTGACTGCTGCCCTCCTCGCCCAGGCTCTCGACGCGGATGTCCTCGTCATCGCCACCGATGTCGAGAACGCGATGATCGGCTGGGGCACTCCCGGCCAACGCGCGCTCAGTGCCCTCTCGCTCGCCGAGATGCAGGGGTATGCCGAGGCCGGCGAGTTCGCCAGTGGCTCCATGGGGCCAAAGGTCGAGGCCGCGATGCGTTTCGTCGCCGGCGGCGGCGCGCGCAGCATCATCACCTCCCTGGACCGGATCGCCGACGCCGTGGAGGCGAGCGACCCGGCGGTGGGGACCGTCATACATCCTGGATGAAAATCGCTCTGCCCCAACAAGAAAGGTCAGCAACCGTGCCTGAGCCCATCGAAGTACGCAAGGTTCCGATCCACTCCGTCGCCGACGCCTCGGAGCTGCAGAAGCTCATCGACGAGGGCGTCATGGACCCGAGCCGCGTCATCGCGATCATCGGCAAGACCGAGGGCAATGGCGGGGTCAACGACTACACGCGAATCATCGCCGACCGCGCCTTCCGCGAGGTGCTTATGAAGAATGGCGCGCCCGAGGAGCAGGTCAAGGGCGTGCCGATCGTGTGGTCCGGCGGCACCGATGGCGTCATCAGCCCGCACGCGACGATCTTCGCGACCGTGCCGGCTGACCAGGCCGAGGCCTCCGACGACCTGCGGCTGACGGTGGGCTTCGCGATGAGCGAGGCGATCGCGCCGGAGGAGATCGGCTATGTCGGGATGGTCGACAAGGTCGCCGAGGCCGTCAAGGTCGCCATGGAGCGCGCCGGCATCAGCGACCCCGCCGATGTGCACTACGTCCAGACCAAGACCCCGCTGCTGACGATTCACACGATCCGCGACGCCAAGTCCCGCGGGCACAAGGTGTGGACCGAGCACACCCACGAGTCGATGGACCTGTCCAATGGCTGCACCGCCCTCGGCATCGCCCAGGCGCTCGGTGAGGCGACGGAGATCGTCGACGCGGATGTCATGCACAACCGCTCGAAGTACTCCTCGGTCGCCTCCTGCTCCTCCGGCGTCGAGCTGGACCAGGCGCAGGTCGTCGTCGTCGGCAACGCCAAGGGCATCGGCGGTCGTTACCGCATCGGTCACTCGGTCATGAAGGACGCCCTCGACACCGATGGCATCTGGGCCGCCATCAAGGACGCCGGGCTGGAGTTGCCCGAGCGCCCGCACTGGACCGATATCAATGGTCGCCTGGTCAACGTCTTCCTCAAGTGCGAGACCTCGACCGATGGCACCGTCCACGGCCGCCGCAACGCCATGCTGGATGACTCCGATGTGCACTGGCACCGCCAGATCAAGAGCGCCGTCGGCGGCGTGACCGCCTCGGTCACCGGTGACCCGGCCGTCTTCGTCTCGGTCTCCGCCGCCCACCAGGGCCCCGACGGCGGCGGCCCAGTCGCCGCCATCGTCGACCTCGGCGCCGGCGAGCCCACGGCATACCGCTGGACCCCGGGCGCCTGACCGTCGGGCAGGTTGACGAGGGCACTTTCCCGCCCATTGCCAGAACATGGACATACGCAACGGATCTGTTCCGTTGCGTATGTCCATGTTCTTTCCCATGACCTGTTCGTTCCGGCATTGGGCGGGAAAGTTGTGACAGGTGGGACGTGTGCGACGGCCGCCGGGGTGTCGGTGGTGCGTGGGAGAGTAGGAGGTGGTTGATCGGGTGTTATACCAGGTCGCTGTATAACAAAAGATCAGGAGGTATGCCGTGGCGCTCGCGAGTCCGTTCACCCCAGGGGATCTGCCGCGGGTGCTGGTGGGCCGGGCGCGGGAGCGGCAGCGCTTGGGTGATCTGCTGGCGCGCGTCGTGACCTTTGGCGAACTCGCCGGGCCGCCCGTGGTGCTGCACGCGCCACGTGGGCTCGGCAAGACGTCGCTGTTGCGCGACACCGAGGATCGGGCGCGCGAGTTGGGGTTTGTCACCGCCTGGGTGGCCTGCGCCAAAGGCAGCCCGATGCTCACGGAAGTGGCGGGCTCGGTGCGTCGCGCCCTCATCGATGCCGAGGTGCTCGACGACCGTTCGACCAAGCGCGTGCTTGACACGATTTCGCTGGAGTTCGCGATCTTCGGCGTCGGGCTCTCGACCGAGTTCGGCCGGGACAAAGCCGAAGGCGAACAGCCGGTCGCCGCCATCACCGGCCTGGAACGGGTTCTGCACGAGGCGGCAGCATCGGTTCGCGCGCGCGGGGGCGCGGGGCTGCTCCTGCTGGTCGATGAGTTGCATGCCGCGCCCTATGCCGAGGTCGCCATCCTCCTCAATGCGCTGCAGAATCTCGCCGGTCGGCGGGCCGACAACCCGGTCGCCGTGATGGCGGCGGGCCTGCCCTCGACTCCCGAAATGATCATGCGGGCCGCGACCTTTGGTGAGCGCAGCGAGTTCATCTCCATCGAGCGCTTCGACGAGGCAGACGCCCGCCGCGTCCTGCACGAGCCGGCGCACGAGGTCGGTGTCGGCTGGCGCGAGGACGCCTTGGTGGCTGGGCTGGAGATCGCCGACGGCAATCCCTACCTGCTGCAGTTGGTCGGCGACTCGACCTGGCAAGAGGCCGCCCCCGTCAAGGGCGACATCCTGGAGCGCGACGATCTGGAAGCCGGCGAAGGCCGGATGCGCGGCCAACTCGCCGCCATGTGTCGGGCCCGATGGGACTCCGCGAGCGAACTCGAACAGTCCTTCCTGTCCGCGATGGCCGACTATGAGCAGGAGATCGTCCCGCGGGATCACATCGCCACGACGATGGGGCGCGAGTCGCGCGCCATCAGCGTCCCGCGGGCCCGCCTGATCGACCGCGGTGTGATCGAAGCAGCGGGCCGTGGTCGCCTGCGGTTCACCCTCCCGGGGATGGGGGCGTGGATCCGCGACTACCAGAACGGGTGACTGACGCGTCGCAGATCAGGACGAATCGCGTGCCATCGGGATCGGTGAGTTCGATTGCGCCGGTGGGTTTTTCGGCTAGTAGCTGGGCGCCCAGCGACCACAACCGCTCCGCCTCCCGGGCTGGGTCGACGGCCGTCACGATGAAGTGCTCCCCGCCGTCGGGTGGCGCCACCGGCGGACCGCCCCACGCGAGCTTCGTGCCGCCCACAGGTGACTGGATCGCGGTCTCCTCGTCCTGATCCCACACCAGCGGCCAATCGAGAGCAGCACTCCAAAAGAGCCCTACCTCCCGGGTTCCGTCGCACGCCAGCTCGCCGAGGAAGCCGGTCCCGGCGAGGTAGTTGTTGTGGGGCTCGATGACGCAGAAGGCATTTCCGTCCGGATCGCCCAGCACGATGTGACCCTCCTCGGGTCGCTGGCCGACATCGAGGTGGCACGCCCCGAGCCCGATTGCGCGCTCGACGCTCGCCCGCTGAGCCGCGGCGCTTCCACTGGTCAGGTGGAGGTGGACCCGCCCCGGACCGTCGGTCCGCGAAGCCTTGTGGAAGGCCAGCCCGCATTGGGTCGCCGAGCCGGGCAGGAGTATGCCGCCCGCCCCGGTGGTGGGATCGCGTCCCAGCATCGCGCCCCAGAAGGCGCCAACCCGCTCGGGATCTTGAGAAGCGAACGAGACGGCGAGGAAGCGCAGCGGCATCCGTTCACCATACGAGCGAAGCGGGGCCGGTGAGCACTCGGAAATGCCAGGGGTTCGGCCGCGCGCTTTCGAGTGGCAGGCAGGACGCCCACGAGAGACTTGGGCCATGTAGCTGACGATCCGAGAACTCGAGGCCGACGAGCACCCCCGGTGGGGCACGCCGAACGACCAGGCCGATGGGCACTCGGGCCCAGGAGAGGCCGAAACGGGACGGCCACCCGCCGGACGCTCGGCCTGGGGTCGCCAACCCGAGGACATCTGGACGCTCGCCACGGAAGCTTTCGATCAGGAACCGCTCGGGGGTGCAGCGCTCGTCGATCTGCTGCGCAATCGGCCGGTGGAGACCGCGATCTCCAGCCTTGGCGCAACGAGCTTTGAGACCGGCCGGCTGGTCGGGTTGGCCTTCGTCTCCTTGGTCCGGGGGCAGGCATACCTCGACGGTCTCGCCGTCGGCGCCGGCGCGCGCGACCAGGGTGTGGCCACGGCCTTGAGGGCTGAGGCGACGGTCAGTCCGGGATTCGGTTGCCGTCGGCGTCCCAGTGCGCGGCGACCTTCTTGCTCGGCTGCACGCGCGGTGGCTCGCCGGGCATCTTGGGATAGTCCGGCGGGAAGTTCATCTCTCCGAGCCCCGACTCCTCATACAACGTCAAGAGCGGCTCGATCGAGAAGGCCCGGTCGTCAATCGTCGCCCACGGGTCGCCATGCTCGCGCAGGCGATCCGGCACCGTGAAGAGGTTGTATGCCGTGGGGTCGGTCACCTCGGCCAGCTCCTCCCAACTCATCGGAGTCGACACGGGCGCACCGGGTTTCGGGCGCAGGGAGTATGCCGAGGCGATCGTCCGGTCGCGGCAGTTCTGGTTGAAGTCGATGAAGATCCGCTCCCCGCGCTCCTCCTTCCACCAGGCCGTGGTGACCCCGGGATCGCGCTTCTCCAACTCTCGGCCGAAGCCGATGGCGGCATGCCGGACTTGCTCGAAAGTCCACCGCGGCTCGATGCGGACATAGATGTGCACGCCGCGGTTCCCGGACGTCTTGGCGAAGCCGGTGATCCCGAGCTCGGTCAAGAGCGTCCGGGCGACGCCCGCGATGCGCACGGCGTCGGTGAAATCGGTGCCCGGCTGCGGGTCCAGGTCGATGCGCAATTCGTCGGGATGGTCGACATCGTCGCACCGGACCGGCCAGGGATGAAAGGTCAGCGTGCCCATGTGCGCGCACCACACCGGGACGGCGATTTCACTCGGGCACACCTCGTATGCCGTGCGGCCGGAGGGGAAAGTGATCTCGCAACTGCGGAGGTAATCGGGCGCGCCGACCGGAACCCTCTTCTGGTAGAACGCATCCGCCTTCTCTCCGGGGCGCCCGGTGCCGAGCGTCATCCCCGGCAGGACCCCCTTCGTCCAGCGCTCCAAGGCGGTCGGCCGGTCGCGGAGGGCGCGCATCAGGCCATCGCCGACAGACGCGAAATACTCCGCGACCATCACCTTCGTCACCTCCGGAGTGCGGTCCGTCGCGGGATAGATCACCCGGTCGGGGGAGGAGACGCGTACCGCGCGATCTCCCGCCTGGACACCGACGGCGGTGGGCTTGGCCATGGGCCAACCCTACGAGGTGCGGCCGCTGTGGGGGTGGCGCACGCGTCAGCCGTTGAGGGCGGCGAACATTTTCTTGTTGCGCGAGTGCAGTTTTGGGAACTGACCGAAGAGCGCGTCATAAACCGCGCGCTGCGCCCGGTCGGGCTCAAAGATGCGATCAACCGGCACCAGTGACGCGACATCGGCAGCGGTGACCGCGCCCGTCGCGAGCGAGTGGAGCAGGGCGGCGCCGCGCAGGCCGGCATACAAGGGGTCCGCGACGCGCTCGAAGCGCCGGTCGCAGACGTCCGCGAGGATCTGGCACCACAGGTCCCCACGCGCCCCGCCGCCCACCAATCGAATGTCCTCGAGACGGCGGCCGGTGAACTTCTCGGCCCCGCCGAGCAACCAGCGCAGATTGAAGGCGACGCCTTCGAGAACGGCACGCGTCAGGTCGCCGCGCCCGGCGTCCAGCGAGAGATTGTGGAAGCCGCCGCGCGCGTTGCGGTCGTCGACGGGGGAGCGCTCGCCCGTCAGCCACGGCGTGAAGATCACCGATCCGGACCCCGGTGGGGCCGCTGCCGCCGCGGCCAGCAGGTCTGCATACTCCACCCCGGGGGCGAAAGTCTCGCGGAACCACTCCAGCGCCCGGCCCGCATTGTCCTGATTGTCGGCGAGGAGGTAGCGGCCATCGCCATAACCGGGCACCGACGCCATGGAGCGCAGCACATCGGTCTTCTTGGCCGGAACCGGGCACGAGACCCACGCGGAGGTGCCGAGGGAGGCATGTGGCGCGAGCATGCCCACGGCGCCCGAGCCGAGGACCGCGGCGTGCAGGTCGGGTGAGCCGGTGACAACTTGCGCGCTCGTGGGTATGCCGATCGCGGCCGCCACGTCGGCCCGCACCGGACCGATGAGCGAGCCGGAGGGCACCAGCGGCGGAAGCCGCTCTGGATCGATCCCGCTGTGCCCCAACAGGATCGGGTCGTATGCCGTCAGAGAGAGGTCGCGATTGTCGGTCAACCAGGCGGCCGTCATCGACATCGGTGTGGCCGCGGCGCGTCCAGTGAACCGCATCGTGAGGTAGTCCACCGGCTCGAGGAACCAGCGTGCCACGACCTCCGGTCGGTCGTGCTGCAAGTGCAGCATGTGCGCGATCGGGTCGGCGCCACCCGGGCTCGGGATGCCACCCGAGCGGCGCAGCCAGGTGGCGAGGGGGCGGGCGGCATACCCCTGCACGCGGCCTCCGAAGCGGCGCGAGGAATGCTCCGCCCCGCGCGTGTCGCTCCACATCAGACACTCGCCGACCGGCGTGCCATCGGCGTCGACCGGCACGGTGCTCGCCCATTGGCCGGTGCAGGCCACCCCGACTACGCGCTCGCCCGCGACCGCGCCACTCGAGATGCCCAGCCGGGCTGCCATCACGATCGTGCGCCACCATTCGTCGGCGTCCTGTGCCGCGCTCCCGCGCAAGATGTCGCCGCGTTCGTACCACGTCCACACCAGGCGGCCGGTGTTCGTGACATAGCCGACCTTCGGGCCGCCACTGCCGAGGTCAACGGTCAGGACCAGGTCCTCGGTCACGTCACGCCCTCGGCGGCAGCGCCTGCTGCGTGTCGAGCATGCCGTCCATGATCATCGTCATGACGCTCTCCACCTCACTGCTCAGCCCGCCGACGACACCGCCATAGATCGCGCCGCTTTGCGTCATGCGGCCAGCGGCCTGCTGCGCTCGGGCGTACTCGACGGCCTCGGCGAGATCGGCCGAAAAAGCCTCCACAACACCGGATTTCGTCTGGGGACGGGTGACCGCCAGGTGAATTGCGTTGGGATACTGCTGGCCGTTGAAGCGCCAGCCGCGCGGCTTCATGAAGTCGGCGATGTGATAGATGTCGAAGGCATCGCTGGTGAAGGAAAAACAGAAAGTCGGCTCACCCATGATCCGCAGGTCCGGGTGGGATCGCACCGCCGCCATCAGCTCCCGCGCGGTGGCGAAGATGGCATCGGCATAGCCGCGATAACCCTCCCGGCCGAGTGTGACCATCGATGCCCACGTCGAGGCCAGCATGCCTCCGGATCGGGAGCCGTCCATCCCCGGCGACATGTACTTCCCGCCCGACCAACCGAGCTGATGGAAGTACTGCGCATTGCGAATCGCCTTGTCCGAGAACACAACTACCGAGGACCCCTTGAAGGCATAGCCGTACTTGTGCGTGTCGGCCGAGATCGACGTGACGCCGGGCACGCGGAAGTCGAAGGCGGGTATGCCATAGCCCAACTCCTCCCCGAACGGCAGGATGAAGCCGCCGAGGCAGCCGTCGACATGCATCCCGACGCCGCGGGCAAGGGCGAGTGCGCCCAACTCGGCGATCGGGTCGATCGTGCCGTAGGGATAGTTGCCCGCCGATCCGATGATCGCGATGGTGTTGTCGTCGATGGCCTCGGCCACCGTGGCCGGATCCACCAGGGTGCTCGTGGGATCGACTGGCACCGTGCGATTTTCGATACCAAAGAGGTGGCAGGCCTTGTCGAAGGCCGGATGTGCGGTCTCCGGTTTGACGAGATTGGGGAGCCGCCCGGCGGCCGCCGAGATGCCGCGGGTGGCGGCGGCATACTCCCGATACGCGAGGATCGCGTGCAGGATGCTGAAGGTTCCGCCACTGGTGACTAGGCCGGCGGGTGTCGTCGCCGTGACGGCGTCCGCGTGCATCAGGTCGAGCACCATCGCGATGATCTCGCCCTCAAATTTCGTCTGCGAGGGGCACAAGTCGCGTTGCAGCGCGTTGACATGCGCGAACTTCGCGAAGGCTTCGCTGAGGAATGCGTAGTGATCGTGATCCCCGCAGTACATCGTCCCCGAGATCTTGCCGGTCTCCCAGGTGGCGTCCTCCTCGCGCGCCATCGTGTCGAGTTCGGCGAGCACCTCCGCACGGTTCCTGCCAGTCGCGGGCAAGCTGCGGTGCACATGAAAGCGGTCGGCATACGGGAAGTCGGACATCGGGCCTCCGATTCGGGAACTCCCCTGAGGTTACCAGCGGGTAAGAGGTCCCTCGGTCAGAGATAACCCCACCGCGTGAGAGCCGCGATGGTCGCCTCCGTGCCGTCCTCCGCCCGTGCCACCCGCCCAACCTCCGCGGCGCGTTCGTCATACGACCCCGAGGTTGCCTGGGCGATGAGCCGAGCCAGTGATGTGCCCGAAAGGCGCTGCACCGGAATGGGTTCCGGCCCGACCCCTAGGCCGTGTAGCCGGTGCGCTTGATAGGGCTGGTCGACTCCGAACGGCACGGCGACGGACGGCCGGCCACTGAGCAATCCGGCCCAGGTCGTGCCGGCGCCCCCATGGTGGATGACGGCGGCCATCCGCGGCAGGAGCCAGTCATGCGGCACCGAGTCGATCACGTGCACCCGCCGGTCGATCGAGCCGGCGGCCGCGCCACCGACGGCCGGCGTGACGATCCGCCGGCCACTCAGGCGCGCCGCCTCGATCACCGGCGCCAGGTTGTCGTGGGCGCCGCTCGCGCCGAGGCTGCCGAACCCGACATACACAGGCTCCGGCCCAGCGTCGAGGAAGGCGGCAAGCTCCGCATCCGGCGCGAATGACTCCTGGCGCGGAGTCGGATATCCCGTCGACACAACATTTTTCGGCCAATCGTGAGCTGGCGGGACCACGAGTGGGCTTGCGGCGACGATCACCGGAAAGGCATCGGCCGCCCCTGCCGTGGCACCGGCTGCCAGCCTCGGCAACCCGAGTTTCGCCCGCGCGAGATACGCTGCCGGGGCGCCGAGGCCGCTGGCGATCCGCCAGCTCAGCCGCGCTCCGCGCAGGTCGTATGTCGCCCGCCCCCGGAAGTGGTCGAAGGCGAAGTGACTCTCGGCATAGCGCGTGGGCACCTGGCCGGTATGCAGCACCGTCACCAGCCGGGCGCCGCGGGCTTCGGCGAGCGCGAGTCCAACCCCTCGGGTGAGGATTCCGGACAGCACGACATCGCCCGGCCCAATCGACTCGAGGCACGCATCCGCCACCGGCTCGGCAATCAGGGCCAGCCAGCGTCGCAACAGCCAGGCCTGTCCCAGCGGGTGGCTGAACAGCTGTCGCCCGAATCGGGCATGGGTCATCGCGACGGCCTCCCGGCTGTCGGCCGCAATCGACACGAAGTCCGCGCCACAGCCCGCGGCGAGGCCAGCGAAATCTGATGTCGCGACAACCCGCGCCGCCTGGCCACGGCGGGTCAGCTCCCCAGCCAAGACCGCCATGGGCTGCACATCGCCTCGCGATCCGAGGGCAAGCAGGATGACAGCCATTCGCCGATTCTGTCCCGAGACAGCAAGATTCGGGCCGCTTGGCGACGGCCCAACGTCCGTCAGGCCGCAAAGGAGTGCCCGATATCCTGCCAAGGGACGGTCCGGCGCACGCGAAAGGATGCCCATGGCTATCGGAGGTTTCGCCCAGGACGAGACGGGGCACACCGTGGGCCGAACGGCGGCGCACGCGCGATGGGTGCCTGCCGCGCGAGACCTGCTCGCCGGTGTCGCGGCCCGGCCGATGGGCACGATCGGGCACGCCGACTTTGCGGCCCGCATCCAAGCCGACACCGGTGTGAGCGCCCTGGTGCCCGCCAGCAAGTGGCTTGGGAACTGCCTGACCGCCGTGGCCGAGGCAGCTCGGGCCGACGGCATACCCTGCCTCACTGCCCTGGTCGTCACCACCGACGGCAAGGTGGGGGAGCTGTATGACGGTGCGCTCGCGGCCTATGACCGGCCCGAACCGGCGTCTTCGCGGGAGCGCGAGAACCTCGCGGCAACCGAGCGGATCGCGTGTTACCAGTGGGCCGGTGCGCCCGAGCCCGCCGGTGGCTGGCGGGCCAAGGCCCCGGTGGTCCGCAGCAGCTCGCGAAGCGCCGCATCCCGCCCTCGGGCTTCGGCCGCCCGCGCGGAAGCGCGCCCGATGTCCTTCTGTCCCAGCTGTTTCATGGCATTGCCGGCCACGGGACGGTGTGACTTCTGCGCCTGACGAACCTTAGTCCGCGGGCACCGGCAGCAAGCTGTGGGCCGCTGCCGCCGTGACGACGGACGTCAAGGCCTGCAGCGCTGGCGAGTCCAAGGTCCACACCTGCCAGTAGAGCGGAACATCAACGGGCCGATCCGGCGCCAGGCCGACGATCGAGTCGGCATCACTTAAGGTCTGCCATTGCAGCACCGGCACGAGCCCCCAGCCGAGTCCGAGCTGGATGCCGCGCAGGAAGTCTGCCGAGGCGGGCAGGTGGTGCGTCGGCGGATCGAGGTCGCGCCCCGCCAACTCTCGCAGGAAGCGGTGCTGCAGGCTGTCCTTGCGGTTGAAGACGACCACCGGCGCGGTGGCCAGTGCCGAGGGTGTCAGCCCGTCAGGAAAGTGAGCGTCCGCGAAATCGACTGCCGCACAGGCGAAATAGCGCATCGTGCCCAGCGGCGTCACCGAACAGCCCGGCACCGGCCGAGCCACCGATGTCACCGCGGCCAGCACAGATTCGCTGCTGAACAACTCGAAGGTGCGGTCCTGATCGTCGATATGGACATCGAAGACGGCTCGATGCCGCGCGGGCAGTCGCGCCACGGCGGGCAGGAACCAGGTCGCCATCGAGTCGGCATTGACCGCAATCGGCAAGCGCGTGTGGGACCGACTCGTCCCGAGCCCCAACTCGCGCGCTGTGTCGTCGGCCAGTTGCGTACTCGATCGCGCCAGCCGCAGCATCGCCTGTCCAGGTGGCGTCGGCCGCACCGGTTTGGAGCGCGTCAACAACACCCGCCCGCAGGCCACCTCCAGTGCCTTGATCCGCTGACTCACGGCCGATGGCGTCACACCGAGAGCCACAGACGCGGCATCAAAGGTGCCCTCGTCCACAACCGCGGCGAGGGTGCGCAGCTGCTCCAGACTCACGTCCATACAGAAACTCTAATGATTCGTCAGAAAAGTGAGTTGGCGTTGGGGAGGGCGGCCGACCTAGCGTTGCCGTCATGGAATCCCCCGCAGCCGCCGCGCTCACCGGACTGCTCACCGGCGCGGCCCTGATCATCGCCATCGGCGCGCAGAATGCTTATGTCCTGCGACAGGGGATTCGCCGCGAGCATGTGCTGCCGATCGTCGCGATCTGCGCGCTCTCCGATGCCGTCTTGATCATCGCCGGCGTGGGCGGAATGGGGGCGCTCGTCGCGGCCGCTCCTGGTCTGATCACTGCGGTCAAGTGGCTCGGAGCGGCCTTCCTCATCGCCTACGGCCTGCTCGCGGCCCGCCGCGCGCTGCACGCCGAACATCTCGACGCGGCCGCAAACGGCGGCGGACCGGTGCCCCTGCGCACCGCCATCCTCACCGTGCTGGCCTTCACCTGGCTCAACCCACACGTCTATCTCGACACGCTGGTCTTCCTCGGCTCGGTCGCCACCAGCCACGCCGGCCAGCGCTGGTGGTTCGCCGCCGGCGCCGCGGGCGCCTCGCTGCTGTGGTTCACCGGGCTGGGGTATGGCGCCCGCCTCCTCGCCCCGGTCTTCGCTCGTCCGATGGCCTGGCGCGTCCTCGATGCCGTGATCGCGGTCGTCATGATCGCGCTCGGCATCAGCCTGCTGCGCTGAGGCTCAGATGACGCCGAGGGCGACCATGGCGTCGGCGACCTTGAGGTAACCAGCGAGATTGGCACCAAGGACGTAATTGCCGGGGTCGCCGAACTCCTCGGCGGTCTCGACGCAGCGGGTGTGGATATCGGTCATGATCTCCTGCAGCCGCGCCTCGGTCTCCTCGAAGTGCCAGGAGTCGCGGCTGGCGTTCTGCTGCATCTCCAAGGCGCTCGTCGCCACACCACCGGCATTCGAGGCCTTGCCGGGCGCATAGAGCACGCCGGCGCCCTGGAGAAGATCGACCGCCTCGGGGGTGCACGGCATATTCGCGCCCTCCGCCACGAGTCGAACCCCATTGTCCAGCAACGACTTCGCCGCGTCCGCGGGCAACTCGTTCTGCGTCGCGCACGGCAACGCGATATCGCAGGGCACCTCCCAGATCGACCCGGAGGACTGGTGGCGGGCACCGGGGCGAGCATCGGCATACTCACTGAGCCGGCCGCGGCGCACCTCTTTTAGGTCCTTGAGCAGCTCAAGGTCAATCCCCGCCTCGTCGACGACATACCCATCGCTGTCGCTGCACGCGATCACCGTGCCACCGAGTTGGTGGACCTTCTCGATGGCATAGATCGCGACATTGCCCGAGCCGGACACCAGGACCTTCTTGCCCTCGAAGCTCTCGCCGCGCGCCTCCAGCATCCGCTGGGCGAAGAAGACCGTGCCATAACCGGTCGCCTCGGTGCGCACCTTCGAGCCGCCCCAGGCCAGGCCCTTGCCGGTGAGCACGCCGGATTCGTAGCGGTTGGTGATCCGCTTGTACTGCCCGAAGAGATAGCCCAGTTCGCGGCCGCCCACGCCGATATCGCCAGCCGGGACATCGGTGTATTCGCCGAGGTGACGGTACAGCTCGGTCATGAAGGACTGGCAAAAGCGCATGATCTCGGCATCCGAACGGCCCTTGGGATCGAAGTCGGAACCGCCCTTGCCGCCGCCGATCGGCATACCCGTCAGCGCATTCTTGAAGACCTGCTCGAAGCCGAGGAATTTGATGATCGAGAGATTGACGGAGGGGTGGAAGCGCAGCCCGCCCTTATAGGGCCCGAGCGCGGAGTTGAACTCGACCCGGAAGCCGCGGTTGATCTGCACCTCGCCGTCGTCGGTCACCCACGGCACGCGGAAGATGATCTGCCGCTCCGGCTCGCAGATCCGCTTCAGGATCGACCACTGCGCGTATTCGGAGCGCTGCCCGGCGATCGGGTTCAGCGAATGCATGACCTCGAAGACCGCCTGCTGGAACTCCGGTTCCCCCGGATTGCGCGCGACCACGGTGTCGAACTGAGGCTGGAGTCGAGGATGCAAGGTTGCGGCCATGCGGGCCAGCCAATCACGTCCCCGCCGCAGCCCGGGCACGCGGACGGTCCGCAAGATGGGGCCCACTATTATTCGCGTCCGTGCAGATGGTCGGTCGCGCCGAGGCCCAGCGGCGCACCCTGCGCACGCTGATGTTCACCCAGGTTCTCGGCGGCGTCGGCCTCGCCGCGGGCGCGACCGTCGGATCGCTGCTCGCCGAGCGGATCAGTGGCCGCACCGACCTGGCCGGTCTCGGCGGCACTTTCCAGACACTTGGCGCGGCCCTGCTGGCCCTGCCGATCGCCACCGTCGCGCATCGCGCAGGCCGCCGCCCGTCCCTGACGCTGGCGTATGTCGTCGCCGCCCTCGGCGCGCTCGGGATCGTCGCCGCCGCGGCGACCCGGTCCTTCGCCCTCTTCCTGCTCGGCTCGGCGGCGCTTGGGGCCGCGAGCGCCGCCAATAGTGCTGCCCGGTATGCCGCCGCCGACCTCGCGCTCCCCGCGCACCGCGGACGCGACCTATCGCTCGTCGTCTGGGTCACCACCCTTGGGTCGGTTCTCGGCCCGAATCTCGCCGGCCCAGCGGAGCCGATCGCCCGAGCCCTCGGACTGGACGTGCTGGCCGGGCCCTTCGTCGTCTCGGCCGTCGTCTTGATGCTTGGGGCCGTGGCGATCACCGCGCTGCTGCGACCGGACCCCTTGCTGTTGTCGCGGCAGTTGAGCGGCGAGGAAGCGGCGCCGCGCAAGGGCTCGCTAGGCCGCGGGGTTGCGGCCCTGCGACGCCACCCCGAGGCCAGTCAAGGCGTGGCAATCATGGCGCTCGGCCATGCGGTGATGGTCGGGGTCATGGTGATGACTCCGCTGCACCTCGTGCACGGCCACGCGAGCCTGGCCATCGTCGGCTTCGTCATCAGCGGGCACATCTTCGGCATGTTCGCCTTCGCGCCAATCTGGGGAATCGGGGTCGACCGGTTCGGGGCGCCATATGTGGCGCTCGCCGGGGGAGCGATCCTGCTGATCTCGGCAGTCCTTGCGGGCCTGAGCGCGGCGGGCTTCTCGGTGCTGCTGACGATCGCGCTCTTCCTGCTCGGGCTGGGCTGGTCGGCGGCCTTCATCAGCGGGTCTACGCTGCTCGTCGGGCCGCTCACCGTGACCGAGCGCCCGGCAGGTCAGGGCCTCGCCGATCTCGGGATGGGCCTGACCGCAGCCATCTGTGGGGCCGCCGCCGGGGTGATCGTTCAGCATTGGGGCTACGCCTGGCTGGCGCACGTCGCCCTCGTCGGTGCCTTCACGATCATGGCCATCGCGGCGATGGCCGCGACCGCCTCCGCTCGAGCGGCCGAGGCGCCCGTGGATCGGCCGGTCTGAGGCCCTTCGCGCGTGGATTAGCCTTGCCACCGTGACCCCCGCGCCCGCCCCCCGACCCGGTTCGCCGGAGGCGGCGGCGGAGCGGATCGCCGGGTGGCGCGCGCAACTGGTAGCCCACTCCGGCCCCAACACCTTGCTGTGGTCCGATCACGCCGTCGCGCTCGATATCACCCACGCTCATCCGGGCGGGCTGGCGAAGCTGTTGGCGGGCAAGAAGACCCGGCTCACGGAGCTCTACCGTGAGCCTGCAGCGCGCGAGCGGGCGATCTCTCGGGCCCGCGCCATCCGCGCCAAAGAACTCGAACTGGAGCGTGAACGCGGCGTCCCTGGCAGCTTTCTCGCGGTGGGCCGGGCGACCTGGACCGAGCGGCGCGGCCCCAAGCCGAGCGCGCCGGTCTTCCTGCGCCCGTGCGAGGTGCTTCCGCACGACGCCCGGCAGACCGAATTCGATGTCGTGGCCACCGGAGAGTTGGAGTTCAACCCCGCCCTGCGTAGCTTCCTGGAAAGCACCGGCGGCACGGATATTCCCTTCGATGTGCTCGTGCGCATGTCCGTGCGCACGCACGGTTTCGACCCGACCAGCGCGTATGAAGCCCTGAACCGGGCCTGGGCCGGCCCGCCGGGGTGGCGGATCACTCCCGATATGTGGCTGACCACCTTCCCGTACGCGAAGCTGTCCGCGGTTGCGGCCTTCCGTGAGGTCATTGCGGCGGCCGAAAGCCACCCGCTGCTCGGGCCGCTCGCCCGCGGCACGGCGCTCGGCCCCGACAAGGGCCGGCATTTCGCGCCGGCCGAGCCGGAGATGCCGACCGTCCTGGACGCCGATCCCGACCAGATCGCCGTACTGGAAGCGGTGCGTGGCGGGCGGACCGTCGTCGTGGACGCCGGCCCGGGCACCGGCAAGTCTCAGACGGTCGTGAACATCGCCGCCGACCGCGCGCTCGCCGGCAAACGCACCCTCATCGTCGCGGCCTCCGCGGGATCACGCGCCGCGATTGCCGGGCGGCTCGCGCATGCCGGGCTCACCGGCATACTCCGGGCGCCGCAGGCCGGGGCCGGAAGCGGGCCGCGCCGCCCGTCGGTGCGGGCCGCGCAGGTGCAGTCCGACTGGAGTTCGGCCGGGCGGGAGTTGCGCGAGCACGTGAGCCGGATGCACCGGGTGCACGAGCCGCACGGTCTGTCGCTGCACGACCTGCAGGAGCGGATCGCCGCGGTGTGCGAGCACCCGAATCCGCCGCGCTCGAAGGTGCGCCTGCCCGAGCAGGTGCTGCGCGCCTTCGGGCCGGAGCAGGTGCGGCAGTGGTCAAGCGATCTGCAAGCCGCCGCGGCCGATGGCGCGTGGCCGGCCGCCGATGAGCCCAAGGACCTGTGGTGGGGGGCCCAGGTCGCGGACGTGGCCGACGTCTCCCGGGCTCTGGACGCCGTGACCGCCTTGAGCGCCGAGCGGTTCGCCGGCTTCGCCAGCGACTTCCGGCGGACCTTCGATGGCATCGATGTCCCGGCGATGTCCACGCTCGCCGACCATGGCGAGTTCATCGCCGGGATGGGCCGATTGACCCGCGTGCTGGACGCCTTCCGACTCGGCATCTTCGATGCGCCGCTGGAGGAGTGGGCGGCCGCGGACGGCTCCGGGGCCTTTGGCCGATGGAAGCACGAGCGGGCGGTGAAGGCGCTGCTGCGCCCGGGCGCTTCGCCGAGCGACCTCCACGCGCTGGTGCGCGACGCGCTGGCGAGCCGGCCGCTCTGGCAGCACGTGCGCGGCTCGCGGATCATGCCCGGTCAGGTCCAGGGGATCGCGTCGGCGCAGGCGGCCTATGACACGCTCGCCGAGCAGGCGAGCCTGGTGTCGCGCCTGATCGACGGCCACCCGGACCTGCTCCACGAACCCGTGCCGGCGCTGCACCAGCGGATGGCGGAGCTGGCGGGGGCGGGGGAGCGACTGCATACGCTCGCCGACACCAATGCCGATCTGGCCCGCGCCCGCGAGGCGGGCCTCGGCGAACTCATCGACGACTTCGCGGCCCGGAGGGTCAGCCCGGACGCGGTGCCCACCGAGGTCGAATTCGTCTGGCTCGCATCGCTTCTCGCGCAGGTGACCGCGTCGGACCCGGGGTATGCCCGCGCCACCGGCGACCACCTCCGCGCCGCGCGGACCCGCTTCCAGGATGTCGATCGGTCACTGCAGGCCGGCCACGCGGCGGGCATCGCGTCCAGCCTCGACCCGTCGGTGCCGTTGATCTGGCTGACCAGTCCGTATGCCGTCGGGCTGGCCCTGCCCGCCGGGCTCAGCGTTGATCTGGTCGTCGTCGAGGATGCCCAAAGTCTCTCGGTGGCGGAGGCGGCTGCGGCGCTCGGGCGCGCCCGGCAGGCGCTGATCCTCGGGGATTCGGCGCTGCCCGGTCCGGTGCCCTTCACGGCGACCGCGGGGGGTCAGGCCTCGCGGGCCGATCGGGGACCGTCGCTTCTCGCCGAGGCTGCGGCTTTGTGGCCCGTGCACCGACTCGGCTGGCATTACCGCTCGCGGGACGCGCGGCTGATGGAGTGGCCGGTGGCGCATGCGTATGCCGGGACGATGCGCCGCTTCCCCGCGCCTCGTGACACGGGGGCCTATCGCGTTGAGGCGGCGGCGATCACCGAGAACGACCATGGCTTGGTGTCGCACACCGTGCGGGCGGCGCTGCTCGCCGCGCGCTTGGCGCCGAAGGAGAGCCTGGCGGTCGTCACGCTCACACCCGAGATGGCCGACCGCATTCGCACCGCCCTCGCCGCCGCGATGGACTCCTCCGTCGAAGAGTTCTTCGCCGACGACGGAGACGAGCCCTTTGTCGTTGTCGATGGGGCGCACGCGACGGGGTTGGTGCGCGATGCGGTCTTGGTCGTTCTCGGGCAGACGGCCCCGGCGGAGGTGGCAGGCACGACCGGTGCCGCCCTCTTGACGGCCGCGTTGACGCGGGGGCGGACGCGAGTGGCCGTACTCCATACCCTCGACCCGGCGGTGGTGCGCGAATCGGCCGGGCCGGGACCGGCGCGCGCCGGGCTGCGGCTGCTGGCCGATGCGTTGACCGCGGCGCCCGATCTTCCGACCGGTGAGGCCTCCGTGCTGCTGGCCGATCTGGCCCGGCGCCTTAAGGCGCGCGGGTTGCGGGCGCGCCCGGGGATCCTGCCGGGTGTCGTTGACCTGGCGGTCTCCGATCCGTTCGCTCGCGGCGCCGGCGGCCTCGCGATCCAGACCGACGGCCCGGCATATGCCGCCCTCGGCAGCACCCGCATGCGGGATCGACTGGTGCACGAGCAACTGCGACGGCTCGGCTGGCGACCGCTGAAGATCCTCAATGTCGACCTCTTCCGCGACCCGGCTCGCGAAGAGGCTCGTATCGTGGCCGCCATGGAACGACTGGCCGCAGGTGATGTCCGAACGGGGCCGATCCCAAGGTCACGTCGCGCCTCGCGGCCCCCGACGGGTGGTGCGTCGATTGACGGTTCGGCGAATGCCGCCGGCGGGCAGACCCGCGATGACACGGACGCCGGGTGGGGCGAGGTGGCGGCTGGGGGCGACGGCCGGGATCGGTGGATCGCTGAGCAGCGGCCGCCGCACTGGGGCTGACCTGCCGGAGAGTGGTTTTCGCGGGCGAGAGCTCACATTGCGGTGGAGCGCAGCTATAGCAGCGCTCCGAGCGATGAGGCTGCTCGGCGGCAAGATCTGCGCTCCGCTGGGCGGCTGGGTGTCCAGACATGACGAAGGGCGGGTGGAAAGGGAATCCTTTCCACCCGCCCTTGGTCATAGGCGCGTGTACCGCCCGATCAGGTCGGGCGATTCACCGCTGAAGGTTCAGCGACGAGCGAGCTGGTCGCGGATCTCGGTCAGCAGGGCGATCTGCGGGTCGACAGCCTCGTCAGCCGGCTTCTCGAAGCGCGCCTTGGCGGCCTCGTAGGGCTTGACGATGAAGAAGTACACGACGAAGGCCATGATGAGGAAGGCGACGAGCGCGGTCAGGAACGGGCCGACCGACACCAGGCCACCCGGCTGCCACTCATCGAAGTTCGGGGCGCCGCCGGCCTTGGCCAGCAACTCGACGATGATCTTGGTGAAAGCCGTCACGACGGCCGCGAAGGCAGCGCCGATGACGAACGCGACGGCAAGCTCAACGAGGTTGCCGCGCATGATGAAGTCCTTGAAGCCCTTCATGGGATTCCTTGTTCCTTTGGTGAGGGGTTACAGGGCGCCATCACATCCGTCGGGAGGCGCCGGGCTCGGGAGCGAGCCGAGGAAAAGGATACCCAACATCGGGAACTTTTTCGCGCCGAGGTCTTGTCGAGGGTCGGGTAGGTGCGGTAAAGGAGGCGTCGCACTCACGAGGACGTTGACGCGTTGTCGCGGGGCGTGACGGTGAGAAAGAACGCGTCGGGTCCGCTTCCAGCGCTCTGGCCTGCGGGGATGCGGGCCACCTCGCGCGTGGAGACGGCGAGGAAGACGGATGCCCCGCCGGATGCCCAGGCGCTCGCGGCTGGATCCTCGGCGCTGCCGTCGCCCGGGCGTGTCACATCCACCACATGCGCACCACGCGCCACGCGCTGGCCGGTGCCTACGGCGTACACATCGACCTGATCGCCCACCCGCAGCCGGGCGGCGAGCGCCTCGTCGATGCCGACGACCACGCCAACCCGCCCGGCAGGGAGGGCTTCGGCACCGCGCTGGCCTCGCGTTGTGGTGCGGTCGTTGCTGTCCGTTTCTCCAGTGGTTGTGCCGGCATCAGCTGCTCGGGAGCCGGTGCCGGAAGTAGCCGAATCGGGCTCGCCAGCAGCTGCGCCAGATCCCGCACCGCCTACGGCCCCGGCAAGGTCACCGAGGTCGCCTGATTCGTCCTTGTGTTCGCCGCCGACCGAGGCGTTGCCGCTCGTCGAGTCTTCCGTCGAGGTGGCCGCTGCCGCGGCGCCGGCCTGGCGCGCACTGGATATCTGGGTCAGCGCGAGCGTCGCGGCAGCCAGGATGGTCAAGAGCGCGATCACTCGCCGGAGCACCGTGCGGCGCCGCGCCGCGCGTCGCCCAGCCCCGATCAACCCCGCAAAAGGCGAGTCGGGTCCGAGCGCCGCCTGTCGGGTCGCGCCGAGAGCGCTCTGACCGCGCCCGCGTGCTTTCCCCATGATCATTCCCCCTGAATCTCAAAGTCCTATGGCACGTTCTATGGCAGCGGCTGCGGCAGGTCGATCCCGTCCAAGACCCGACGGCACGAACAACTCGCGTCCGAATCCGTCTCCGCTTCCGGGAGGGCGGCGATCGTGCTGCGGACGGTCTCCTTCAGGGCCGACATATGCCGGGCGAAGACCGCGAGCACCTCCTCATGCGTGACGGCCGGGATGTCGTCGACGCCGGCATCGTGGTCAGTGACCAGCGCGATCGTCGTGAAACACAAGGCGAGTTCACGAGCCAGGGCGGCCTCGGGCATGGCCGTCATCCCGACGATGTCCCAGCCCTGAGCAGCATGCCAGCGCGACTCGGCAGCGGAGGAGAAGCGGGGGCCGTTGACGACCACCAGCGTGCCGCCATCCTTCGCGGTCTGGCCGCGGGCAGCGGCGGCCTCTAGGGTGGCCGCCCGCCCGCGCGGGCAATAGGGCTCGGCGAACGAGACGTGCACGACGGCTCCCGGATCGTCATACACCGTGTGCGCCCGACCCCACGTGCGGTCCACGACCTGGTCGGGCACGACGACGCTGCCAGGGCCGAGCTCGCGGCGCAGCGAGCCGACGGCGCAGGGCGCGAGGATCTGCCGGACGCCGACGGCGCGCAGGGCCCACAGGTTGGCGCGATAGTTGACGCGGTGCGGCGGGAAGCGGTGGCCCTGGCCGTGCCGCGCCAGGAAGGCGACCGACCGGCCAGCAACCGTGCCGATGACGAGGTCGTCGCTGGGCTCGCCGAAAGGCGTCTCGACACGCACGCGTTCGGCGTCGTCGAAGAAGGAGTAGAAGCCGGAGCCGCCGATCACGCCGATCTCGGCGCGGGGTCCGGTTGCTGGGTCGTATGCCGTCATGCCGCGACCCTACGGGCCGGCTCGGCGTGACGGAACCCGGCCTTAAGAAGCTGTGGAAACCGACGAATTGGTGCTGGCGGCTGTGGACGAAGACTGCTTGGTCGGGCTCGTCGAGGTCGGCGAGGAGGTGGCCGAGTCGCTCGAGCCGGTGCTGGCGGAGCCCTCGGTCTTGGCTGGCAAAGTGCTGCTCTTGGAGCCGGACCGGGAGTCGGTGCGATAGAAGCCGCTGCCCTTGAAGACGACGCCGACAGCATTGAACTGCTTGCGCAGCCGGCCCTCGCATTGGGGGCAGACGGTCAAGGAGTCGTCGCTGAAGGACTGGACGATGTCGAAGGCGTGGCCGCAGTCGGCGCAGGCATAGGCATACGTGGGCAAGGTGTCCTCCGAGGTGACGGCCCGCGCCGGGGCGGGCGAGTGCGGATCAAGGATAAATGCCGCAGCGCGGGTCGGCCGCCTCCGCTCCTTAGTGGCTCTGCCGGGTTGGGCGGCGGCGGTCAGGCCGGACTGGCCGGGCGGCCGGGGCGCTTGCGCAGCCGGCGGGGGGTGTCGGCGGTGGACCACTCGGCCAGGCGGCCGCCCTTGCTGACGGCGCGCAGCAACTCCTCGGTGCGGGCGCGTTGCGCGTCCGTCGTCACGAGCAACAACTGGTCACCGTGCAGCAGCCGGGTGCGGGGCGTGGGGACGATGGTCTTGCCGTCGCGGAGGATCAGCGTGATGTCACTGCCGTCCGGCAGGCGCAGTTCAAAGATCGCGACGCCATGCAAATGCGAGCGTCGGCCGATGGCGACGTGCATCATCGAGGCGCCCAGTTCTTCCAGGGGCGTGGTCTCCATCGTCAGCGAGCGGGCCCGGTGTTCCTCGATGACCCCAAGTCGCTGCGCCAGCCACGGCAGCGTTGGCGCTTGGACCAGCGTGAAGATCACGACGAGCACGAAGACCAGTTCGAAGATCCACTCCACATTCGGGGCGCGCGCGATCACCGGAACGGTCGCCAGCACAACGGGCACCGCGCCGCGCAGCCCGGCCCACGACAAGAACGCCTGCTCCCGAACGCTGAACCCGAACCAGGACACCGAAGCCAGGACCGATAGCGGCCGGGCCAGCACCAAGAGCACCGTGCCGATGACCAGGGCCGGGATGATCTGCGCCGCGAAGCCGGATGGGGCGGCGAGCATCCCCAGCAGCACGAAAAGTCCGATCTGGGCCAGCCACCCGAGTGCTGAACCGAAGGCGTGCACCGCCGCCTGATGCGGCAGCCGCAGGTTGCCCAGGACGAGTGCCGCGAGGTAGGTCGCGATGAAGCCGGAGGCGTGGACGGAGGTGGCCACGGCATACGCGAGCACGGCGACGGCGACCACGCCGATCGAGAACAGCCCAGAACTACCCGCGGCCGCACGCCGCATCAGACCACCGCCGACATATCCGACGGCCAGGCCGATCAGCGCCCCGACCGAGAGTTCGAGGATCGCCAGACCCACGAGTTCGAGGGGGCCCACGCCATTCGCCGGATCGGCCGCGCGTGTTGCCAGCGCGGTGACCAGGATGACGACCGGGGCGTCATTGAAACCCGACTCCGCCTCCAGCATGCCCGTCAGCCGGCGCGGCAGCGGCACCGCGCGCAGCACGGAAAAGACCGCCGCAGCATCCGTCGACGAGACGATCGCCGCGACGAGCAGTGCCGTATTCCACGACCAGCCAAGCAGAAAGCGCCCGGCGAGCGCCACGACGGCAACCGAGACGACCACCCCGACCGTCGACAGGAGCGCCGCCGGCGCGACCGACCGTCGGATGCCCCCCCACGAAGTCGTCAGCCCGCCCTCGATGAGGATGAGGACCAGCGCGGCATACCCCAGGACGAGGGTGAGTTGGTCGTTGCGGAACTCGATGCCGGCCGCGTCCACGAGCATCCCGACGCCGAGATACAGCAGCAGCGACGGCAAACCCGTTTTGGTCGATAGGCGCACCGCCATCGCGCACAGGATCAGCGTCAGCGAGCCGATCAGCAGCAGCGAGGAGAGGTCGGCCAGCGTGAACCCGGTGGCGGGTTCAGCGGCCAGGGGCACCATGGGGGCCTTCCGTGGGGTGGGGCGGTTTCGCCCATCCTGTCAGGGCGAGTGCGGCCCGTGGCGTGCTATTCCATGGGCGGTCCACGCCAGTCCATCGGCGGTCAGCACCGCGTCGACCGGCTGGTCCCAGCTGTCGTGGGGCAGGGGGTATGGCAGCAGCTCGCCCGGGTGCAGCACCGCGACGACGGTCGCCCCGGGCCGGGTGCGGGGGAGCGCGCGGTCGTAGCAGCCGCCCGCCTGCCCGATCCGGGTGCCGCTGGTGTCGACGCTCAAACCGGGTACAAGGACGAGTCGGCACTCACCAATCGCGTTCTCCCCGAGGGGGTTTCGGGCGGGGTCGGCGAGGTCGATCCACTCCAGATCGAAGGTGGACAAGGTGATGGGCACCAAGATGCGGGCTCCGCGGGCGGTGAGCAGGCGGCATACCTCCTGGACCTGCGGCTCCTCGGGGAAGGATTCGTAGGCGGTCACGCTGTCGCCGGGGCCGATCTCGAGGGCCTCCAGGAGCGGGAGTATGACGACCGCCAGCCGCTCCCCATCGGCCGCCAGATCGCGGGTGGCGGCGATGTCGCGGCGCGCGGTGCGGCGCTGCGCGCGGATCTGCTGCTTGGCGGTGCGGCCCACGCCTCCGAATGCTACGGCCGCGGCCCGTAGGGTTGGACCCATGAGTGAGAGCGGACTCGCGCAGTCTCGGGCAGCCATGACGCAGCGAGGGGCATCGACGGCGGCGATCGACACCTTCGAGCGCTTCTATCGGATGATCGAGTCGGGTGAGCAGGGGCTGATTCCCGAGGCGAGCATCGCGCCACTTGGAGAGGTGGAGACGCTGGCTGGCGTCGTGGCGAGCGAATCGGACCGGCGGGCGGCGCTGGCCAAAGTTGCCGTGGTGAAGCTCAACGGGGGTCTTGGCACGAGCATGGGACTGTCAGGCCCCAAGACAGCCTTGAAAGTGCGCGGCGAGCTGACTTTCCTCGACATCATCGCCCGCCAGACGCTGGCCCTGCGGGCGCGCTATGGCGTGGACCTCCCGTTGCTGCTCATGAACTCTTTCCGGACCCGGGAAGAGTCGCTGGAGATTCTGGCCGCCTATCCCGAATTGGAGGTCGACGGGCTGCCGCTGGACTTCCTGCAGAATGCCGAGCCGAAGCTGACCGCCGACACGCTGGAGCCCGTCGCGTGGCCGGCTGACCCGGAGTTGGAATGGTGCCCGCCGGGGCATGGCGACGTCTATGTCTCACTGCAGGGGACGGGTCTGTTGGATGCGTTGCGTGCCAAGGGGATTCGCTACGTCTTTTTGTCCAATGCGGACAATCTCGGCGCGACCTGCGATCCCGATATCGCGGCCTGGCTGATCGCCAATGACATCCCCTATGCCGCGGAGGTGTGCGAGCGCACCGCGAACGACCGCAAGGGCGGGCACCTCGCCGTGCGCCGATCGGACGGCCAATTGATCCTGCGCGATAGCGCGATGGTTGCGCCCGGCGAGGACGAGTACTTCCAGGACAACACCCTGCATACCCTCTTCCACGCCAATAACTTGTGGGTCGATCTCGACGTCCTCGCGCGCCTGCTCGACGAGCGCGGCGGCGTGCTCGGGCTGCCCGTCATCGTCAACCGCAAGACCGTCGATCCGACCGATGCCGGCTCCCCGAAGGTCGTCCAGATCGAGTCCGCGATGGGTGCCGCAATCGAGGTTTTCGAGGGATCGCGGGCAATTTCGGTGCCGCGCAACAGATTCCGGCCGGTGAAGTCGACCAATGAGCTGCTGCTCGTGCAGTCCGACATCTTTGAGATGGATGAGGACGCGCAACTGGTCGCGACCATCGACCATGCCGAACCGGCGATCAGGCTGGGTTCGGCATACCGCTTCGTGCCCGATTTCTTGGCCCGCTTCCCGGCTGGTCCCCCGAGCCTGCGCGAGTGCACCGCGCTGACGGTCTCGGCGGACGCCACCTTTGGTGCTGGGGTGCGCTGCGTGGGGGAAGTTGTGGTTGACCGGCCGGGACCGATCGCGGACGGTGCCGTGCTGACCGGAAAGGTCTGAGCCGCAATGCGATCCGTCACCGAGCATCGGGACGCCATCTTGTCCGCGATTAGTCCGCTGCCGCCTGCCGAACTGGCGCTGGCGGACTGTCTCGGCCTTGTGACGACCGCGGACATCTCGTCACGCGTCCCGCTGCCGGGCTTCGACAACTCCGCCATGGATGGGTATGCCGTGCGAGCCGCCTCCGTGGTCGGCGCCTCGGCTGCCACGCCGGTGACGCTCACGGTCGTTGGCGAGGTGGCCGCGGGCGCGGACGCGAGTGGATTGCAGGTTGGGCCGGGTGAAGCCGTGCGCATCATGACCGGCGCGATGATGCCGGCCGGTGCCGATGCCGTTGTGATGGTGGAGCGAACCGATGGCGGCCTTGAGCGGGTGGCGGTGACCGAAGCGGTTGAGTCGGGTCGCTCGATCCGGCCGGCCGGTGAGGACGTGCAGGAGGGGGAACTCGTCATACCCGCTGGGGCTCGGGTCAATGCCCGCACGCTCGCGCTGGCCGCGTCGACGGGACACCCCCGGCTCCCGGTGCGGCCGCGGCCGCGAGTGGCCATCGTGTCAACGGGTGATGAACTCATTCCGCCGGGAGAAGCGTTGGCGCCCGGGCAAATTCACGAGTCGAACGCGATCATGCTCGCAGCGGCCGTGCGAACGTTGGGCTGCGAGGTCGTGGCGTCGTCCGCCGCGACCGACGATCCCGATGCCTTGGTTGCGCTGCTGGCCGACCTCGCGGGTCGGTGCGATGCGCTCGTCACGAGCGGTGGCGTGAGCATGGGTGCGTATGACGTGGTGAAGGCCGCTCTCCATGAGCGGGGCATCGATTTCGTCCAGGTGGCGATGCAGCCGGGCAAGCCACAAGGCTTCGGATTGTTTGGTGAGCAGCAGGTGCCGATCTTCGCGCTCCCGGGGAATCCGGTGTCGGCCTTCGTGTCGTTCGAGGTCTTTGTCGCGCCGGCGCTGGAGGCGATGATGGGCGCGACGCACGAGCGGCGGGTGGTGCAGGGCGTGATGGGGCACGAGCTCTCCTCGCCTGCAGGGCGCACGCAGATCGCGCGCGCTGTGACAAGCCGGTCAGGAGAGGACTGGCTCGTGGATCCCGTTGTGGGACAAGGCTCGCACTTCATTGCGGATCTCGTGCGGGCCAACAGCCTGGTCATCGTGCCGGCAGAGACCACGCGGATGGTGGCTGGCGATCCCGTTGAGGTGTGGCTGCTCAGCGAGCCGGGGAGCACGTGGTGAGCGGCGGGCCGGATCGGCTCACGCATGTGCGCGCTGACGGTTCGGCGCACATGGTCGATGTGTCAGCGAAACAGATCACGGCGCGTTCGGCTTCGGCGGCTGGGCGAGTTCTGCTGTCCGCGAGGGCGATTGCGGCTCTGCGAGACGGGACGGTGAGCAAGGGTGATGCGTTGGCCGTGGCCCGGGTCGCCGGCATCCAGGCCGTCAAGCGCACGCCTGACCTGATTCCGTTGGCGCATCCGATCGCCGTGCATGCCGTCGAGGTGGACCTGTCGGTGGTCGACGATGGTGTGGATATCCGCGCGACGGTTCGCACGGCCGACCGGACGGGGATCGAGATGGAGGCGCTCACGGCGGTGTCGATCGCCGCCCTGACGGTCATCGACATGGTCAAGGCGCTGGACAAGCACGGGCGGATCACGGACATCCGCGTGACCGCGAAAACCGGTGGCCGGTCTGGGGATTGGGTCGAGGACGCGTCGGTTTCGGCGGAAGCGAATGCGGTATGACGTCCCCCTCCGCGGCCGCTGCGGGTGGTGCGTCGGATGGTGAACACGATGATGTCGGCGCCCGCATGACGGCCCTGGCCGGGGTGCGGGCCCTGGTGATCACCGCGTCGACGCGGGCGGCCGCGGGGGTGTATCCCGACCGAGGGGGCGCGTTGATCGCTGAGACCCTTCGTGGCTGGGGGGCTGCCATCGACGGGCCGCGGGTCGTGCCGGACGGAGAGCCGGTGGCGAGCGAACTGCGTGCGGGGGTCACGGCATACGACCTGATCCTCACGACGGGCGGGACCGGCTGCTCGCCGACGGACGCGACGCCCGAGGTGACTCGCGCCGTCCTCGACCGGGAGATCCCCGGGATCGCCGAGGCGATCCGTGCCGACGGGGTGGCGCGCGGCATACCCTCGGCCATGCTCTCGCGTGGCGTGGCGGGACTGGTCGGTCGGTGCGTCGTGATCAACCTGCCGGGCTCGACTGGTGGCGTGCGCGACGCGCTCGCCGTGCTGGAAAGTGTTCTGCCGCATCTGCTTTCGCAAGTGCGAGGAGGCGACCACTAGGTGCGGTCAAGGGTGTGGCCGGTCGAGTTGCCGGGCCGGCTGATCGACGGCGGGCGGCTGGTCCTTCGGCCGCTGGAGCGTTCGGACCGTGCCGAGTTTCTTGAACTGCGCCAACGCAATCGGGACTGGCTGCGGCCATGGGATCCCACCAACCCCCACGGCCCGACTCAAACGCTCTCGTTCGCGCAGGCGCTGCGCAAACAACGCAAGCAGGCCGCCCAAGACAGCCTGCTGCCCTTCGTTGCCACCGTCGACGGCGCGCTCGCTGGGCAAGTGAATTTGTCGAATGTGACTCTGGGAGCGTTCTATTCGTGCACGGTGGGGTATTGGGTCGGGCAAGAGTTCGCGGGGCGGGGCGTGGCGCCGATGATGGTTGCGATGGCGGGGGATTACGCCATCTCGGCTGTCCGCTTGCACCGAATCGAGATCAACATCCGGCCCGAGAACGCCGCCTCGCTTGCCGTGGTGCGCAAGTTGGGATTGCGGGACGAGGGGCTGCGGCCGCGCTACCTGCATATCGACGGGGCGTGGCGCGATCACCGCTCATTTGCCGTGACAACGGAGGAAATCGGGCCGGGTGGGCTAGTGGGGCGCCTCCTCGCCGGGGCCACGGAAAACGGGCCGACGGAGGGCTGAAAGCGGCGAATCGCGCCAGTCACAGCAGCCACATGCGCGACACACCGCTTGCGGTCCCGCGCTCGCGCGAGGAGCCTACATACGGTGGGGACCGTGCAGCCGAGCAGCCTGATCTTTCTCCTTGTCATCGCCTTGTGGGCTGCCTTCCTCGTGCAGCACTGGCTCGGCCGACGTGAACATCTGACAACTGCTCGCACCGTCGACCGGTTCTCTGAGTCGATGCGCATCCTGGACCGTGCTGGTGCCGAACCTGAGGCGTCGCTGGAGCGCCCTGCGTCGTCGGCGGCCCGAGTGCACCGCCCTCAGGCCACGGTCTCGCGCGCCGAGTCACTGCTGGCGACCGTGGCGGAGTCCCCGACCCTGGGTCGCGCCCGTTCGGCTGGTGCTGGTGCTGGGGATCGGTTGCGGGCGGCGCAGGGCCGGGCGGTGGCCGGGGCTCGTCGCGCCGGGTCCGCTGGTGCGCGCCGCGCGCCCGTCTTTGGCCGCTCGACTCGTGGCGTGCTCGTGACCGGGGCGCTCGTGCTGACCCTGATCACCTCGGCCATGGCCCTTGGCGGTTTGATCGGCATTCGCTTCCCGCTGGTGTCCTTGGCGCTCACCATTGCCGCGATGTGGTGGCTGCGTCGCTCGGTGGCGGCGGCGAACGCTGCGCGCCGAGCCGGCCGAGGCGCTCGCCCCGCGGCGTCGCGCCCGACTGCTGGGTCGCGTCCCGTAGAGCCGGTTCGTCGCTCGAACCCCCGCTCGGGGGCCCGTCCGGCGGCGCGCTCCGGGGCGGTTCGTGCGGGCGGGACCACTCGTCATACTCAGGGAGCGGCGAGCGCCGAGTCCTCGCGCGCAACGGCCCGCGCCGAGGAGCCGGCACCCGTCGCCGTTGTCGAGAGCGCGCCGGCCGCGGTGGGGGAGAAGCTGTACGACCTGGCCGCTGTCGAGGCGAGCGAGAAGCAGGCGGCAGCCGAGCAGTTGGCCCGCGAGGGCTGGCAGCCGGTGCCGGTCCCGCCCCCGACCTACACGATGAAGGCCAAAGCGGTTTATGCCGACGCCTTCGACGACGAGGACGACATCGCCAGCCCGTATGCCGAGGACGTCACCGACCTGACCGACTACGCCGCCGAGCGCGCCCGCCTCGCCTCCGGCTGACCCGGCCCGGCCCGCGGCCGCCGCGGGGGCGCCCGCACCCTCAAAACCACCGCTATCGCGACCCTGGCTCTGGCCACGACCGCCGCCATCGCGCCGGCCGCCCAAGCGAAGCCGGACAGTCCGACCTCGGCTCGACGACCGGCGCCTGCGCCTTCACACCCCTGGAAGACCAGACCTACTCGACCTGGGTCGGGCTACCGCCGGACCCGAAGAATGCGCAAACCAACGGCAACGCCTCGGTCGTCCTCAAGACGAACCACGGCGACATCCCGGTCGTTCTCGACAAGGCCGGGGCGCCGTGCACCGTCGCGAGTTTCCTCTATCTCACCCGCCAGAAGTACTACGACGGCACCAACTGCCACCGATTGACCGCCTATCACACACCCCCATACGCCCTCTCGGTTCTGCAGTGCGGTGACCCGCTCGGCACCGGCTGGGGTGACCCGGGCTACTGGTTCAAGGACGAACTCACCACCGCCAACGCCCTGCCCAATTGGCCGGGCTTCTCGGACGGATCGCGCAAGAACTAAACGCGCGGCCTGCTCGCGATGGCCAATGGCGGCCCGGACACCAATGGGAGCCAATTCTTCTTGGTGTATGCCGATTCCCGCCTCCGCCCGGACTACACCGTCTTCGGGGAATTCACCGAGGCGGGGATGGCGGTCCTCGACAAGATCGCCGCCGCCGGGGTCGCCCCGGGCGACGAGGGCTACCCGGAGGACGGCGCCCCCGCGATGGCCACGACCATCGAGCGGGCCAAGCGCACGGGCGGCGTCTGACCTGCCGTCATCCGTGCCCGGCGAGCCAGGCGCCGGGCACGCTCGGTCATCAGCGTGAGGCCACCGTGAAGCGAGCCAAGCGGTGCGCTGGGTTCGCCAACTCGTCAAGCACGGCGACCGCGAAGTCCTCCGCGCTGATCTCGGCGCCGACGGGGCTGTCAGCCCCCGTCACATAGCCGCCGGTGCGCACGCCGGGGGCGATAACCGGGGCGGGGGAAAGCAAGGTCCAGTCGACACCTTCGGACTCCCGGTAGAGGTCCAGGATGGTGGTGAAGGTCTCGGCTTCGGCGCGGTACTCCACGGGGAACCCGGCCGAGTCCTTAAGCGCGATTCCGTCGACGACGAGTGACCCGGCCCCACCGACGACGAGGACGCGCTGCCGCGGCGGGTCGGCGATGAGGTTGCGGTGGGCCTCAATCGTCGGCTCATGCGAGCCGCCGGTGCGATCGGACGGCACGGCGATGACGGTCGCGTCCGATTGGTCGATCGCCTCGCGGACTCCTGCTGTGTCGCTCAAGTCGAGCTTTCCGGCGGTCGCGGCGCCAGGCACATCGCGTCCGGACCGGCTGAGCGCGGTTACGTCGTGGCCGCGCTGCGCGGCTTCGGCGACAACGCGTGATCCGATCATCCCGGTAGCTCCGATGACAGTGATTCTCATGATGACCCCTTGGTGGTGGAAAACGAGCGTGCAGGCATAATGGTATGGATTGGATATCAGATACCTCAACGTAACCAAGGATGAGATGAACCAAGTCCCGGATGTCCTCAACCCGGCGTGCGATTCGCGAACCGTCCTGCGTCACCTCACCGACCGGTGGGCTCCACTGATTGTGCTGGCCCTCGTCCCCAACGCTCTTCGCTTCGGCGAACTTCGCGCCCGGATAGGCACCATCACGCCAAAAGTGCTGACCGAGACACTCCGCTCGATGGAACGCGACGGGCTCGTTGTGCGCACCGTGACCCCCTCATCTCCCCCGCGCGTGGACTACGAGCTGAGTGAACTGGGACGCACTTTGACCACGCCGGTCGAAACGCTCCGGGAGTGGGCGGAGTCCAACGTGGAGGCCGTCCTCGCCAATCGGGCCCGCTATGACTGTGGTCACGCGGCCACCCGTGGACGGACTTTGCTACGCACCTGAAATGGGGGACCGACCACAAAAAATGGACCGACGGAGTCGGTCCATTTTTTGGTGGTGGACCTCCGTAGAGACTTTGAGAACCCCTGCCCACACCTGAAAACCCTATCTTTGCGCAGGTCGCGAGGGTTCTACAAGCAAGACCGACGACCGTCTCGGCCCTCCGTGATGGACTCCAGGGGCCGGTGGTGCGCTCACTTGGGATGGCTCAAACCCTTCTTCGGGCTGAGCAGGTCGACGAGCTGGTGGCGAGGTACCGCGACGGCGCGACGCTCGTGGAACTGCCCTCACGCTTCGGCATCCACCGCCGGACGGTCGCGGAGCATCTGACGCGGCGGAAGGTCCCGATCCGCCGTGGTCGCTTCGACCCTTCCCGTATTCATGAAGCGGCCGACCTCTACGACAGCGGGTTGACGCTGGTAGAGGTCGGCTTGAAAGTCGGTGCGGGGCCTCAGGCGGTTCGCTGCGCGCTGGCCGAGCAGGGCGTTCCGATTCGTGAGGGCGGTGGACGACGCAGCCGGATGGCCACTGCCTCCTGACCCGCGATGTTCCCTGAGCTGAGCCTTACGCGAGCACGAGCGGTTCGCGCTCGCCGGCACGCGCCTCGCACCGCTCGTCGCGCCGGAGCATCGCCTCACGGATACGCGCACGGACGAGCAGCACGACGCTGACCGGACCCATGACGATGAACTTCAAGCCGTTCCAACACCCCCACAACACAACCAAGTGAAGCCAACCGGGGCCGCCGTCGGCGACGAGGCTGGAGCAGATGGTTGCGACCAGGTCGTAGGGGACGGCAACAAGCATGGCGGGGAAACCCCACTTGAGACCGCGCCGCGTGCGGATGGCAGCGAGCAGCCGGTTGCTCGGCATGTAGCGGTGGAGGAAGTCGCGGGTACGGACGCTGAGCATCCAGATGAAGCGGAACATGATGGTCCTCTCAACACACGTGTTTCTCCGTCGAGGAGGCAGAACGTGTATGAGTGCCCGAGGGCCGTCCCGGAGGACCCGCAATATGAGGAGAACCTGCCTCGTCTTCCACTCTACGCCGGGCTCGGCGTGCGCGGAAGACCTGGCCGCCCTATGCGCAACTCTCAGGCAGGAGCACGAGAGGAGCACCACCATGCCGAGCTTGAGCGAGATCGCACAAGATGAGCCGCACCGCGCGGATGGTGCTGTCGATGCTCATAGAACGGAAGACGACCTGCAAGACGCGTGTCCGCTCAGGAGGTGGGCAGGAGCGACGAGTGGTCTGGGTGGTCGGCGAGGGCGAGGCGGGCGTTCGAGTGACGCTGAGGCTCGACGTGACGAGGACGGCGAGGCGTGGGGTTCCTGTGCACCTGACAGGTGACCAACCCGGCATCAGAACGCGAAGAACTGAGGCCGGGGTCGCCCGTCATTCGGAGTCCTCATGCACGACCAGGAAGACCAGCCGCCGCGACTCAAGATCGGGTCGCTGTTCAGCGGCTACGGCGGCCTCGACCTCGCCGTCGAGCCCGTCTTCAATGCCGAGACCGTGTGGTTCTCCGAACTCAACGAACCCGTCGCCCGCGTCTGCTCGAACCACTGGCCCGGCGTCCCGAACCTCGGCGACATCGCGCCCATCAACTGGCACGAGTTCGAGCCCGTGGACATTCTCATCGGCGGGTTCCCCTGCCAAGACGTATCGACCGTCGGTAAAAGCGCAGGCCTCGCACCGGGCACCCGCTCTGGGCTGTGGGTGCACATGGCCGGAGCGATCGACGCACTCCAACCCGAATGGGTGGTCATCGAGAACGTCCGAGGCCTGCTGTCGTCACCGGCGGCGCGGCCACCATCAGAAGGAGACCACAGTGATTCATGCAACCCCGGCGACGCAACCCCCGACGGCGCAACCCATTGCGAGCTGGAACCCGACCCGTGGCATCTGGGAGACCACGCAGCTCGACCTCTACGGGCTCTTGGCGCCGTTCTCGGCGATCTGGCCGACCTGCGACTGGATGCACGATGGATCGGTCTACCGGCTTCCCTTGTCGGCGCTCCTCACCACCGCCTCCGCATTTTCATCCTCGCCCACTGCACGCTTCCGCACACAACTCGCGACCGACTCATCACGAGGCGGCGAGACACTCGATCAGGTGCGAGCAAGACGCGGGACGATCGCGCTGTCGCACCAGATCATCGACTTCGCTCTCCACGGACCAGCTGGCTCGCCGAACAAGAGACGCGAGTCGGAGACGCTCTGGTCGCTGATCGACGGACTGATCAACGCTGGGGACGCTACGCCGACGCCATCACCCGCTGGGAACACATCACGGGACGACTAGCACCCGCCCCCGCACTCCTGAACGACGCCGACCGACCCCGCCCAGCACCCGCGTTCGTCGAATGGCTCACGGGGGCTCTTCACCGGTGAGTGTGGGGTGAGCACGGCGCGTCGGGTCGCGGGTTGAGGGGTGAATGGGTCGAGGCCCCTGAGGATCGGAGGACTTCTACCTCTCACCGATCTCAAGGACCTCGACGATGCCCGAGCCTACGTTGTGCTGCCGTATGTGTGGCGACTACTGCGACCGTTGCGACCTGCTCGTCAAGCTGCCCGGGCTGCATGTGATCGCTGTTGAGCGGGACGGTCGTGACCGGCTGGTGGTGACCGTCGAGTCCGCGCCGGGGCCGATGGGCTGCCGCTCATGTGGGGTGGTCGCCCATGGGCACGGCCGGGTGAACGTGCGCCTGGTCGATGCACCCGCGTTCGGTCGGCCGGTGCGGATCGTGTGGCGCAAGCGCCGCTGGCTCTGTCCGGAGCCAGCCTGCGAGGTGATCTCGTTCATCGAGCAAGACGAGCAGGTCGCTGCCCCACGCGGCCTGTTGACGGCGCGGGCCTGTCGGTGGGCGATCGAGCAGATCCGCCGGGAGCATGCCTCGGTCAACGGGATCCGCCGTCAGCTCGGCACGGGCTGGCGCACGGTGTGGGACTCCATCAAGCCGCTGTTGCAGGCCGCCGACGACGACGAGGCACGCTTCGCCGGGGTCGCGGTCCTCGGGGTCGATGAGCATGTCGTGCGCCACGAGGCGCTGTTGTTTCGGATGGAGGTGAGAGACCTACATCGCTTGGCCGTCGCAGCGGCTGGGTGA